>WLNQ01000048.1 GCA_009699705.1 Actinomycetota bacterium | reverse complement strand
TTTGCTGGTGCAGCCTTCTTCGCGGGGGCAGCAGCCTTCACGACAACCGCCGCTTTCTTAGCTGGTGCAGCCTTCTTCGCGGGGGCAGCAGCCTTCACGACAACCGCCGCTTTCTTTGCTGGTGCAGCCTTCTTCGCGGCAGGCTGGACTGTTGATTCAGTAGTCTTTTTTGTTGCGGTCGCCATGTGAGTCTTCAGCGCCTTTCTTCAACGAGGGCCACGACAAGAGCCCGTGTCAAGCCTTGTGAAGGACTTGGACGGGCCGTGGTGTGGACAATTGTGTCATACATCTAGCGGTTTGGTGCCAGCACCGCCCGGCCTTGCCCGACAAGCACGTCTATCGTGGATTCTTGAGTGATTTCACCGTCCACTGCGAACGGTCCCTGACCGTCAATACTGTACGTCGCCTGCCAGACAGTGGTGAGTTGAACCCGGAAGTTGCCAGCCCTGCCATAGGTATGGCTTACCTCGAAATGCGGGTAATGGCTGCCCGAGATGTGTGTTTCTAGGGCTGATCCGTCCCCAAAAGTCCAAAACCAGGAGGCCGTCGGCATCAGCCGCACGCTCACCGAGCCAACGAGGTGAGTTGAAGGCGCAAGCGACTGCGGCTGGCCAGAATCAAAAATTGCTGGGACTTGGGGCAATACCCCCGTATTTGGTTCTACCCTGATGTGAACTGGCGGAACGGATCGGGCGAACGCCGCGTGCAACTGTTCGCCGCCTGGATCAATCGCGGCAGATCCAGCACCAATACACACCAGCCCTCGGTCTTGCCACGTCAATCCATCGTCAACTGAGAACCACTGCCTTCGTTGCTCCTGGCCCAATGAACAGCCTTCCGTGACCGTGCCACAGGCAATGGAGTTGTATTGAGATGAGCAAGGGTCACCCAGCATCCATTGGCATTGGCTACAGCCATGCCCTGTGCCCGGCTGGGACTCGCGACCGGGCGAGTTGTGCTGCGCCTGACCAGCTCCGACGAACTGATCTGCCGCATCATCGCTCGTTACATCGACCGCCCACGAAACGGGCATCCATGTGACAAGAGGGAAGATCAAGCTGACGGCGAATAAGGCATAGGAATTCGGCGGGCGCATAGCGCAACGCTAGGAAATATTGCTCTGGAATATAAGACCCAATACTTGAGCTGTGGACAACTTCAAGCGTCTATGCAAGTTCGCGTAACCGGTCTAAGGCGATTGCAACGTAACGAGCAACTTGCTGATCTTCTACCAGAAATCCGTCATGCCCTACAAGCGAGTCCACGACATATAAATCGCCCGCACCAGGTGCATGCTCGACGATATGTTGCTGCTGATGTACCGGGAAGAGTCGATCAGAGTTGATGCCCACAACCGTCAGTGGTGCAGTGATCGCACTGAGTGCTGCTGCGGTGCCGCCGCGTCCACGGCCAAGATCGAAAAGTGTCATAGCGTTTGTGAGCGCGATGTAGGTATTTGCATCAAAACGTCGAGCAAGCTTGTCTGCATGATGCGCAAGGTATGACTCAAGTGCAAAGCGACCGGTGCGCTTGCCATCTTGCCAAGCGTATGGATCTTCGCCAGTTTGGTAATCGCGATTGAATCGTTCGCCAAGTTCAGTTTCGCTTCGGTAAGTCAGGTGCGCAACTTGGCGCGCCACACCCATTCCGCGATGCGGCCCTTGACCGTCGGGTTGATCGTAAAAGTCGCCATCCAAGAAATATGGATCTGCATAGATTGCAGCAAGTTGGGCAGCGTGGGTACCAATCTCGTCAGCACTCACCGCAGCCGTTGTACCAAGAACCATTCCGCTAGTGACCAGTTGGGGATAGCGAACCATCCACTCCAGTACTCGCATGCCACCAAGAGATGGACCCAGCAATAACGCCCAGCGATCGATCCCTAAGCGCTGCGTCAATTGATATTCGACTTTCACCATGTCGGTTACCGTCACTGTAGGAAAGCGACTCCCCCATGGCTTGCCGTCAGGTGCGAGCGAAGCTGGGCCGGTGGTGCCTTGGCAGCCGCCAAGAATATTTGCGCACACCACAAACCAAATATCTGTGTCGATCGCCATACCTGGGCCAACAAGCTCATCCCACCAACCAGCAGTTTTATGGCCAACTCCCGCGGGCCCTGCCACGTGAGAATCACCAGTCAAGGCGTGCGCGATGTAGACCGCGTTAGAACCATCGGCCGCGAGTTCGCCCCATGTTTCATAGGCCACTGTGACGTTTGGAAATGTGAAGCCTGATTCGGTCGTGAATTCACCGATATCAATAAAAAGACGATCGCCTACGGGATCCCCTTCCCGCCAAGCAGCGCTGGCAGGTGGGAGACCCTCGTAGGCGATCGGTCCGTACGTCATTGCATTAGGCCTTCGACGCTGCGAATCCAATTTCAATGTCAGCGATGATGTCGTCGATGAATTCAATACCAACGGCTAGGCGAACCAAACCTGGTGTCACACCTGCAGTGATCTGCTCTTCTGGTGTGAGCTGTGAATGAGTCGTTGAAGCTGGGTGAATCACCAAGCTGCGCACATCGCCAATGTTGGCAACGTGACTATGCAACACAAGGCCTTCGACGAACTTCGAACCGGCTTCAACTCCGCCTTCAATTTCGAAAGCAAGAACGCCGCCGTTGCCTTTTGGTGCGTACTTCTTACCGAGTGCATACCAAGGGCTGCTCTCAAGTCCGGAGTAGTTCACGCTCTTGACCTGTGGATGAGCCTCGAGGAACTTAGCCACGGCAAGTGCATTGTCGCTATGACGTTGCACGCGAAGCGACAAGGTTTCGATGCCCTGTGAGATCAAGAAGGCGTTGAATGGTGAAACCGCTGCACCAAGATCGCGAAGCAACTGCACGCGAGCCTTCAAGATGAATGCAAGGTTCACACCGAACATGCCACCGACGCCGAGATCGCGGGCGTAGACCAAGCCGTGGTAGCTCGGATCTGGCAGGTTGTAGTTAGGGAATCGCTCAGGATTTTGTGCAAAGTCGAAACTGCCACCGTCGATGATTGCACCGGCAACCGAAGTGCCATGGCCACCGAGGTACTTCGTTGCAGAATGCACCACAAAGTCAGCGCCGTGCTTCAAGGGCTGAATCAAATACGGAGTTGCGACCGTGTTGTCGATGATTAACGGCACGCCATAGTCATGCGCAACCTTGGCTACAGCAGCAATGTCGAGCACATCGTTCTTTGGGTTAGCAATCGATTCCGCGTAGAACGCCTTGGTGTTCGGCTGAATTGCAGCCTTCCAGGACTCTGGATCATCTGGGTTGTCTACGAAAGTGACCGTGATGCCGAACTTTGGCAAGGTGTAATGGAACAGGTTGTACGTGCCGCCGTAAAGGGATGGGCTTGAAACGATGTGATCGCCGCTTTCAGCGATGTTGAGAATCGCCAAGGTTTCAGCTGCCTGGCCGGAAGCTACGAGCAAGCCACCGACGCCACCTTCAAGGGCGGTGATGCGATCTTCAACCACAGCAGTGGTCGGGTTCATCAAACGGGTGTAAATGTTGCCAAGTTCTTTAAGTGAAAAAAGGTTCGATGCGTGCTGAGTGTCATTGAAGACATATGAAGTGGTTTGGTAAATCGGGAGCGCTCGCGCATTTGTCGATGCGTCAGGTGCTTGACCAGCGTGGATTTGTAGGGTGTCAAAAGCCCAGTTCTCGCTCATGGCTTGCCTTTCGTGTCATAGGAGTGAAGTTTTTGGGTACAGGTAAAGCAGCCGTGCTGGTGTGGGTGTGTAAAACCCGCGCTTGCCCTCTACTTACAGGGCCTGGTCCTCACCACGGAGCACCCCACCGCGGATGGAGGGTTGCCGTCCAGTTAGCCGGGGCTTAACGCTGGAACTCTTGACCTAAACAGGAATATACAGACCCTGACTCTCATGCGCACACCAAGGTCTTGCTACTGCAAGTAAGAGGCAACTCCAGTTCTGCATGCCTCATATGGCACCTTCCCCATGCTCTCGCTCCACATCTTTGGCGCGACCCCATTGGTCAGAGCAATGTCGACCAAGTGCGCAAGACCGTAGTGAGCGTTATCGAGACTGGCTTGCGCCAGCGCGGCACCGGCCCGGACCCCGTCACCTTGTAGCCAAAATGCCAATGCGGTCACGGTGGCAAGAGGTGCTCTATATCCGGAAGGAGCTGCCCGTAAGGCAAGGCGAAGGGTATGCGCACAACTGGCCAAACGGTCGTGATTCGTAAGTTGCCACAAGACACAATCGCGCAACTGAACATCCATAAGCCCTGTGATGATTTGGGCCTGCGCTAAGTGATCGGTTGAACTTGTATTTAAAGAATCAACCATGCTGCTGATGGATTCATCTCGACGGGCTTGCCGCTCCCCCGTCTCAACATCTTTCGCTTGCTCTGTAATCACACCCAACATCAACTGTTGTTCACCAGCATCTGCATCGAATTCATTGACCACTTCTTGACGGTTAGTCAGGTGCCGCCATCCGGCACTGAGAAAGTCATCGTGCACTTCACTAATCACCTGCGGATCGACCGTTTGACGTGTATGCGAAAAATTGGATGTTGCAAAATCGAATTTCCAAAAGTCGTCTTCGACAACCAACCATGCGGCAAAGGGATACTTCGCAGCTGCAACCAATGCTCTGCTGAGCGCAGCCACTAAATCTCTACAGGCTGAACGATCGCAATCTTGGGTCGTCGCTAATCCTGGGCCTAAATCCTTGGTGAGCACCGGTGGAAATATTGCAATCAAAACCTCGTGCGAATCAGCATGACTCGCAGACTTGATGACGCCAATGGCCCACTCGTCCAACGTTGAAGAGTCGTTGCTGCCTATAGGTATTTGAGGTATATCGATTCGCTGCGTCAGAATTAATGTACCTTCACGCACCCACATCAGGACCGCACTGGAATGAGGCTGGAAACCAAGGAGGAACGGAAGTGAAGCTAGTACGTGGTCTGTACTCCGAAGTACTTGTGCGGGCACGCGAGCCGTCATGAAAGTCATGAACTCACCCAAGTTCAAAATCTATCTCGCTACTACAATCGCAACGCTGTCTGTGGATAGCAACCGGCGAATTATTTACCTGTGGAAAGCAACAGGCGCGACAGATAAAAAACTCGGCCGTCGAAGGCTTCCCCTCCCGCGACGACCGAGCAGTGATCACATTAGGGGACCCATCCTTGGCTGCTTACAGCGACACGCCGCTAACTAGGCATCCTTGGTTGTGGTAGCAAAAGTCTGGCCTGCCTTCTTCGTCCAAGCCACCAGCGCAATGATGCCGATCGTTATTTGCGGAATGTATGAAGATGCGCGCCAGACCAGATCCGCGGCAGTTGCCTCGCCGCTGTCTACCCCGAACTTGACCAACAAACTGATCATGACTGCATCAACTGTTCCAAGCCCACCTGGAGTAATGGGAATCATCATGCCGAGTTGGCTGATCGCGAATGCTGCGAACACCAGCAATATTGAGGTGCCGGGAGTATCCCAACCTTGGATACCTCGCAAGGCAACGTAGAGAACCGAGAATTGGGTGACTGACACAGCTATTTGCGCTGCCGAAAGCGCTGCCCATCGACGCTTGAGCACGTCGTACATGCTCTCTCGAAAACTCACCAGAGGGGCAACGAGATCAATCGTCGCGATGGCCTTGATCTTTGTCCTGAATGGACCGATGAGCTTGTTTCCTGTTCGCCCCATCCAGCGGGCTGCTGATTCAGAGCGCATCAGCGAAGTGAATCCCACGATGACGCCGGCCAAGATGGCCAAGCCTAGAATTCCCGCCCAAATATAGGAACTGCCGTTTTCGCCTCCGATCACCAGAGCTACAACACCCAGAATTGGGAATCCAAGTGAGATGAAGGTGCTCCAGATGCCCACGGCAGTGATCGCTGAGGTGGCTGACGCCGGGGCAACCTTGTAGGTCGCCAACATCCCGTACTGAAAAGCAAGCCCTACTGCACCGCCACCCGGTACGCCGTTACTAATGGCGAACGCCGCCTGGTTGATCTGTTCAGATGGCCAGAATCGCAGTCCAGGAGTCGCTGCCATGAAAGGCAGTCCGTATGCGGTGAGGTAGACGAGCACACACACAACCACTAAAACAATCGGCAACCACCCCATAGCTTGTAAAGCATCTAAAGCCTCGGAATAGCTGCCAATCTGGGGAATGACCTTCCAGAAAATAATGACAATGAAGAACAATCCCACTGCTCCAAGGATCAGCGACTTCTTCTTATCGATCTGGGCGGCGGGTGTGGGTGACGACATAGAACATAGGTTGCCACATTTTGAGCAAAAGGGGGGCCGTGTCAGGGCCAAGAAACCCATTAGGCATCATAAAGCCATGCGTCTAGATCACCTCTCATATGCCTGTACGGCAAGCGAACTTCCTGACGTAGTTCAGCGCATCGGTGGGGACCTCGGTGCATCGTTTCGTGATGGTGGTCGACACCCTCAGTTCGGTACCCGAAATTTCATTTTGCCGTTAGCTAATGGCTGCTACATCGAAGTTGTTTCCGCCCTCGACCACCCAGCAGCAGACAAGGCTCCATTTGGTCGCGCGGTGAGCAAGTTCGCTCAAGATGGCGGCGGCTGGATGAGTTGGGTTGTTTCCGTAAATGACATCGGACCTATTGAAAAACGTCTAGGTCGTGCAGCCACTGCAGGCCACCGCATCCGTCCCGATGGCGTCAAGCTTGAGTGGAAGCAGCTCGGCCTTTTGAACACCATGGAAGATCCACAATTGCCATTTTTTGTTGAGTGGTTGACTTCCGCCGACGAACACCCTTCTTCAGGTTCCACGAGCGTCAGCGTCGAGCGAATCGAAATTTCTGGTGATCCAGAAACAGTGAACCCTTGGATTGACGGCTCATTCATGGATGTTATGGATGGCGTTTTCGTTGAATGGGTCGATGCTGAAGAACCAGGCGTCGTTGCAGTGGTGTTCAACACCCCGCACGGCCTTGTTCGTATTGACTAAGTATTTCTCGCCAGCATCCAGCGTTTCACCGCTGTAATGGGCTAGCGTTCGCACTCTGATCCTCGAAAGGCTGCGAAGTTGAGTACTGAAGAGAATATTCCGGACACCCTTCGAACCCTGTCTGGCTTCACCTGGCGCCTACTAGTAATGGTAGCGGGATTCGCCTTCATCCTTTTTATTCTTAACGGGATCTTTCCCGTCGTTTTCGCACTCTTTTTCGCGCTCTTGGTCACCGCATGGACATCACCTGTAATGAACCTTTACAACAAACTCTTACCAAAAATCGTATCCATGATTTTGGCGCTCATTACGATTTTGGTAGCTGTGGTAGTAATCCTTGGCACCGTAGTGAAATCTAGTATTGAAGAAGGTCCCAAGCTGGCTGCATCAATCAGCTCAGGGTTCTCAGACATTGAGACATGGCTCAAGACTGGCCCCCTTGAGTTGTCAAACACCCAATTCACCTCACTGATCACCCAATTACAAAACTGGGGCACATCAATCGCAAAGGGAATAGCCGGCGACGCTCTTGGTGCTGTCGGATCAATCGGCACCCTCATCATTGCCGGGTCCGTATTTATCTTTGGTGTCATCTTTTTCTTGATGGCCCCAGCAACTATCTGGGGGTGGATCCTGACCTGGATTCCAAAGAATTTGCGTGAACATGTCGACGTTTCGGGACGAATTGCTTGGGGATCTATCGCTGGCTATACCCGAGGCATTGTGGTGATCGCCTTTCTGGACGCCACGTTGGTTTTCATCGGACTCTTGGTCTTGCGCGTGCCACTCGCGCCGGCCTTGGCTGCAGTGGTCTTCCTAGGCGCCTTCATTCCTGTCATCGGTGCGCCGATAGCCACCTTCTTCGCCGCGGTTGTTGCCTTGGCTGAGAACGGGCCAGTGACCGCGCTCTTGGTCATTTTGCTGACCATCATTGTGGGAAGTTTCGACGGGGACGTCATGCAACCATTGGTCATGGGTAAAGCCGTCAACTTGCACCCGTTAGCGATCGTCATAGTTATCGCTGCCGGATCTATCGCCCTAGGAATCGTTGGTGCACTCATTGCAGTGCCGATAGCTGGAGCCGTGTACGGCGTCTCCAAATACCTCACCGGCCGAGATCCCGAGCATCCCTATGCACCCACCGAACCTTTCGAACACGCAGCTTAAGACTCACTTTTACCTCTAGCCCCAGGCTTGGGGGCCATGTGTATTTCACTTTCCTGCTAGGTCCAATCAGCCTGCCCCGGCTTAATCGACCTGTCGATGTTGGTCTACAGGTAGGCATGGCATAGTTAGTGCGCCTTGCCGGGAGAATTTCACGTCGTGAGGCACGTCGTAAATGTAGGGGGTGTAATGGATCAGTCGCTAGCACTTGAGCAGGCGTACGTCGATCATTGCTACGCCCTTTTGTCCTCCTACGTCAGCCATCTCGATGACCGCATCACCACGACCTCAAATCAGCTCAGCACGGGCACTGGTCAAGATGAACTCGAACGCGAAGCAATGATGGATAATTTGATCGCCCAAATCAGACAAGCTCGGGCATCAGACACCCGCTTATGTTTTGGTCGGATCGACGGCGACAGCGGCAGTCACCACATTGGTCGCATCGGCTTGCGCGACAGCGAAGGAGAGCCAGCCCTCATCGACTGGCGTGCCCCAAACGCTGCACCCTTCTACCAAGCAACATTCGCTAATCCCCTAGGCATTGCTCTTCGACGTCGAATCGTTTTGCGAGGACGCACGGTCACCCATGTTGAGGACGAGATTCTCAGCGACCCGACCTTGACTGAATCACGCGCTGCGGCTGCATCTTTAGATGCGCCACGTGAAGGACGCATGGGCGACATCATCGCTACCATTGCCGCTGATCAGGACGCCATCATTCGCAGCCCACTCAACCAACTCACCGTGGTGCAAGGCGGGCCCGGAACCGGAAAGACGGTCGTCGCGCTCCATCGAGCAGCCTGGTTGCTCTACACCTTCCGCGACAAGCTCGCTCGCGACGGCGTCTTAATCGTTGGACCCTCACCCACCTTCTTGCATTACATCGATCAAGTGCTGCCAAGTTTGGGCGAGACTGATGTTGTGCTGCTGACCCCCGGCCAGCTGTATCCAGGCATCGATGCTCGTAAACACGATCTTGACGAAGTTTCCGCAATTAAAGGCGACCTGCGCATGGCTCAGGTCATTGCCAACGCGGTTAAACAACGCAGACGCATACCGCGTGAAGATTTCACCATCACGATGGAAGATCGTTCCCAAGTAAAAATCACAGCTCGCCAATTAGCTGATGCTGAGCGCGCTGTAGGGAGTCACCAAAGTTTTCACGCTGGTCGAGATTCATTCTTGAATCGTGCACTGGATCATCTTGCGTCCTACCGCGCCAAACAACACGGCGAAGATTCGTCAGACTCTGAAGTTCGACGCGACCACGTGAGTGAACTTGTTGAAGATAAAAATATCAGGCGCGAACTCAATCTCATGTGGATGCCGATCACGCCAGAGGATTTAGTTCGTCGCTTGCTTTCCACTCCAGCCGCACTCAAAGCTGCAGCCGATGGCGTTTTAAGCAAACAAGAACAACTGCTCATTTTCAAGGATCGCGAAACATCATGGATGATTGATGACATTCCACTCATCGATGAGGCTGCTGAACTTCTAGGCCCCTGGGACCCTGACGCTGCTCGTGCCAATGCCCGGGAATCAGCAGAAATGCGCCATGAACTGCAGCATGCAGCCCAAGCCCTAGACAACACCGAGATGGGTGGCTGGATTGATGCAGCCGGGCTTGTGGGTCGAATGGCAAGTTCACATGAACGTCGCTCAGTTGCCGAACTTGCTTCAGTGGACCGCACCTGGGTCTACGGGCACATCGTGGTCGATGAGGCGCAGGAACTCTCACGGATGGCATGGCGAGTCTTATCTCGCCGAGCCACTCGTAAGTCAATGACCATCGTTGGAGATGTGCAGCAAACAAGTCATCCAGCGGGTGCTCGCGATTGGGAAGAAGCACTTGGCGATGTTCGCGGCAATCTTGATTTACATGTGCTCACCGTGACCTATCGCATTACCTCACAGATCGCCGATGTCGCCACCGAGCTACTTACGGCGGCGGGCGGCGATGCTCCCGAACTCCACCCAGTGCGTGAAGGTGCGCCCGTGGAATATCACACTGTGGCGCAACATGAATTAGCCGAACTTGTGATTTCTGGAATCAAGGATCTCGCCGGGCGCACGGCTGTCATCATTCCCGATGATCAAATAGATGAGCTCGCACCGCAGTTATTAGCAGCCAGCGACGCCTTCGGAATTGGCGACACTGCCCTAGATGCACCCATTGCAATACTTACTGCCCGCGATACCAAGGGACTCGAATTCGATGTGGTGTTCGTGGTCGATCCTGATGCTTTGGGCCTTCAAACTAAACGAGGCGCAGACCTATACGTTGCTGCAACTCGAGCAACACAGATCATGCATCTCGTCAATTGGCGTTAAGCAGATAAGTGTGTGCTTAAGAATGCCGAACGTTGCTTAAACACACCTTCACGTAATTCAGGTGTAATAATTTCAAACCCGTGAGGCGCCCCATGGCGAAGGTGGAACTCCACTTCAACACCTGCTGCCTTCAAATCCTTCGCAAACTTCTCATCTTCGTCTTTGAAGAGATCCAGATCGCCAACTTCAATGTACGTGGGCGGAAGATCCCGCAAATCTGTTGCGCGTGCGGGTGCGGCATATGCTGAGACATCAGCAGCCCCAGCTTTGCCTTCAAGTAAACAGTTCCAACCAGTAACGTTATCCGCAACAGTCCAAGTCAGGAATTTTGATGCGATTGCCTTAGCGGAAGTTGTGCGATCGTCAAGCATCGGATAAACCAACAGTAGGCATGCAATTGGATGCTCTCCTGCATCACGTAATTTTAATGCCACGCCAGCAGAGATTCCGCCACCAGAGCTCTCACCGACCAAGCCAATGTGCGACCGATCAATATTGAGCTCACCCGCATGCGAATGTGCCCAGGCGATAGCTTCAATCACATCATCTTGCTGGGCTGGATACGGGTGTTCAGGGGCGAGCCGATAACCAACAGACAACGCCGGGATACCGGTCTTGTCCACATAACGGGACACTGTGGAGTTATTCCCATCAATGGAACCCATGATCATTCCGCCGCCATGCACAAAAACCATGAGCGCCCGCGAAGTCGAACCAGCTTTTCGATAGACGCGAGCAGGGATACGTTGACCATGCCGGCCAGTAACAGTGATGTCAGTCATGGCAATCGAAGAAGGCAAGATGGCCCGTTCCGACAACTTGGCCATCATTTGATCCATATTGGCCCGACGCGTCAGGTAGTCGCCAGCAGGAATACCCGGGGCACCTCGCATCCCCCAGGCGAACTTGATCGACTCCGTGATCTGTTTCAACTTCACACTTGCGATGCTAGGCCATCACAGCCGCGCAACGTGGCTACCGCACTTATGAACGTCGGCGATTTCCTCGCTTGAAAGCGGGGTTTGGGGCGCTATTGGAGATTCCTGGGGCCATAGAACCAACGGGACAGATGGCGTCGATTGCGTCCAAGGTGGACGAATCTAACTTCACGCTGGATGCAGCCAATGCATCATCTAACTGGGCGCGGGTCCGTGGACCGATGATTGTCGCTGTTACTGCCGGATGAGCATCCACAAAACCATAAGCCAACTGGGTCAGGGTGATACCTGCATTCGCCGCAACTGCATCAAGTTGATCCACGAGTTCGTAACGCGCATCCAATACTTCTGGCTGTTCGTCCAAGCGCGACATCCGAGCAAAGCTGCCACCGTTACCGAATCGAGAATCCTTAGGGATTCCCACTTCTCGACGATACTTTCCCGTCAACCAGCCACCCGCCAGTGGGCTCCAAGGGATGACACCCATGTTGTGCCGGCTTGCTGTTGGCAACACATCTGTTTCAATTCCCCGAGCGAAAATTGAGTACTGCGGCTGCTCGCAAATGAATCGCGCAGCGTTGCGGCGGCGCGCTGCCCATTGTGCCTCCACAATCCATTCGGCAGGGTACGTCGAACTGCCCAAATATCGGACCTTGCCCTGTTGCACGAGCGAAGACATCCCTTCCATGATCTCTTCAATATCGGTATCCCAATCAAGGCGGTGCACTTGATAGAGATCGATGTAATCAGTGTTCAACCGACGAAGCGACTCTTCGCATGCCTGGATAACCCAGCGTCGGGATGACCCGCGACGATTAATGCCTTCCCCAATGGGGTTGAAGACCTTGGTCGCGAGAACAACATCGTCACGCCG
>WLNQ01000047.1 GCA_009699705.1 Actinomycetota bacterium | reverse complement strand
GAGCGCACGACTCGATTCGACTCAGACTTTTCCGCTTTGCCAGGTGGACACCAGCTGCAATTTCGAAACTCGATCACGCAGTTTCATGATGGTTGTGTTCGATATTTAGAAACAGGACTACTGAATTCTTGGCCGAGATCCCTTCGAGTGCGTCGAATGGTGAGCGCACCAAGAATTTGGGAAATGACTTGGTCGCTGGCTCGCCCTGATGGTCGAGCGACTTTTGAATTTATTGAACGCGATGGGGAAGTACGAATTCTCTGGCGTCGAATCGGAAATCACTCAATTTATAAGAGTGTCTGATCCGCTGCCCTGCTGCTGTGCTCCCTTTTTGCCCTGCCTAGAACACCGCCGGAATGCTCAGATTGGCAAGATCTCGTTCGGCGTTTTCAACTTTCAGTTGGCGCTCTGGAAGCTCAACTTTCAACGGCTTGGCTGGTGCGTAGGGGATAGAACTGAGCAGATGGCTGATGATGTTGAGTCGTCCACGCTTTTTATCGTCGGTATGAGCAACGTGCCACGGAGCCCAACCTGTATGTGTTGCATCAAACATGGCATCTCGAGCTTCGCCATACTCATACCAACGGGTGTAAGACTGAAGATCCAGTGCGGATAGCTTCCAGGTTTTTCTGGGATCTTGGAGTCGGCTTGTCAATCTCTTTGTCTGCTCGTCTGCGCTCACTTCAAGCCAGTACTTCAGAATGATAATTCCTGAATCAACGATGGCCTTTTCCATTGCAGGAGCAATATTGAGAAAATTATTCGTTTGTTCCGGGGTGCAAAAGCCCATCACTCTTTCAACGCCTGCTCGGTTGTACCAACTGCGATCAAAGATCACGATTTCTCCGGCAGCAGCGAAGCGCTCGAGATAACGCTGGATATACATCTGTGTCTTTTCGCGCTCAGTTGGAGCAGGCAGCGCAACAACACGAAAGACCCGTGGACTCACCCGCTCGGTCAACGCTTTGATCGTTCCACCCTTGCCGGCAGTGTCTCTGCCTTCGAAGATCACGATAATTTTCGCGCCGGTCTCAAGAACCCAGTCCTGAAGCGCAACTAATTCACCATGCAAGGGGCGAATAGCCTTCTGGAACTCCTTCTCCCGCATTTTCGTATCGCTGCTCTTGGACGAGTCCTCTTTGGCTTCGATGCGGTCGAGGTTATGCGCTTGCGTTGCTTCGTCGTGCTTATGTCGCTTCTTGTGTTTGTTTTTGGCCATGACTAGGCCCTCCCTATTTCGATCTCCGGTTTCTTGGTGCTTGAGTTGCGGCAGCGGATCCATTTGTCTGCCTCGATAACCATCGGACCAAGTGCTGCCAGGCCAATCACAATGAGCCACTGGCTGCCTGTGAGTGACTGCGTCATTAATCCTCTTTGAAGGAATCCCAGTTCAGTTGCAAGCACAATCGCGACCACTGGGATCGCCAGAATCCCAAGCGCGCGCGCGATTGGTTCCCCAATGCCGCTGGTTGGGTCTCGGCGTAACACCAAACCACCAAGCACTGCTCCCAATGCCATCACGGCAAAAGTCATCGTCATTGAGGCACTCGATGCATCAATGCTGGGTAGGTCTGGGCCCCAGACTAAGCAAGCGAAAGCTGGAAGAAAGCGCATGAAGCCATAAAGAATCCAGCGCAGAACCGATGGGGTATTCGTCAAAGTCACCTTTGGGTTTCTTGGTGGTCGCAGCATGATGTCTGGCGCACCTTCATCTCCTGCGACCACGATCACCGGGAACACCACCACGAAGAGGCCGACGAAGATAACCATTAACGGAGTGAGTGCCATGCCCTCGTTGACGTTGAACACGGTAGCCGCCACAAAAAGCAGTACCAGCGACATCAACGCAGTCATCTGGATGCGAACAAATGACACGATTTTCTCGTAGGTGATGCGTCCCAACTGAACCGCGTGAACAAGGGTGCCAAAGTTATCGTCGGTCAAAATCATTCGACCGGCTTGTTTGGTGACTTCGCTGCCAGAACCCATTGCTACACCAATATCTGCTTGCTTCAGCGCCGCAGCATCGTTGACGGCGTCACCAGTCATAGCAACGATGAGACCGGTTTCTTGCATGATGCGAACTAAACGCAATTTGTCGTCGGGCGTGACGCGTCCAAAAACATGGAGGTCAGGAAGTTGGCGCTTGAGTTCATCGTCTGTCAGCTTTTTGAGTTCAGCTCCGCTGATAGCGCCAGGTCCCAGACTCAAGTCTTTGCCGATTGCCTGTGCTGTGACGGCATGATCGCCGGTAATCATTCGCACGTCAATGCCGGCGCTTAGTGCTATCGCGACGGAATCTTTTGCTTCCAAGCGCAGTGGATCAATGATGCCGACGAGTCCGACTAAGGCAAGGTCATGAATGAGTGACATGGGATCAGTCGCCATTATTTTCTCGTCTTGCTCATCAAGAATGCGCGCGGCAAAGGCCAATACTCGCAAGCCCTGCTTGCCCATGCGTTCATTGGCTGCGCCAAGTTCGGCGCTGGCCTGATCCATGGGGGTGGGAGAAGACTTGAGTGGGCCACCCGATTGCGAACATCGAGCAAGCACCACATCAGGGCCGCCCTTGACGAGCAGAAACAGATGTTCTTGACCGTCGAGTTGGATCCGATGAAAGGTCGCCATGAATTTGTAATCTGAGTCAAAGGGCACCTCGGCAAGTCGAGGATACGTACGCCGAGTTTCTTCGGCGTCGACACCGATTTTTGCGGCAAGCACGACAAGGGCGGCTTCAGTTGGATCGCCGACAACATCGCCGGCGTCGCTGACTGTTGCATCACTGGCGAGGACGAGCCCATAAGCCAGACGAGTGAAGTCGGGCAGGGGCACACCAGCAGCTGAAAGGACAGCGCCGGATTTGCTATAGCCGCTTCCTTCAACTGAGAACCAGTGCCCTTCGGCGTACAAGGTGGACACCATCATTTCGTTCATGGTTAACGTGCCAGTTTTATCGGTATTGATAGCGCTTGTTGCGCCGAGTGTTTCAACATCGGAAAGGTTCTTCACCACTGCTTTGGCATCGGCGAGTGCTTTTGCGTCTTGCGATAACAACGCCGAAACGAAAGCCGGCATGCCTGTTGGCATTGCTGAGATAGCCATAGCAACACCGAGGAGCAACACATCAGTGAGCGCGAGACCACGTACGAGCCCAACGATGACAATGAGTGCGACTGCCGTCCAGGCCACGATCCCGATAACTTTGGTGAGGGTGTCCAGTTCGCGTTGGAGAGGGGAGCGGGATCTCGTCACTTTGGAGAGCATGTTGGCTATCTGACCCATTTGGGTATTCATGCCAGTTTCGGTTACCACCATCACGCCGGTGCCACGCGTAACTGAAGTGTTTTGAAACAGCATGTTGCTTCTATCTCCCAGTGCAGTGTCAGCACCATCCAAAGTTTCGACGCCTTTAGCGACAGGTGCACTTTCGCCAGTGAGTGCGGATTCCTGCGTTTCGCAGGTGGCTGCACGGATCAATCTGCCGTCAGCTGGAACCAGATCGCCTGCTTCAACGTGCACAATGTCGCCCGGCACAATGTTTTTGGCTGGAATCAAAATGAGTGTGCCGTCACGGACAACCCTGCTCTGAGGTACCTGTAGTTTTGTAAGTGCATCGATGCTGGCTCTTGCCGATAGTTCTTGTTTAGTTCCCAGCGTGAGGTTCATCGCTACTAAAAGTGCGACAACCACAGAAGTCGTTACTTCTCCAATAACGAGACTGACGATAGCCACTGCAATCAACATGAGATTCATGGAATCTCGCAATTGGCTCAATGCAATTGCTACCAAGGATGGGGGTTTTTCGCCGCGGATCTCGTTTGGTCCAAACTGTTCAAGTCTGGCTGAGGCTTCAGTTGCGGTAAGGCCTTGATCAGCAGAGGAACCCAGTTCAGAGAGAACATCGCTTGCTTGCTGCCGGTAAGCAGCATGAACCTTCTCTTGTTGTTCTAGTTGCAAAGTTGGGTTCACAGTGTCTCCCCAGTCGTCGACGACTTCAGTCAATCAACGTAACGAGGAATCCACTCGATCTAGCGGGTAGATGACCGGGATTGCTGGTCATCAAACGAGCAATTGACGGGTGGATATTTCAGTAGTAGTTCATTGGCCCAATATGAGCACGGCCCGACCGCCTAAGCGATCGGGCCGTGCTGTTCGTCAGTCTTGGATACGCACAACACTCATGAACGGTGTGTTATTAGCCGCGACGCCGTGCTTGCGGTGTCATCCATGGCAAAGCCCAACCGCCATCTGTGCCTTCAAGGTTGGTACCAGGAGCAACAATTTGATCAATGCGATCAAGCACATCCGAAGTCAGTTTGATTTCATCTGCGCCCAATTGGGTTTCAAGCTGTTCCATCGTGCGAGGTCCAGTGATGACTGAAGTAACACCTGGGTGTTCAAGCACAAAAGCCAAGGCAAGTTGCGGCAAGGTGATGCCAATTTCGTCCGCCAACACCGCAAGCGCATCGGCAGCAATCAACTTGGCTTGGTTACCCGGTAGGTCTGGATCAAAACCCGGGCTTGCTGAACGAATCGTGGTTGCAGAGCCTGAAGCAGTAGAACCTTCGATGCGGTAGCGGCCACTGAGCCACCCGCCGGCAAGTGGACTCCAGGTGAGAGTGCCCATGCCGTATTTCTGCGCTGTTGGCAGCACATCGGTTTCAATGCCGCGCACAAAGATTGAATATGGTGGCTGTTCGGCAACAACGCGCTTGAGATTCTTCTTCTCGGCAAGCCATTGACCTTCAACGATTTGTGTTGCCGGGAAGGTCGATGTGCCGATGTAGCGAATCTTGCCCTGGGTCACCAAGTCAGATAGGGCGCTCAAGGTTTCTTCGAAATCGGTACCAGGCTCTGGGCGGTGAACTTGGTAGAGATCGATCCAGTCAGTTTGGAGACGACGAAGTGAGTCTTCAACTTCTTTGATGATCCAACGACGCGAGTTGCCGCGCTTTAACGGATCAGTGCGGCCCATGGGGTTGTGGAATTTGGTGGCCAAGATGACGTCATCGCGGCGACCAACCAGCGCCTTGCCGACAATGATTTCTGATTCGCCGAAGGAATACATATCAGCGGTGTCAACCAACGTGATGCCAGCATCAAGGGCGCGGTGAATGATGGAAATGCTCACATCATGGTCGGGCTCACCCCACTTGCCGAACATCATCGTGCCGAGCGCAAGCTGAGAAACATGCATTCCAGTGGTGCCAAGGGTGCGGGTAGCCATGAGGATTCCTTTTCAATGGTCTTGTCAATGGTCTTGGGCGTGAAAGCGACCTGTTCAGTTGTTCTCACTTATTGGCGAAAAGTCGCTTCGCGTATATCCAGATAGAAGTTTATTGGCTTGAGGCGCTGATGTTGAGCAATTCAATTGATCTGCACTCAACGTGAGTCTGATGGAACCCGGCGCAAAGCACGTGAAGCGCCATGAGCCCAGAGTGCTCCGACCTAGGGTGAGATTGATGCAGCAAAAACCCTGCGCGCTGCGGTTCGACCGTAGTACCTTGTTGCAAATCCGGCTGAAGCGTCCACGCTGCCCATGCCGGTTGAGCTACTGAAGCGGAGGAACGCACGATGGGAATCTCAAGCATTGTCATCCCCGAGTCGGCCACAGCGGCCGACTATCCACCCATTCCTGAGGTCGATAACCTCACGAGTTTCTTCTGGGAGGGCGTAGCCAATCATCAGCTACTTATCCTTCGCTGCGGCGACTGCGGTACCTATATTCATTACCCGCGCCCAATCTGCCCTAAGTGCTACTCGATGGACAATCTCGCACCGGAACGGGTTTCAGGTCGGGGCACGATCTACTCGCACACGACCACCGTGCAGCCGTTCCACCCCTACTTCGTCGACAAAGTGCCGTACAACCTGATCGTCGTGGCCCTTGAGGAAGACGAAAACATCCGCATCACGAGCAACCTCGTTGACTTACCAAACGATGACATCCGCATCGGGATGCCTGTCGAGGTGACCTTCCAAGAGGTAGCCCCAGGGCTGACCCTTCCACTATTCAAGCTCGCCTGACCGGCGCAACCCACTTAACTTCCGAGGAGAACCACATGGCAAAGAGTGATCGCGTCGCCGCAATCGGCGTCGGCTATTCCACCACCGGTCGTCGCACCGGATTGAACCGTCGCCAATTGGTCGCACAGGCTGTCACGGCAGCAATGAGAGACTGCGGAATTACCGCTGACCAGATCGATGGTGTCGTGCTGCACGCAGGCATCGCTGGCGCGGAGCCTCCAGGCCTAGATCGCATCGATGCTCTCGATGTTGCACAGATGTTCGGGATGATGCCGATCAGCTTCTACAACTCTGACCAGGGCGGTCCTGCTTACATCCATGCCGCGATCTCAGCGATCGCCGCAATCCAAAGCGGTCAGGCACACACAGTGCTCACGGTGCGCGTCATCAACCAGCGCCTGAGCAGCGAACAAGAGCGTGACTCAGTGCAAGGGCCGCTGTTTGTTCCCGGCGACTCGCAGTTCACGCAGCCATTTGGATCGGTAACACCAATCCAGACCATCTCGGCATTGCCAGCTCAGCGTCACATGGAGCGTTACGGCACCACCGAAGAGCAGTTCGGCGCACACGTGATTTCTCAGCGCGCCAACGCTGCCCTGAACGATGACGCGATCATGCGCGATCCGCTGACGATGGACGACTACTTGAACTCGCGGTTCGTGAGCAAGCCGGTTCGTCTCCTTGACTGCGACTACCCAGTTGACTCCGCTTCGGCGATCATCTTCACCACCGAAGAGCGGGCACATGACTTCGCCAAGAAGCCAGTGTTCGTCGAGTCGGCTTCACTCTCGGCCACCGACGTGCTTCCGGCAGGCTTCGAAAAGGTTCTTGACATGAACCACAACTCGCCATTTCACGCTGCTGAGCTCATGTGGGGACGCACGGATCTAAAGCCGGCCGACGTGGACTGCGCGCAGTTGTATGACGGCTTCACGATCATCGTGTTCCAGTGGCTGGAAGCCTTGGGCTTCTGCGGCGAAGGCGAGTCCGGTCCATTTGTAGAGTCCGGCGCGACGAAGCTGGGAGGTAGCCTTCCGGTGAACACCGACGGCGGCGCCTGCAACGTGGGACGTAGACACGGCGCGAACTTCTGCATCGAGTCGATTCGCCAATTACGCGGTAATGAGTCCGGGGCACGCCAGGTCAAGGACGCTGAGGTTGCAGTTTGGGCCAACGCGGTTGGTCCGTTCTCTGGTGCTGTTCTAATGACGAGCAGCTAAGAAACCGCACGTTTTCCAGTTCAAGGTTTTCCTGATCTACGTTAGTTTCATTGCACTCCTGATTTGAGACAGCATTGTTCAGCCCCGTACCTGCGACCCCAAATGAGTCGGCAGTGCGGGGCTGAACTAATTCGTGGTGGCTGTGCGCAGAGTGAAGACCCAAGCGGAAGGGCTACGGTTCATTCGTGGACCCTTTTGATCGCAGCGCAGCTGATAGTGGTGAAGTGAGGCAAGTTTTTCAAAGTCTTGCCATCTGGACTTTGCGCGATCAAGGCTGGTCCTCGCGGCAGATCGCAACGGCTTTTGACATGACTTCCGAACAGGTGCAACTGATTCTTGAATCTGTGGACGAAGATCCTGATCCAACATTGCCGTTATCAGCGCCAACCCCTGATGCGCTTCCTGACTGGCTAAGAACACATCCCGGAGCGAGTGCCCGTGATGCTCAACTGGCGTTGGGGTTAAGTGATGCGCAGTTATCCGCCGACATGACTGATGAAGTGCGTCGTCTGGCGATCCGGGTGCGCGAAGGTGAATATTCACAGGTCTATTCCGATGAAGATATTTATGCTGCGCTACGCCGCGCGTGGGATGTGGTGAAAGGTAATTCAACGGGTCTGAGTTATGACAAATATCGAGAACTTGTCAGTAGTGGGCAAATCGATGGTCCATCAGCGCCTCGAATATTGCAGAGATTTGGCACCTGGATTACTGCAGCCGGTCTTGCTGGCGTGCCAACAGGGGCGCGTCCAAATCGAACTTATGAATCAGCGTGGACGGACGAAGAAATCTTGAAACATGTGGCTGACTATCTCCATGATTCTACGACCTCGGGAAGTTATGCAGGATGGGACGACTGGAAGAAAGTGAATGCTCCTAGTGCTCCGTCTGGTCCAACTCTTCGCAACCGCATTGGTTCATGGTCGGATATCAAGCGGCGTGCTCTTGTTATCCGACCATGAAACGCAAATCAGTTTCAGTTTCTATTAGGCGATAATTCGTGATGCTCGCAGTTCTTTGATTCGTGCGGCGTCTAGGCCGACAAGCTTGGTCAAAATCTCATCAGTGTGTTGACCAAAGTCCGGAGCAGGGCTGCCTGGACCTGCATCTTCGTTGAACATCAGTGGCGGCATAACAACTACAGGTGTTCCCGGTTCGTTTGTCGGTACGCGAACCATCCCGTTTGCGATCGCCATTGGGTCATCAAACATTTCTTCTGGACTTTGTACTGGTGCCCAAACGCCCTTTGATGGCAACAGTGTGGTCTTCCAATCGGCAAGTGTTTTGGTGATAAACACGTCGTCGAGAACGGCCATCAGCGTTTGAGAGTTCTGCACACGGTTTGCTGTTGAATCAAAACGCGGGTCCGTGATGAGCTCTTCGTGCTTGATGAGGCGGGCTAGATCTTCGAATTCATCTTGATGATCACCGAGATACGACATGTAGATATAGCGGTTATCGCTCGTCTTGTAGTTCGTGCCTGACCATTGGCTCACAGCCCGGTCAACGTACTGGCCGAGCATGCCCATCCCTGGAGCTAGTTGAGCACCAATAATTGCTGGCGCGTTGAACCAAGCCGCGGTTCCCATCAGGGAGGAGTCCACGACGGCTGCTTCACCAGTGCGCTCACGCTTGAACAGCGCGGCACAAATGCCGCCGGCAAAGACCATGCCAGACATTCCGTCGCCGTGGCCAACCATGCCTGGGGGAGTGTCAGTGCGCGTGACGGTCATCGCTGAACTGGATAGTGATCCGCGTGCCCACCAGCTCGCGCCGTCATAGCCGCCACGCAAGTTTTCTGGGCCGAGCGGTCCGGCTCCGGTGCCCTTTGCATAGATCAATTTTGGATTGATCTTGCGAAGGTCATCAACATCAAAGCCAAGCTTGGTGCGTGTTTTTGGCAGGAAGCTCGTCAAAAAGATGTCGGCATCCTTAACAAGTTCGTACAAAATCTCGCGTCCTTCATCACTTGCAAGGTTCAACGCTAGTGAGCGTTTGCCGCGGTTGTAGTGCTTGAACATCCAAGCGGCGCCGCCTGGTTCAAGACTGCCACCCGCGAAAATTCGCATTGGATCGGGTGAATTTGGGTTCTCGATGTGAATCACATCTGCACCCCACTCGGCGAGCACTCGTCCTGCTGACGGGCAAAATGCCCACATCGTCAGATCAAGTACCCGAACACCGTCAAGCATGCCCTCATTCATCTTTGCTCCCGTAGCTCGATAGTTGTCTGGGAACCCTTGATGAGATCCCGATCGTGACCTACATGGAACTTAGGTTCAAGTCCTAGGCGCGGCAACCGGAATCGAATAAGTGCTCATGGGTATGACTCAATCGATGACGCGATAGATGCCCTATATGTAGACATTTGGGATGAGCGCTCAACAATCAACATGACTCAGGTCGGATATCAAGCGGCGTGCACTTGATATCCGACCTGGGTGGCAGTTCTATTTATCGTGCTTAAGCGATAATCCGTGCTGCTCGAAGTTCCTTGATTCGTGCAGCATCAAGGCCGACGAGTTCGGTCAGAATCTCATCGGTGTGCTGACCAAAGTCCGGAGCAGGTTTGCCCGGACCGGCATCTTCATTGAACATCACTGGCGGCATAACAACCACTGGGGTTCCTGGCTCATTGGCAGGCTTACGAATCATGCCGTTTGCAATTGCCATTGGGTCGTCAGTCATCTCGGCAGCATTTTGCACGGGTGCCCAGACTCCCTTTGATGGAAGCAAGATTGTCTTCCAGTCGGCTAGAGACTTCGTAGCGAAGACTCCATCGAGAATTGCCATCAACTCCTGCGAATTTGCCATTCGGTTCGCTGTTGAATCAAACCGAGGGTCGGTGATGAGTTCTTCGCGCTCGATGAGCCGGGCTAAGTCCTCGAATTCATCTTGGTGATCGCCCAGGTAAGACATGTAGATGAAACGCGTGTCGCTGGTCTTGTACCAAGTGCCCGACCATTGACTCACCGAACGATCAACATATGAGCCAAGCATCCCGGCGCCCGGGGCTAACTGCGCACCGATGATTGCCGGAGCGTTGAACCAAGCTGCGGTGCCCATGAGTGAAGAGTCAACGACTGCAACTTCACCAGTGCGCTCACGCTTAAGTAGCGCGGCACAAATGCCGCCGGCAAAGACCGCGCCTGACATGCCGTCGCCGTGACCGACCATTCCTGGAGGTGTGTCGGTGCGGGTGACGGCCATGGCTGCACTTGATAGGGATCCGCGTGACCACCAGCTAGCAGCGTCGTAACCGCCACGCAAGTTTTCTGGACCAAGAGGGCCAGCTCCGGTGCCCTTTGCGTAGATCAACTTTGGATTAATCTTTTTGAGATCCTCAACGTCAAAGCCAAGCTTGATGCGAGTTTTTGGCAGGAAGCTCGTGATGAACACATCGGACTTCCGCACGAGTTCGTACAGCATCTCGCGACCTTCATCACTAGCAAGGTTCAAAGCCAGGGAGCGCTTGCCGCGGTTGTAATGCTTGAACATCCAAGCGGCGCCGTTTGGCTCAAGGGAGCCGCCGGAAAAAATGCGCATTGGATCCGGCGCATTTGGGTTCTCGATGTGAATCACATCTGCGCCCCACTCGGCGAGCACACGTGCTGCAGAGGGGCAAAATGCCCACATAGTGAGATCGAGTACCCGAATACCGTCCAGCATGCCTTCGTTCATATGTGTGCTCCTATTGATGTGGCTTTCTCTTTACAGGATCCAAGTCGTAACCCCGAAATTGACCTATAAGGAACTTAGATTCCAGCCATGCCTACGGCAACCGGAATGCGAAAACTCGTACGAATTTCTATTGCGTGACGAAGTCGATCAGTTCTTCAACGCGTCCCAACAGGCTGGGTTCTAGATCTGCGTAGTTGGTGACTTTTGAAAGTATCGATCGCCAGGTGGCTGAAGTGTCTTCATTCCAACCAAGGTCGCGACAGATTCCGGTTTTCCAATCCTGACCTTGCGGGATAACCGGCCAGGCCTGGATGCTCAGGGTTGACGGCCGTACGGCTTGCCACACATCGATGTAGGGATGTCCAAGGATGAGGACGTGTTGGGGGAAGGCGCGCTTGACTTCGTCGGCAATGCGCTGCTCTTTACTGTTAGGTACGAGGTGATCCAGCAAGATGCCGAGTCTGAAATCATTGGTTGGCGCGAATCGCTGCACCGCCGCTAGCAGCTCATCGGCTCCGCCAAGTTCTTCAACGACGATGCCCTCGACGCGCAGATCGTCGCCCCAGATCTTCTCGACAAGTTCGGCGTCTTGCTTGCCTTCAACCCAGATCCTGGAACCACGGGCGATCGATGCTCGTTTGCCTTGGACAGCGATAGAACCTGAAGCAGTCAGGCTTGGCGTAGGGGCTCTCGCGTGCTGATCTTGTCCTTGGCGCACCAAGCGGACGCGCTGCCCATCCAAGAGCAAAGGATCGGTGAGTAAGAACATCTTGCGGCGGTTCTTTCGATCTTCCAGGCACACGGCCCAACCCTCGGGTCCTTTTTGGAGTTCCACTATTGCGCCAACCCAGCCTGAGGTGGGGCACTCAAGGACGAGTCCGATTTCAGCGAAGCAGACTGGCAAGATCGGCACTGGTGTCTTTGACACAAGCCCTAAGACGTCTTTGCCATATCGCTTATCCACACAGACACAGTAGGCAAGACTTTGACTCTCATGCCGGATCTCAATCAGTGAGGTGTGTTGAGTAGATCTGCCCAAGCAATCGCTATTGCGCAGAGCAGCACCTGTGGGTGATTGGGTTGCACTATGGCGGCTGGCTACGCGAACGTAAAGTGCTGAATCAAGCATCTCGGCCGAGGGTTTAGGGCATACAGTGCCGAAATGATCAGTCGCCCTGTTGCTCTTTCGGCATTGACCGCGCTACTTATCCCCTTCTTGGTAGCACCGCCGGCGCAGGCATCAAGTCAAGAAAGTTTCACGACCCCTGGGTTAACTTCATGGGTCGTGCCAAGCGGCGTCACCCAGATCACGGTCACGGCAGTCGGTGGTGGCGGTGGTGGCGGTGGCGGCGGCGCCGGCGGGGCGGGGTGCGCTGTTGTTTCGACATTTGCGGTAACCCCGGGGCAATCGATTCGACTTTTCATCGGTGGCGGTGGTGGTGGCAATACTGGCGGTGGTGGCGGTGGTGGATCAACCAGT
>WLNQ01000046.1 GCA_009699705.1 Actinomycetota bacterium | reverse complement strand
GTGAACAGCACAGCGGGTTCAACTGCTACAGGAGGCAAAGGCGGTAAGGGCGGCAATGCCAACGGTGGCACAGCCGGGCCGGCTGGCCGGCTCCCGTCTGGCGTGGACCCGGGTGCCTCGCTGGGTGGTGCTGCGACTGCGATCGGTGGTGCCACGGCCACTCCAGGTCTCCTTGGTGCGGCAGGCAACTAGTTCACCTTCTCCTCGCTACACAAGTACGAACATCAAGGCCCTCCTTACGGGGGGTCTTGATTGTTTTCTGTCCTGGTTTTCTTAGTGAGTCCAGTTGGGTTTAGTCGCGATGTATGTTCACGGTTGGTCCTCCTGCAGGATCGCGCGCGTTACCTTCAGTTTCTCGAACCAGTGTGTAGAACCGCGTCAACGGACCTTGCTGATCCGGCGCTTCACCATCGTCCAAGAACGGCAGACGCGAATTAGGGCATGGCGCGAGTACTAGTCCTTTGCTTGAAGTAACAGTGCGTGTGCTTCTGAAACGAGCACATCACCGTTGAAGAGCTCGGCAACAACGATGTGCTTTCTTCCTTCAACACTTTCGAGTCGAACTTTCACGAGTAGTTCAACGTCAAGTGGTGCGAAGTTTCGGTAGTCGACATTCAGGTTCGCCGTGAACGAGCGGCCCGCATACTCAAATGCAACGTGGGCAATGGCAGTGTCGAACATGCTGGCAATTGCACCACCGTTGACGTAGCCAAATGCATTGCGGAAAAAGGGTCCGAAGCGAACCGACATTTCAATGAAGCCTTCACCCTTACGAACCACCTCAAGTGCTGGATTCAACGTGTGAGACCCAGACGTAGCCACATAGCGTTCGAAGTCTTGATCGGTCCCCAGTTCAGCAACGAAGGGGCGAAGCTGTTCCGTAATGTCGTGAAGCGAATGGGTGGCAGAGACTAACGCGACCTCAGGTGCACCGGTAGCTGTCGCGACATCCTGAAAGTCGCGCAAGGCAATGCCAAACCGTTCAAGCGCGGAGCCTGTATCTTGTGGCACTTCGTCTACTCCTGTCGTTACGCATGTATGTCTTCCAGTGGCGAGTTCTTCGCCATCAGGAACAACGTGATTTGATGCACCTACGAGCAACTCGGATCCATCATCAACGACAGCCGATGTGATCACTGGTAATACCGACAAGTGTCTGTGTAAATTCTTTTGCTCATCTGATGGTTGAGATTCGCGAACGCGCACAGGCAACGCCTTTGTTGTCAAATGCGTTGACGGTGCGTAGATCGTCTGCTTGACTCGCTAGACGAACAACACCCAGTGGAGACGATCGTTCGAAAGGTAGGCGCAGTTCATGGATCTGCAACTCAAAGGTCGACTGGTATCGGTCTTCGGACCCGATGAAGGAATGGTCGCGGCTTGCCGTCGAGTGCTACTAGCTGAGGGTGCAGTCATGGCCGAATCGTCGAGTGGCGATTCATATCCCGAAGCCGATGTTGTGATTGCTGTCGGTGGCGTCCGTCCGGGCAGCGACTTGCTGGAGATTTCCGACCCCGACGAGTTGTATGCGGCATGGGACGACGTAACTAACGCGGTTGATGCTTATCGCGCGGCTCTACCTCGCATGCTTGACCAGAAATGGGGCCGTTTCATTTGGGTGGGCTCTGCCCAAGCAAAATCGGTTGATGCAGAGGCTGATGAGTTAGCGGCCATGGCTTCACTTGGAATGTTGGGTTTAAATAAGGTCATCACTGGTGAAGTGGGATCCAACGCCATCACAGCAAACGCAGTGTTGCGCGGCGGAATCGCAACCGACGAAGACGTGGCCAACGCGGTGACATTTTTATGTTCAGAAGGTGCGGCTTATCTCAGCGGAATAACTATCACTGTCGACGGCGGCGCCGGATCGGGGATCTTCTAATGGATTATGGAATTTCAGGTCGGGTAGCAATCGTCTCTGGAGGCAGTCGCGGGATCGGTCGGGCCATTGCAACTACCTTTGCGCACGAGGGTGCCAAAGTTGTCATTGCTTCTCGCACACTGTCCAACCTCGAAGAAACCCTTGCTGAACTTGAGGAGATTGCGCCTGGTCGTGTGCATGGCATCGCAGCCAGCATGACCGATCCGGAAAGCGTGGCTCGTGTTGTAGCCGAATCTCGTGATCGCTTCGGACCAATCAGCATTGCAATCAGCAATGTCATCGGTCATGTGATTGACGCAGCGAAAGAAGGTTCGGGTCCGGGTGCTGGAACCTTCGAGGGAATGGGCACCGAGGCTTATCGCGAAGAGTTCACGCAGCTATTGATTTCTTCCTGGGCCTTGGCGCGTGCGTGTGTGCCAGACATGCAGCAGCAAGGTTGGGGTCGGATATGCAACATCGGATCTGGTGTTGCTCGCGAGCCGAGCACGAACCTTCCGCACCTACTTCCCAATGTTGTGAGAGCCCCGGTGGCAGGAATGCACCGCTTAATGGCCGCGCGTCTTGCATCGGATGGCATCACGGTGAACAACATTCTTACCGGCTCGATCCTGACTGAACGTAATCGCTCCTACTGGGTATGGCTTGCACGTGAGCGCAACATCACCGTTGCAGAGGCAACTCAAGACATGACTAATCGGATTCCGCTCGGTCGTTTCGGAGAGCCATCAGAGATGGCAGCATTGGTTGCCTTCCTTTGTTCTGATCGCGCACGCATGGTCACTGGACAGTCGATCCCGGTTGGCGGCGGCGGTAGCGCGCACCTCTGATCGCACACGGCATAGGCTGGGCTTTTGGCGAGCAGCCAATAGTTGTTTATTACCCTGCGCCGCGAATACCACATGAGGGAGTACGAGAGCGATGGATCTTCAGGTACGAGATAAGGGATATCTCGTTGTTGGCGGAACTGCCGGTATGGGTCTAGCAGGTGCACGCGTACTCGCCGCTGATGGCGCTTCAATCGTTGTTGTAGGACGAGATCAAGAACGCGCCGATCGTGCAGCTGCAGAACTTGTTGCTGCAGGAGCGGCCAAAGCCAAGGGTTTGGCATTTGACGTGTCAATTGAGGGCCAAGCAGCGCTTGCAGTCAAGGGCGCTGTTGATTTCCTAGGTCGACTTGATGGCATCGCTGTCACAACTGGCACCAAGGGTCAGATGCCGATCGAATCAACTGATGACGAATGGATCGCTGCGTTTCGTGATCTATTGCTTGGTGTCTCACGCTCGGTCGAAGCAGCTTTGCCGCACCTCATCGAAACTCGCGGAACGGTTGTCACCACAGCGGCATTCTCTGTGCGTTCCCCAGAACTTGTTCGTCTGCCATACGCCTCACTAAAAGGCGCCGTTGCCCTGTTTACCAAGGGTGTGGCAAAGGCCTATGGCAAACACGGTGTCCGCGCTAACTGCATTGCCCCAGGAGCAATCGAAACCGATTCGCTGCATGCGATGCGTCAACAAGTTGCAGATGCACGCGGATGGCCTTACGAAACTGCACTTGAGCGAGTGATGACTGATGAATGGGGCATGCATGTTGCGCTGGCTCGCCCCGGTAAACCAGAAGAGGTTGGCGACTTGATGGCATTCCTGCTATCGCCGCGCGCCGGGTATCTCACGGGCGCGTTGGTGAACATTGATGGCGGCACAGACTTCTGATAGTCGGTTTTAATTCAGTAATGTAAAAAAGTTTGACTCGAATCTGGTAGCAATTTTACTCGTCGATTACAGTTCGATCGAGTTGAATTGAAGCGGGGCTCTCTCCAACTGGATTAATGGCAATTACATCAATCCATAAATGTGTGCCACTTACTACGCCGCCTATTTCGCATGTCGTGGTTGGCGCGGTAGCTGTGCATTGTTTCGTGATCGTGCTGCTTTTCGGATCGGTTTTAACTCGCACGATGTATTTTTGAAGTGGGTAGCCTCCCTCGAAAGCAGGAGCAATCCATCGAGCAATAAACCCGTCGGGAGTCATCGATGCGCGGAAGTCGAGAGGTGCCATTGGAACTGAGGCCATCGGCCTAATCGCCATACGAGCAGTCGGTGCACTGTCGCCAAGTTCATTTGAAGCAAACGCATCGACCCAATAAGTCCGGTAGTTCCCCAGATCAGTAAGCACGCATGCGGGGGAGGCGACAGAGATGTGGGACTGGATGCTGCATTTCTTCGTCAGAACACCACCTCGGGGTTTCGACCAGGCGCGGAATGTATATACATCTTCAGCAAAACCGCCAGTTGAGGCAGACAAAGTAGCCTGGGCGAAGACACTCTTTTCTCCCGGCATAAGTGTTAAGTCCCGCGGAATCGAAGGAACTGAAGACTTCAGAGAGATAACTGAGGCGGACGCATAGGTTGTGGTGATTGCGTTAACGGCACCGACATTCACCGTGTACTTCGAGTCTTTTTGCAGGCCACGAATAAGGCAGAGCATGCGTGAACTAGAAGCGCCTTTCATTCGTTCGGTCTTAGTTACAACATGCGTGCATGTGCCAGCGGTCTTGCCCGCGGAGTCAGTCGCATTCGCAATGTAGCTCGTGATCGGAGAGCCCTGGTCGTCGGCAGAGGGCCGCCAACTCACCAGAATTGTCCTTGCCACTGTGTTCGACACCACGGATAGTGGAGGGGTTGGCGCACCGGTAATTAGCAGGCGAACTCTTGGCGACGATGACGAACTTGTGCCGGCTTCATGCTGAGCAGTTACGTCGATAAAGACAGGCGCTCCTTCGAGGCCAAGAATTACACAAGAATCACCGCTTGTAGTGCAACTTCCAGCCTTGGTTCCTCCTGTCAATGTTGACCAAGCAGTCGCCAGGTAACTTGCAATAACAAGCCCACCGTCAGATTCAGGTACCCGCCAGCGAACTCTGATCCCTGTGCTTTCTTGAGAGGCAGAGACTTCGCGTGGCGGGGTTGGCTGGGTCGCGGGAATGATCGCAAGTCGCGGTGATGAAGGATCACTAGCAAGCATCGCATTCTCTGCCGTGACATCAACAAAGTAGTTAGTGCCGTTTGGTAACGGGCCTAGATTGCATTGCGTGGGCGAGGAAGATTGCGGGATGCAAGTTGCAACAGACTCGCCACCGGTAGCAGTGAGGTAGGCCTTTGCTACGTATCGCTTGACTGCTGAGCCACCGGTAGTGAGTGGGCTCGACCATGAAACCCGAGTGAATCCATTCCCTCGCTCAAGCCGCACCAGTCGTGGCGAGCTTGGGGGGCTGATGCCAATGATTGAAACTCGACTCGATGGCGCGCTTTCGCCTACGACGGTTGTCGCTGTCACCGATATGTAGTACGTGGTCGCGTTGGTGGTCCCACTCATTACGCAGCTTGCACCGGTGCTCGTACATGAAGCCACGACTTCACCTTGAGTGCTGTAGGTCGTTCGAGCACTAGCCGTGTATAAAAGCACGGCGTTGCCACCATTGGCGGCAGGCTCAATCCAAGTCACGCTGAGACTTCCATTACCTCTGTCGACTTCGATTAAACGCGGGGGCGAAGGCAATGCTCCAGCTTGCGCGACGTCGCGCAGTGACGCAGGGCCGTCACCGTTTGTATTCGTTGCGAATACGCTGACGTAATACGTGGTGCCATTGGTGAGCGAGTCCATCGTGCAACGAAGCGTGGATGAGCCTGTGGTGAGACAGCTGGCCACAGCGATGCCTCCAACAGGGGAAGTAAAGGCCTGCGCTTTATACCCGCTAATTGTGCTGCCCCCAGTATCGGCAGGCGCGAGCCAGGTGGTCGAAATTGCCGCATCTTCACCGGATGCATTGATTGACCGTGGCACGGACGGAATCCCAAGTGGTGTCCCGCTTATTCGCGGGCTTGACACGGCATCGGGTGCGGTCCCATTTGTGGCAGATACTTCAACGAAGGATTGCACGCCATTCGTGAGTGCAGTAATGGTGCAGGAAGTTGTCGAAGTAGTGCACGAACCTTGTGCTACACCACCGCTCGATGCCGAAAATGCGGTTGCGGTGTAAGCGGTGACTGCGGGAGTCGCGATGGCTGCAGTCCATTGAATAAGTAGCGACGTGCTGGCGCGAGTGATCGTGACTGAACTTGGAGCTTCGGGGGCAGCGGCTTGGGCGTTCGGAGCGAAAACAATAGTCATGCTCACTGCAGCAAAAACTGCAAGCGCACGGGTTAAATGACCTCTGAATGGTCGCATGCTGCGGAATTCCTCACGTAAGTGAACGTTAAGCACCCTAACCTTTCGCGAGCTTGGACTCCTCATTGGACCAATTCGCAGCCTCGTAGTTTGAAAAGTGTTGAAATATTAGGCGTTTTTGGTCTTTGATCGACGTCGACCCAAGACCAGAACGATAACTATGAGGATGATGAGGGCAGCGCCCACGACCACCCAGACGATCGCATTGGATCCCGAAGAAGTGACATCGTTCGTTGGGGATTGCTCACCGAGGGTGACACCTGCAGCTTGACGTGTACTGCTGTCAGCAGATTCACCGGCAAGCCCGGCGTGGCCTGGGTCTGAATCCTTATTCCCACTTCCAAGCGGAGCATCCTGCGAAGGATCGGCAGCGAACTCACCGCTTGCAGGTGCGCCTTGAGAACGTACGAAAGGCTGATCTGTGAGTTCAGTTGCCGTAAGCCCCGCCTGCTTTGCAGAATCGCTGCGCAGGACTGAAATGATGGCGTTACCACGAGCATCACCGTACTTGCTCAGAATCGCATTTTGTAGATCGGACCACGTCGAGGCAGCCTGATTCATTGCGCCGGTAATGGCTCGCTCGAAATTGGAAACTCCGTCGACGACGACTAATCCCCGGTAGTACTTGTCAGTGCTTTGCGCGTTGCTGCCATCTGGGTTGAACTTGCCGTTGTCTTTAGCTAGAGCACTATGTCCGATGCGATTCTTGCAATCACTCATCGGCGCGGAGTCATCACAGCCTGAAATGAGTCCTTCTGGAATGGTGATGCTTGCCGGGTAGTGCAGAAATCCTGGGATCTCGGTATTACCAAGGCCTGGTGGGTTCGTGATGCTGATCGACTTCGCAGGATCAGCTTGGTCGCCCCAGTTGGTGTGAGACCACACATCTTCGGCCACATGTAAGGAGCGGCCAAAAGCGTTCAACACATCGCACTTGGGATTGTTGTCAGGAGTCAGACTGAAACGATAAGCACAATAAGTGTCTGGCTTGAAAGTTCCTGAACCCGAAGTCATCGTAAAGACAGACTCGCTGACCTTCATTTCTGGAGTTACGAGTTGGCCGGCATATCGAACTGCACGGTCCAAGAGGTATTGGTAGTAGTCGGCGCACTTTGTAAGTTCGGCGACAGCTGAGTTACTGTTGTGCGGATACCCGGGAATATCAAGCCAATCACCGTCGTCGCAGTGTTTATAACCAGGCCCAAGGCCCTTAATTAGAGTCGCAGATGAATCAGTGGCTCGATCTGCTGCAGCTACGGCGCCGTAATTACCTGAATTACCAGCCACCAATATCAAACTCTTCTTATTCCAAAGGGGATCAGCTATGCCAAGACTTTCAGTGATGTGTTGGTGTTCAGAATTTTGACCCAAGGCCCAGCTATCAGTAGAGCCGAACCCGAAAGCAGGAATCGAACCCCCCACCAAACCCAACACGGTGAGCGCTGCTGAACACGAAACAATCGCTGTGAAGCTTCGACGACGCCGGGTCGATTTAATGGTCATGTCCGTACAGTACCCACTGCCTGCCTAGTTTGAGACTAGTATCGCTGGATGATGATTCGACGAAAAATTGCACCGATCGCAACGCTAGGCATAGTGGCCTTGTTATTGCTGGCAACTGGGTGTAGTTCGGATAATTCCGAGCAGGCAACCTCGTCATCTACGCCGTCAACCGAAGCGTCAAATTCTCGTGCTGCAGGAATCGTAACGAAGGCAGTTGTCGTATGCATCACCAATGGCACCAAAGCTGATCTTGACAATGCTCCCACTGGCCCATACGGCGAGTTCATGGTGACCAAGCCTGGCCAGCAGGCCTGCTACCAGGGCGATACCACTGCCGGCGATCCCGTCGCGGCAGTTACCTTTCCCAATAACAACGTTATTTACGTGTATGGGCGCAATCCGGTCTTGGGTCGTCCTGATATCCGCATATGTAACGACCAAGACTGCAATGATTCGCTCGCGCAATATGACTTGAGTGTGAATGCGTCGATTAGCGGCAAAGTCAACAACATCGCTTACACAGCTAGCAGGCTAGATGATGCAGGCGACACGAAACAGTTGAAGTTACTGGTTGGCAAGTAGGCCATTGCGCCGCACTCTTCAAGTAACGAGTGAAGAGCGATCTATTTGATGAATGTGACCTTGAATTCGATGTAGTCGCCGGTGTCGTTTTCGCGGGTCGCCTCGAACTTATGGCCCCCGCCGTTCAACGGTTTGGTTTCACCTTGTGAAAAGGTCTGCTTCATAAGGACGCTGCTATCGCAATTAACTGAGTTAATTAGTGGATCAGAGGTCCTTGCACACAGCAGAAGGTCAGGACGCTGAAGGGCGAGGTTCTGGCCGTAAAGGATCAAGTTTTGTTCTTCGAAGAGCACATTGACACCGGCAGTTCCAGCAAACCCAATGTTGTCGCTGGTGTAACAAGCGGGCCCATGGTTCTTTTCATCAAGAGTGTATTCGGCGCCCTTTGAACCCTTGATTGGCCCCAGATCGATTGCGATGGTGGTGGAGGCGGTTCCCGATACGCAAATTCGTACATTGCGTGTTCCCCAGATTGATGCATCACGAGACTGCGAGGCGGCGGGTGAAATCTCCGGAGCGGGAGCGGACTCGGTGCTGGAACACCCAGATAAGCCAGTTACCAACAGGATTATCCCGGCGGTTGATGCCGAGATACCTGCCATTTGTCTGAAATTCTTTGCCATGGTCAGCTCATTTCCTGTGTATTGATATTCCAGATAGGTGCGTTGTTTCCTTCGGAGGCGACATCACGCATGAGTACTGCGGGTCTGGAGAGCCGACCCATTTGACGTGACATTGATGGGATACGCGGGAAGAGCCATTCCTTGCTGTTGGAAACAGTGCCAGCCCATAGGGCGTATGCGGAATAGCAGGATGCAGAGCCAATTTGATCAAGTGGGCAATTCGTGTCGAGGATGTAATTTAGGACGTTGAGAGTGCCTGTCTGCGGTGCCCTGCTAAGCACACCTAGTTCACGTTCGGCGAGGTCAAGTGGCCACTGTTCATGACCTTCGGTCAAGCCGGCCTGCCAGAAGGTAAGGGCTGGCTGACTCACATCGTTCCATTCTGAATACAGGTTTGCTGAGCGCGGCCAGATGTTCAGATCGGTCGCCCAGTCGTCTTGGGCAAGAACAATGACGTTTTGCCTCTCCGCCCGCATAGTCTTGATGTTGGTGTCAATGAGTTTAGAAGAGTCGTTGATTCGGGGCACGAGAACGTCTCCCAATTGCTTCTTAACCCAAGCGTTGAGTTGCTTTTTGCGATTAGGCGAATCAAGTCCACCGTTCTCTGCATAAAAATGCTGGAAGTCGAGAACAAAGATCTCATTAGGATGCGAGCGTACGAATTTTTGGAAATTGCTGTCCGAGCCAAAAGCATCCGCAAAGGTGGCGCCCTCCAGCGTGTGACAGGTGCTCAAGGAGTTATCCGCGGCGAAATATGGACGGATATCAAAGTATCTACTGCCATTGGCAGCTTGGGCTCCCAAGTCTGCGGACTGAGTGCGCGCCCATTTAGCAGTAATCAATTCCACCCAGCGGGGCGCGGTTCCACAACCATTCGCAGTTATTGAGCTGGTGGTGATCGCGTAGGTAGCCGCGTCATGCGAGCCAGGCATGGTGATCGCAGTGATCGGCAGGTCGCCCCTAGGTAGCACGCAGCCCATCCAGTTCGCTGGATCGGAACAAGAGCCGCTCGATGCCGTGACATCTGTCGTTGAATCTTCTTGGACGGCGCCGGCCTGTCGCTGAGTGGTGGTGCCACCCCCACAGGCGGAAAGAAGGAGAACTCCGGTGGTTATCAAGATGGTTGCAGTCGCCATTTTCTGTAGGTGCCAGGAAGTAATCGGTCTCCTACTTTTCTGCACCATGAGGGCAACCTAGCGGGATTTGTTGCAAAGGGTGAACCCTCGCCCAAATGATATGAATTACTCGGATCAATTGTTAAGCCCATTAAGAGATTTCGTTGCATAACTAAGGGCCTGCCTTAGATGACATGATGGTCAACATGGTTGGCGCAGCCCGAATTTCAGTCAAGCGCACCCCTTTCAATGGTTTCACTTGGTTCAGTGTGCTTGCACTAGTCCTGGGGCTCATCATTCTCAGCGCATGCGGTAATGGAATGCCTAGTGGTGTTACTACAAGCAATATAGGGAAATTACGGGTTACCTCAGAAGGGGTTGCAATGACGGTCGCTGCACTTTGGGCGGCTCCGCGCACTGATGGAGGGTACGACGGTGGGATCGAGCCCACTGAAGTAGTTGTTTCAACTTCGAAAGCTCACTTGGGATATCACGTCGATTTGTCATCGATTGAGGCAAAAGGTGCAGGCCCAAGTTGGGAGGCGGCCACAACTTCAGCGGCAGCGTTCGCCACGTTGTTCAGTGGTACCGATCCATCTCATCTGAAGCTTGACTTCAACATCACAGGGCCGATCGATGGGCCATCGGCCGGAGGACTTTTGACGTGCGCCTTACTGGCCGCTTATTCCGGTGTCTCGTTGAAGCCTGACGTGACTATGACTGGAACGATTACGCCAGATGGCAGTATCGGTCTTGTCGGATACGTCCCACGCAAAATTCAGGCTGCTGCCGATGCGGGTTACCGAACCGTGGTCATACCGGCGGAGGTGCTTCGCGGAAACGACAAAGTCAGTGATGGCCGCACCCTTAACGAATACGCAGAATCTCTTGGAGTCGCCTTGGTTCCCGTGCGCACAGTGGGCGAAGCATTTGCAGCTCTTACCGGGCTTGCATCGTTCTATCCCGTTGCCGAACCACCTGTTCTAAGTGCGCGAACTCAATCGAGCGCCGCTGCTGTGGCACGCAATGCCGTGCAGCGCCTTCGAGCGAAGGCAGGAGTTTCAAGTAGTGGAGTGGATGCTTACACGCGCGGTGTCGCAAAACGAGCACTGACTGCCGCAGAAGCAGATCTGGCTTCAGGCAACACCGCCGGTGCCTATGGTCAAGGGATCTTCGGTGCCTATCGACTAGTCCGAGCAGTCGGAGCAGCAAGGATCGATCGCGTCATAAATGGTAAAGGAATGAAAGCCGCTCGTTTGGTGCTAAGCGCTGAGGCACAGGACGTTATTCGCCTTGCGAGGACTGAGATTTCACGGCTGAGAAATATCGTGCCAACCACGATCGAGATTCAAACATCGGTGCCAATGTTGCTCAACTTTCCCATCTATGCTGCAGTCGCAGCTGAAGGTGTCCTCGCTCAACTCGATGCTGCTGATGATGCTGAAACTCTCATCGAGATGGCACGTGTTGTCGCAGAAGAAAGACTTGCAGTTGTCGAAGCACTTCCCGATGCAGAAGCCATAGCGCGCTCTGGAGGGGCGTCCCCACCGGCCGCCAATGCTGCCCCTAAATTCCGAGCCTATGAGCAATTACTCAACCAGGCTGCTCAGGCAAATGAACGCTACGCAGATGATGTTCTGGGTCGCCAGGTGAAAGTCGACATGCGTTTCACGGATCAAGGATTGACGGCAGCGATCAGTGCATTACGTGCCATCCGTGCGAGCCGGAGTAAGAATCCAAACGATACGTTCTCTGATGCTGCAACAGGAGTCGCAATTTCGATGACCGATTTTTGGCTAACGTCAGCACTTGTCACTTCGGCTCAGGCTTACGGGCAAGACGAGAGATCTGCAGTCGACACCCGTCGAGCCTTTGCCGCTGAAGCTCAGGATTCAGCTGTCACCGGGGCAAGCGGGACGGTATTTTCGCTAGCGGCCGAGCTCGCTGACATGGGCATTCGATCCGAGCTTGCAAACTGGTCGACGCAATGGTCGACTTCTGTGTCCGACTATTACCGAGGCACGCCAGAAGAGACGGAAGCTGCTTGGTTGGCGCAGAGCGAACTTTGGTATGACGTGATCCAAGTCGTGATGCTTCGATCGATGGTGGCCGACTGAAGGTGGCTCCGCTCGATTTCGTCGGGAAGGTTAAAAACGGCATCCTTGGCCGTAGGTGGTGAAACCTGCTTCGAAGTCAAGGTTAAAGTGATGAGGCGAAAGGGGCACTGCTCACCATGACAAAGATTCCAATCTCCCTACTTGATCTGGCTTCAATCGGCGAGGGCCAAAGCGTTGGAGAGGCCCTAGAGGCCAGCGTCGTGCTGGCACAAAGCGCTGAAGCCCTTGGTTATCAACGCGTTTGGTACGCAGAGCACCACAACATGGCCACGATCGCCTCGTCAGCTACTGCTGTGCTGATCGCACATATTGCTGCTAAGACAAGTTCAATCCGGCTCGGTTCAGGCGGCATCATGTTGCCGAATCACTCACCACTCGTCATCGCTGAGCAATTTGGCACCTTGGCCTCCCTGCACCC
>WLNQ01000045.1 GCA_009699705.1 Actinomycetota bacterium | reverse complement strand
GCGTTTGCTGCTTCGCTCTCGCAGGCGACTGCGTCTCGATTGCGTTAATGATCAGCGATCTCCCAAGCGCGCCAGCGCAATTGTCGATATCCGACATCGTTCCTTCGTGCGCCGCAGCGCTTGGTATGGCTGGCTTTGTTGATCGCATTGGCTTAGCTGAACCGCAGCACATTGTGTGCGCGCTTATCGACGGATTGGGCAGTAATCAACTCCAAGACTTTGCCCAATTTGCTCCGGTGTTGGCCTCACTTCAAGGACCAAGAGCAGCAACCATCGTGCCGTCGACTACTCCGGTTGCCTTGGGATCCTTTGGAACAGGAGAAATGCCAGGCACGCATGGACTGGTAGGTGCTTCCTTTTGGGTGCCGGAATTCGAAGGCATCCTCGTGCCATTGCATTGGGCATCCTCAATGCCAGCTTTAGCTATTCAGCCCGAACAGACATTATTTGAGCGGATGAACGCGGCAGGCATTCGGGTGACCACTGTGGCTCCGGAGGCATATCGCGAAAGTGGACTCACAAGAGCCGTACTTCGAGGTGGGCAATATTGCGGCGCTGAAGACATTAACGAGCGAGTCGCTGGCGTTCTTGCCGCAACGAACTCCAAGTCCAGCTTCACCTACGTATATTGGGCTGAACTTGATCGGGTCGGCCATGAATTTGGCGTGGGAAGTGCGCAGTGGATTGCTGCGTTAGTGCGAGTTGATCAACTTATTGACCAACTTCGCAATGCATTACCAACTGGGGCTCGGTTAATCGTCACGGCAGATCACGGGATGGTGAACTGCGATGTAAAAATTTCCGTTGATTCCCATCCTGATTTCACGGCAGGTGTTCGGCTGGTTGCAGGCGAACCGCGTGCTCGGCACATTTATGTAGACGAGGGTCAGGGCGCGCAAGTTGCGCATCGATGGCGAACCGCATTAGGTGATCATGCTCGCGTTATCGAACGCGACGAATTATTGGCAAGCAACCTCTTGGGAAGAGTTATTGACGATGTGGTTGACCGAATCGGTGATGTTGTCGTATTAGCGCAAAGTAACGTAGCGCTGACATCGATGGTTGATAAAAGAGTGTCTTCACTTACTGGGCAACATGGGTCATTCAGTCTGGCGGAATGGGAAATACCCTGTTTAGTGGTTAGTAGTTCATGACGCTTAGCGTCTAAATCAGCGCCCGAAACTAAAAATTAAACGTCATCATTCTTGCTGGTACCAAAGAGAATTTCATCCCACGTTGGAATACTTGCGCGACGACCTTTGGACTTAGCTGGCTTCTTCATAACTGGCTTCGTGGATGCAGTTGGTGTTTGCGTTGGCATGGGCAGCATCAGTGTGTTGTTTGAATCTTCGAAGATTTCCAGCATCTCATCGACTGCGACGACAACGACAACATCTTCTTCTTCGACAGCCAATGCGGGAACTGCCATCAGACGCGGACGATTCTCATCGAGGATTTCGATTTCTGCTTCTTGCACAAGCACAGCGATTGGCGTATCAGTGATGAAATCCATGTCACCTTCGGGCTCCACACCCATCAAGCGCCGTGCCACATCATTGAGGGGGTGCAAGTTTCGCCCGCTGTAGTCGTAGGTCCACAGGGCCTTCGTGCCATGCTTCCACGCAGGTAATAGCGCAGTGATAATCCACTTACCATCTTCACGACGATAGGAATCCCACGTAATTGAATCAGGGGAGTATCCCGTGGGCGCTACAACAGCTGCTACCGAATCTGCGAAAGAAACAGGGGAGCCAGAACGGCGTAACTCTGTAGTAAGTGCAGTCGTGACTATGTGCTCACGCTCACCCAATGGCGGACCGGCGTATCTGAGAACTTTGTCCAGCGGCCACCCGGTTTCGGCAGCAATCACTTCGGGAATCCCGCCCGCACGAACGCGAGACTGAATTTCCCTGGGGCTTAGCGGTTCCAAGGTTGTCTCCTTTCGTGCGGTAGTGAAGTGACCAACATAGTGCCTCAGTCCGCAACCAGCGCAGGTATGTGGCGAGGTGTCGCACCTAAAGCGAGAACAACTGCCATAAGAGCACCAGCGGCCGGCAAAATATAACTAAATGTGGTGCCAACTGAATCGATGACGAGTCCAGAAAATGCGGCTCCGGCCGCATAGCCCAAAATCATCCCAGAGTTGGTCCACGTGAGTGCTTCAGTCAGTGTTGCACTGGGAATGAGTCGCTCGGTGAGTGAGTACGTGGCGATCAGGCCAGGAGCGATCGCCGCTCCTGCCAACATGGTTGCAATAAACAGGGTGGGAATTGAACGAGCGAAAATCGCAGGGACTAGGGCCAGCGTTGATATGACCGTGCAGGCAACGAGCTGTCGCTGAAGCGTGTAATTCCAAGCTCGATGGCCAAACCACAAACCGCCGAGCCCTGAGCAGGCAGCCCATACGCCAAGGATGAAGCCAGTCATTTCTGGTTGGCCCGCTGCATTGGCGAAAGCGACTGTCGTGACTTCGTAACTACCAAAAATCCAACCGAAACTTGCACCGATAAGCGGCATCCGCCACATTCCTGCATGGCTAAAAATATTGGCTTTAGGGGCGTTGGACCGATGAATTGGCGGTTCCGTTTTGCGTTGCAACGACAACAGGATAGAGCCAGTCATCATGAAAACGATCGATATGACGATGGGAAACTGCAGCCCGATGTGCACTGCTAAGACCGTGGTAAATATTGGTCCGATGGTAAACATCAATTCGTCAATGATGCTTTCCCAAGCAAATGCAGTGCGCTTCTTATCGGGTTTGTCTGCGAGAACGTAGACCCATCGCGCTCGAACAACTGCGCCCAGCGCCGGTTGTGAAAGTCCAGCGAGAGAGATGCCAATGATCTGGGTCATCAGATTGTCGGTACTGAACAAAAAGATGACGAGACCCACGCTGTTCAGAATCGCAAGCATCGGAAGCATCAGCCGCTGCCCGCGTTTGTCGATCATGCGGCTGGTGAAAATAGCCCCGACTGCTGCACAAATTTGAAAGACTGCAGCGATGATTCCCGCTTGGGCGTACGAGCCGGTGGTGCCGGCTATATATAAGACGATTCCCAACATGACAACGGCGATGGGGAGCCGGGCAAGAAATGTGGCACTTGAAAATTGCCAGGCACCAGGGGTGCGAAACAAATCTCGATAAGCACTCAACATGCCACAGACGTTAGTCCGAGGGGCGTGGCCGGCTGGTCACAGGCCAGTGAGGGCATGATTAAGTCGTGGTTCCAGTCGAAGAGTTGCTCTTGCGTCATGAGTTGTTGCCTGTTGCGTGGGAAGCCGCTGTAACGGCAGCCAGTTTCCTGCGAGATGAGCGGCCGCTCAATCTCGTTGTGGAGTCCAAGTCCACTCCCGTCGACGCAGTAACCCAGATGGATCGAGGAGCTGAAGAACGCATTGTGCAAATACTGCTGGGAGCTCGGCCAGCCGATGGCTTCCTCGGCGAAGAAGGTGGCGAGAGGATTGGTACCACCGGCGTTCGCTGGGTCGTGGATCCACTCGATGGCACCGTGAATTATCTTTATCGAATACCCATGTGGGGTGTTTCTATCGCCGCCGAAGTTGCTGAAGAGTCCGTTATCGGCATTGTGTTGGTTCCTGAATTCGATGAAGGTTACGTTGCCATCAAAGGTGGCGGATCTTGGCTCATCCGCCACGCGCTGAGTGGACCCAGTTGGGCAGAACAATTACAGGTACGCGAATGTCACGACGTGAGCACAGCGTTAACCGCCACCGGTTTTGGATACTCCGGCGAGCGCCGTGTTGAGCAAGCCGGAGTGGTGCTGGCCGTTGCAGACAAAGTGCGCGACTTTCGACGAATGGGCTGCGCAACTGTGGACTTCTGCTGGTTGGCGCGCGGTCGCTTGGATGCCTATTACGAGCGCGGACTGCATCGTTGGGACGTAGCGGCTGGCTATTTGATCGCGCAAGAGGCGGGTGCAATTGTTACCGGTTTGTGGGGGGACAGCCCGCACGAGGAAACCATGCTGGCCTCAGTGCCGCAAATCTCACAGCAACTTCGTGATTTGATGCGCAAGGCTCACACTCCGTAGAAGGCCACCAGGCCTAGCTCAAGCGTCGTAAATCTTTTTTGTACCGATGCGCGTTCGCAACGTAGCCGGTCACTCCATCAGGGTCTGGATGGCCTGTAACGGTGTCCTCTTGGATCACGCAAGGGATACCTAAGGCTCGAGCATGCGGCGGAACGACCTTGCGCATCGGCACAAGTGCGCCAGCGCCCACGAGGGAATTGGGTCCAATCACTGATTGGTTCAGCACGATCGACCCAGAACCGATCAAGCAATCGTCGTGGATGACAGCTCCCTCGATGTGGACGTTGTGCCCCACCGTCACGCGATTGCCGATCACGGTGTCGTGCTCATCTGTACAATGGATGACTGTGCCATCTTGAATTGAGGTTTGCGATCCGATGATGATTGCCCCGTAATCGCCTCGTAAGACTGCTCCGGGCCAGACCGAGGACTCGGCGCCGATCCTGACATCGCCAATGATTACCGCATCTGGATGGACGAATGCTGAAGGGTCAATCTGAGGTTCTCTGTCGCCGATGGCGTAAATAGGCATGGGTCGAGGTTAGCGTTAAGCGAACGTGAGACGCCTAACACGAGCCCAATAGTGGTTTCCGGACAGTTATGAGGCACAATCACCGCGCTGCATCAGTTAGGTAGTCAACCTGGAGGGCACGAGTATGGCAACAGATTACGACGCACCACGAAAGACCGACGAAGAGCTAGCCGAAGACTCATTAGAAGATCTCAAAGCACGTCGCGCCGAAAAATCATCAGGCGCTATCGACGTTGACGAAGCCGAAGCGGCTGAGAATCTTGAGTTGCCGGGTGCCGACCTCTCGGATGAAAGTTTGACCATTCGAGTTCTGCCGCGTCAGTCAGATGAGTTCACCTGTTCCAAGTGTTTCTTGGTACACCATCGCAGTCAGCTAGACCACGAAGCCAAAACTGGCCCAGTCTGCTCTGACTGTTCGTAAGATTCGTATCTAGTCGGTGTGTGTTCCGCGGTTCATTGCGCGGTACACCACCGTCTCAACGGCGGCTGCAGTCGCAGCAGTAACTATCGCCCACACCAAGGCACGTCCGAAGTTCACCCGTGGATCATGTGGATCTGGGGCACTTGACCCGGTCGCACGCTGGTAACTGGTATTGAGCACCTTGCGCATCAGCATCGTGGCACCGATGGCGGTAATCGGAGCGATCAAGTGCATGATCGGGTTGGGCTCATCTTCGATTGTTTCTGGCAACGAATCACTCATGCTCATACTGTCTCAGACTCCTCGGTCGTGAGACCACTTGATGGACGAAGATCATGAATCGCGGCAGCTATCCGTTCGGGGTGACGGGTGCTGAACAGCCAGCCCGGATGCGGATCGTTTGTATCTTTGACCCCGATGGCCATTGACGAGGTGCTCGACCACATTTTCAACAAGGTGTAATCCAATGCATGACTGCGACTGCGGCGCGCTTCGCGGGTTTGTATGGGATCGAGTATTTCTACGGTCCCAATACACGAAATTGGTAGTCGAGCTGTATCGACTCGAAGTCCGTCACCCACCTCAATGATGGGCGAACTTGTCGTCATGACCAGCGCCAAGAGACCAAAGATCACGGCAAACATCAGCCAGCCGATTACTGCGTCATAAGCAGAGCCATAAGCAATGCTGAGCATCGCAACCAGACCGGCAGCAAGGACATAGACCCACCATTTAGGTAAAAGCCGCTCGCGGTAACTCGTCATACCGTCCACTCTAGGCGGCCTCGGTAGAGTTGCTTCTCATGAAGGTCCAAGTCTTGATTCAACGACTCGATGAGCATTTGCCGCTGCCTACCTATGAGCATCCAGGTGACGCGGGCATGGATATATTTGCGCGAGTTGATGTGACCCTGAAACCAGGTGAGCGGGTCTTGGTGCCCACGGGGATTGCTCTTGCTCTATCACCAGGATTCGCGGCGTTTGTTCATCCGCGCAGCGGACTGGCGCTACGGCAAGGGCTCGGCATGGTGAATGCTCCAGGTGTGATCGATGCGGGCTACAGAGGTGAAATTGGCGTCATTGTGATCAATCATGACCAGCATGAAACGATCACACTTGCGCGTGGTGATCGCATCGCTCAATTAGTGATTGCCCCCGTGTCACAAGCTGAACTCATCGAGGTGAGCGAGTTACCTGGAAGCCATCGAGGGCAGGGTGGGTTTGGGTCCACAGGTACTCGTGCTACTACGGTGGACTCGTGAGCAACGACTATCGAGCAAACGGTCCATGGGATGAGTCTGAAGTTGTCTGGGACGACACTGAGAGGCTTGATCTAGGCAGCCTGCTCGTTACTGCCATCCCCGGAGTCGACGTGCAGGTGCAGGTAGATGAAAACACTGGAGCGGTAGCCCTGGTGACCTTGGCGACCCCCGACAGCGGAGTGCAGATTCAGGTGTTCGCCGCTCCTAAATCAGGCGGACTGTGGGACGACGCGCGCAAGCAGATCACCGCTTCAATTAACAGCTCTAACGGACTTGTCGAGGAAGCGCAGGGTGTGTTTGGGCCAGAACTTCGTGCGCAGGTACCGGGGGAGCAGGGGCTGCAACCGGCTTGTTTCGTTGGCATTGAGGGGCCTCGATGGTTTATGCGTGCTGTGTTCCTTGGAAATGCAGCACGGCCTGGGGAAGCGGCAACAATCCTGCAAAATGCCGTACGTGGGCTCGTCGTGATTCGTGGCAATGAGGCAATGCCCGTGGGGAATGCATTAACTTTGACGCTGCCCACGTCGCAAGAGCAAGAAGTAGAGGCAGAACAGGAATCCCCGCTGCTCCCGCCCGAACGTGGACCCGAATTGACTGAGATTCGCTAATGACATTTAAAACTCGTTGGGCTGGCTTGGCTCGCAGCCGTGCTGATTCACAGGTAGACGAATTACGCGCGGAGCTCACAGATGATCTTGGGTTATGCCAGGACATTTGCGATTGCCAAGCTGGGCAGTTAGTGAGTCTGGTGGGAACCGTGCGCTCGGTGACCATTAAGCCCAAGGATGCCCTACCGTCTTATGAAGTTGAGTTGTACGACGGATCAGGTGCCACAACAGTTATCTGGCTTGGCCGACGCACTATTCCAGGCATCGTTGCCGGACGCAGAATGCGGGTGAACGGGCGTATGACCATCAATGACGGTCGGAAAACTATTTATAACCCGCGGTACATATTGAAGCCAGTGTAATCCTGATGCCTCGACCGGACCACCAGTCTGACCATCAACCTGAACATGAGCATGAGCATGAGCTTCATCTTGAGCACGAGTCTGTTGAAGACATCAAGATTGAAACCGTTTTGCTTGAAAAAGCCATTGGTGGTTGGCGCGGAATCATTGATTCAGGTGTGCCAACTCTCGTATTTGTGGTGGCGTATCTCGTCACAAGTCAGAACCTGAGCCAGTCAGTCATTGCCGCATTAGTATCAGGCGCAGTTATCGCCGCGTGGCGAATCTTGCGTAAAGAACCACTCACCCAAATAGGTGCTGGTTTTGTTGGCGTGCTTGTTTCAGCGGGTTTTGCGAAATACACAGGCAAAGCTCAAGATTTTTATTTACCCGGGTTATTTACCAATCTGGCCTACGGTTCCGCCTTTTTGATTTCTGTCCTCATTCGGTGGCCACTCATCGGTGTCTTTTTAGGTTTCTTCACCAACCAAGGCACTGCTTGGCGAAAGATTCCCGAGCAACGGCGAGTTTTGGCGGCTGCAACCTGGATCTGGGTGGCGGTATTTATCGGTCGACTTATCGTGCAGGTGCCGCTATATCTCACTGAATCGGTCGCAGCACTTGGCATCGTAAAAATCGTGATGGGTTGGCCGATGTTCTTGGCCGCGGCTTACTTCACTTACCGAGTTCTTGAACCAACATATAAAGCGATGCGGGCATCTTGCAAATAAAACTGTTGGGAGTTGCGGTTGTTTTATCGATGACCCAACATGCGCTGCAGTTCTGGTTCCTGATCTGGCGAAGCCACAAAGAGCAGTTCATCCCCGGGATCAAGTGCATCGTCAGCAGACGGAGTTATCACTCGGTGACCGCGAACGATGGCAACAAGTGCGGTATCCGGCGGCCACGGCTGATCGCCAACGCGCTGCCCAGCAACCGGCGAATCTACAGACAACGTGATTTCGACCAAGTTGGCTTGTCCTTGGCGGAAGGTGAACAGTCGAACCAGATCGCCGACACTGACAGCTTCTTCAACAAGAGCTGAAAGCATTCGCGGTGTTGATACCGCGACATCGACGCCCCAACTTTCATCAAACATCCACTCATTCTTTGGATGATTAACGCGAGCCACAACACGAGGTACGCCGTATTCGGTCTTCGCCAACAAACTGACGACAAGATTGACTTTGTCATCGCCGGTTGCGGCAACCATGACCTGACATTCAGCTAAGTGAGCCGCCTCCAAGGTTGAAATCTCACAAGCGTCAGCGAGAAGGGTGTCAGCGCCTTCAACAACGCCTGGCTTTGCGAGCTCGACGTCACGATCAATGAGCAAAACATTATGTCCATTGGCAATGAGTTCACGAGCGATTGAACGGCCAACTTTGCCTGCTCCAGCAATTGCGACGCGCATTTATGCCTCCCGTGGACCATGAGCGAATATGCGCACAACATTGGCAACTTCATCTGTGCGATATGACGCGTAAATATTGTCGCCTTCTTGAATGACCGTATCGATGGTTGGAATTGATGGCTCACCGTATCGAGAGATGTAGGTAATTCGGACCCCTGCCGCTTGCTCCAAATCAGAGGCACGCTTACCGATCCACATCTCACCGTAGGCGATTTCACCTACCGCAAGATAACCACTTGGGTCCCGGAAAAGTTCGTCACTACCCAAAGGCAGCAAACGGCGCATGATCTGGCTGGAAGTCCAAGCGACCGTCGCAACAGTTGGAATTCCCAGGCGCTCATAAATTTCTGCCCGGCGAGGGTCATAAATCCGAGCCACTACCCGCTTTACGCCGTAGGTCTCACGCGCGACTCTGGCTGCCAAAATATTGGTGTTGTCGCCGCTACTCACTGCAGCGAAGGCCCCAGCTCGAATAATGCCGGCGTTTTCGAGCGTTTCCCGGTCAAAACCGATTCCTTTGACCGTCAAACCACTGAAATCAGCGGGTAACCGCCGAAAAGCGCTGGCGTCCTGATCGACTATTGCCACGGAGTGCCCGGACTTGTCCAGGAACTGCCCAAGGAGGGATCCGACTCTTCCGCATCCAAGGATGACGATGTGCATGTTGAGAAGATACAGGAACCGCGTAACATCCCGTGACGTGCCAGTCTCTGAAGGTGTTAAGCGCCTACTTGTCGGTCGTGCCCTACGCAGCGATCGACTTGGCGAGACGTACCTGTCCAAGAAAATTGCGCTTCCAGTCTTCGCCAGCGACGCTCTTTCGTCCAACGCGTATGCAACCCAGGAAATCCTCCTCGTGCTATCGCTTGGTGGACTCGGCCTGTACCAGTGGGGCCCGTTAGTCGCCATCGGCGTCGTAGTCATCTACCTCGCGGTGGTGATGTCCTATCGCCAGACGGTGCATGCCTATCCAAGTGGTGGCGGTGACTATGAAGTGGTCACGCATAACCTCGGTCCGAACTGGGGTGTCTTTGTAGCAAGCGCCTTGTTGATTGACTACGTGATGACTGTCGCAGTTTCTATCGCTTCGGCTATCGACAACTTGGGCTCTGTTTTTCCAATTATCGCCAAACACAATGTTTGGTGGGCGGTTGGCGCAATCGCAATCATTACGGTTCTCAACCTGCGAGGTATCAAGGAGTCCGGCGGTCTCTTTGCCGTCCCTACCTATTTCTTCATGGCTGCAATCTTCATCATGATCGGCACAGCAATGATCAAGATGATGTTGGGCACAGATATTCAAGCCGAAAGTGCTTCCTGGGAGATTCTCCCTGAAGGCAGTTTCACCGGATTCGCGCTTGTCTTTTTGATCGCTCGCGCGTTCTCGTCTGGCACAACGGCTCTGACTGGTATCGAAGCGGTCGCTAATGGCGTTCCCGCATTCAAGCCGCCTAAGTCCAAGAATGCCGCGACCGTCCTACTATTGCTTGGCTCTATTTCGATGACAATGTTTGTCGGGATCACGTGGTTGGCGTTGCACACAGGTGTGAAAGTTACTGAGAAAGATGCAGACCTCATCGGGCTGCCTGCAGGACAGCCTCAGAAAACCGTCATTGTTCAGGTGGCAAACGCCGTGTTCGATCATGCGACCGTTCCTGTGCTGATCATTTCGTTAGCGACGGCTTTGATCCTGGCACTCGCAGCTAATACCGCGTATAACGGTTTTCCAGTTTTGGGTTCGATCTTGGCCAGGGATGGTTACCTACCGCGCCAGTTACACACGCGTGGCGATCGCTTAGCTTTCAGTAACGGAATTCTGACTCTTGCGGGTCTGGCCGTCATCTTGATGGTTGTGTATCAGGCTGATGTCACGGCTTTGATTCAGCTCTACATCTTGGGTGTTTTCGTTTCCTTCACCTTGAGCCAAATCGGCATGGTTCGTCATTGGACTCGTCATTTAAAGACCGAGACTGACAAGGGTGAGCGCAGAAGAATGCGCCGGTCACGAGCGATCAACTTTGCCGGGTTCATCATGACGGGCATCGTTTTAGTCATTGTGTTGCTAACAAAGTTTGTGCACGGAGCATGGCTCGTTGTTGTGGCTATGCCAATAATTTTCCTCATCATGAAGTCGATCCATGGTCACTACGAACGAGTTCGGCTTGAACTTTCCACGGGCGAAGACGAACGTGTTCTGCTGCCTTCTAGAGTTCATGCACTTGTTCTGGTGTCAAAGATTCACAAGCCGACACTTCGCGCAATCGCCTACGCGCGAGCATCAAGGCCGACGGTCTTGGAAGCGGTCACGGTTAATGTTGACGATGATGAGACTGCAGAATTACAAGCTGAGTGGGAGAGACGTGAAATTCCCGTCACGTTGAAGATTCTGGATTCGCCGTACCGCGAGATCACTCGACCGATCCTCTTGTATGTGCGCGAGTTGCGCTCTGATAATCCAAACGACGTAGTGACGGTCTACATCCCTGAGTACGTTGTCGGACGATGGTGGGAACAGTTACTCCACAACCAGTCAGCTCTGCGCCTTAAGAGCCGACTGCTCTTCACCCCGGGTGTCATGGTCACCAGCGTTCCTTGGCAGCTAGTTTCAACCGAAGATAAATCCGTAGAGGAAGTCTGAGGTGACGCGCGCTCCTAAAGAACCCATTGAAGTAGACGACGAAGTCCGGGTCATTCTTGGTGCCATGGTGCACGGTGGTCATTGTCTCGCGCACCCGCTTGGTCATACGGCGTTCGTGCGTCACGGATTGCCGGGTGAAGACGTCACTTTGCGGATTACTGAAGTGCGATCCAAGTTTGTGCGTGCTGACGTGGTTGAGATTCATCAAGCTTCGCAATTTCGCGTTCAAGCCCCGTGCAATTGGGCTCGGCCTAATGGTTGTGGCGGTTGCGACTACCAACACATTGACCTGATTCACCAGCGCGAACTCAAGGGCGTGATCGCTCGTGAGTCCTTGCAACGTCAAGCAGGAATCGATGTTGGGGCCATCACCGTGATAGACCTCGGCGACGACGCAGGGCTTGGCTGGCGCACGCGTATGCGGTGGAGTGTTGATGGCAGCGGGAATGCCGGCCTGTTGGGTGCGCGCAGTCATGGCGTCTTGCCGATCGACACCTGTCTACTCGCGAGTTCTGAGATCACTGCCTTGCAGATCACCGAGCAGGAGTGGCCTGGGGTTGAAAGCGTGCAAGCAACTCAAGATTCCCTTGGCGCTGTCTCGGTGTGGGCTGATCGCGACCTAGTACAAGGTGGCCGCAAGGCAGTCCAAACGGTCCGTGACCGAAGTTGGGAGATCGAAAGCACTGGTTTTTGGCAAGTTCATCCCAATGCGGCTTCATCAATCGTTGACCATGTTCTAGATTTCGGGGCTCCTGCCGCCGGCGAGAACTGGCTGGATTTGTATGCCGGCGCCGGCCTGATCAGTGCATTCTTGGGTGAGTGCGTGGGACCAGATGGCAGTGTTACTGCCGTAGAAAGCTACCGAAGCGCGGTACGTGACGGTCGTAGAGCGCTCAGCGACTTGCCACAGGTGAAATTCGTGGACGCCGACGTTGAGCAATGGGAGCTTCCGGCAGAGGTCGACGGCGTGGTCCTTGATCCTCCTCGTCGGGGAGCCGGCGTGCAGGTCATGGAGTCGGTTGCCTTGGCTAAGCCTCGAGTCATCATTTATGTGGCCTGCGACCCGGTGGCCTTTGCCCGAGATGCTGCTTTTCTGATCGCCGCTGGCTATGAACTCTCTGGATTTGTGGTGCTGGACGCCTTCCCGATGACCCAACACATGGAGTGCATCGCCAAGTTCACTCCCGTTGCCTCAGCCTGAGGGCAGGTGCGCCGCACATGTGCGAATCGGATACCTTGGGACCACTTGAATTGAAAGGTATGT
>WLNQ01000044.1 GCA_009699705.1 Actinomycetota bacterium | reverse complement strand
GGTTTCCAAATCATGGCGCCCGCCATGGCAGATGACCGTCTCTACCTCGCAGGTGGTGCGCTGGAAGCAGCGCTCTTCGATAAGTGGGGTCACCTTTTGATTGACGAGGCTCCAGCGCTATGACCACGACACATAATGGCGATGTCTACCTGCCATACGACGAAGCGATTTCTCGTTACGAACCCATCATCGGTATTGAGACTCACGTAGAACTCGGCACGAACTCAAAGATGTGGTGCGGTTGCACTACTGATTTTGGTGCAGAGCCCAACACGCAGGTATGTCCCGTGTGTCTTGGCCTGCCGGGGTCGATGCCCGTAGTGAACCGAGTAGCGGTTGAATCCACGATTCGGATTGGCTTGGCACTGAATTGCAATATTGCTGAATGGTGTCGCTTTGCACGCAAGAACTACTTCTATCCAGATATGCCCAAGGATTACCAGATCAGTCAGTATGACGAGCCGTTGTGTTTTGACGGCTATTTGGATGTCACGGTTCAAACACCTGATGGTCCCCAGATAGTTCGCGTTGAAATTGAACGTGTACACATGGAAGAAGACACGGGCAAGCTTCTGCATACAGGTGGCGCAACTGGTCGCATTCATGGTGCCGAGTACTCACTTGTGGATTACAACAGAGCAGGCATCCCGCTCATTGAGATTGTGACCAAGACTGTTCATGGCACTGGCCGATTGGCGCCTGAAGTTGCCAAGGCTTATGTGGCCGAACTTCGTGACGTCATGCGCGCCTTGGGAGTCTCTGACGTGCGCATGGAAGAGGGTTCGATGCGATGCGATGTGAACCTGTCGCTCAACAAGCCAGGAGATGGCTGGGGAACACGTAGCGAAACCAAAAACGTGAACTCACTGCGTTCAGTTGAGCGAGCAGTGCGTAGTGAGATTGAACGTCAAGCCTCAGTTTTGGACAATGGTCAACGAGTGATTCAAGAAACTCGACATTTCCACGAAGACACTGGCCGTTCAACAAGTGGCCGATCAAAGGAAGAAGCAGAGGACTACCGCTACTTCCCTGAGCCAGATTTACTTCCCGTTGCACCAAGTCGGGAATGGGTTGAAGAACTCCGTGCAGCTCTACCTGAAATGCCATCGGTAAAGCGAACCCGGCTCATGGGTGAATGGAATATCAATGAATTCGAATTGGCAACGTTGGCTAACGCAGGCGCCATCGAACTCGTTGAAGCCACCATTGAATTTGGTGTTGATTCGGCTGCGGCTCGTAAGTGGTGGACAGGTGAACTGCTGAGAGTTGCAAACGAGCAGGGCGTGGAACTTGAAGCGCTCAGCGTGACTCCCCAAGACATTCAGCAGGTGGAAGCACTCATTGCTTCTGGTGCCCTCAATGACAAGCTTGCTCGGCAGGTCTTCGAGGCGCTGATTGCCCAAGAAGGTTCAGTTGCCGAAATCGTGGAAGCCCGCGGTCTGGCTGTCGTGAGTGATGACGGAGCCCTATTGGCCGCGATCGATGAAGCACTTGCAGCTTCGCCGGATGTTGCCGAAAAGATCCTGAGCGGAAAGATTCAAGCAGCAGGAGCCATCGTTGGTGCTGTCATGAAGGCAACCAAGGGGCAGGCAGATGCAGCAAAGGTTCGAGCCTTGTTGCTCGAGCGCTTAGGCGTGTCTGAATAGTGGAAGTAAATGAGAACAGTCGGAACTAAGGAAGAAGTCCTTCTGATTTCGCTACCCGGTAAAGATCAGTCTTTGTTGATACTGAGACTCCGGCTTTTCGGTATTTAACACGCACTCGTTTAATGTATTCATCGGCAGTGCCAGCTGTGATGCCCATTTGGCGAGCCACACTCGTCATCTTCATGCCTGATGCATAGAGCACCATTGCTCGGCGCTCCTGATCTGAAAGTTTTACTTCAGGTCCCTTAGCTGACAGCAGGGCTGAGGCTACTTCCGGCGAGGTGTAGTCCTCGCCGCGCAGCGTTGCAACAACCGCTTCAATGAAAATCGCGGACTCAGCTTGCTTGGAAACATAACCTTTAGCTCCCATGGCCAAAGCGGAACGTATGGTCGCAGGGTCACCAAGCGCGCTCACGATTAACACAGGAGCTGCATGTTCAGTTAGGGCAAGTATGTTGTCGAGAGCTGATCGTTTGTCATTGAGATCTAGATCCAAAATCACACAGTCCACCGCAGTCTGACTCAGCGCGGTCAATGCATCTTGAATGCTTGCACCGGAATACACAATTGTGATGTCCCTGAAATGGGATACAAGGCGTTCCGTTAACGCCTCCCTGACCAGTGGATGGTCTTCTAGGATGATCAAACTCGGCGTATTGTTCACTTTTTACCTCCCGGCACCATACAGAATAACCTCTGCAAACCAAAGTTGGAAGGTCTAAGTCATGGTCGCCGAAGCAACCGAGCTGGGTGCCTTGAGGTCGACTCGGCTGTGGCTCATAATTGTTGGCACTTGCGTATGGATCACAACAACCTTGTTAATTGTTCGCCATCAGTGGACACACCTAAGTGCCGTTGAGCATGCGCTCATCATGATCGGTTTATTCACCTTCATCGTTGCTATAGCGATGTATCGGTATCAATATTGTTTATGGCTTTTCCCGATTGGGCAGTTGTGTTTTTTGGCGTGTGCATTTGTAGCGCCAGACTCGTCGCCAAATTGGCTTGCGCTGATGACGTTATCAAGTTGGCTGACTTACTTTTTAGTCGGACTTACCTCCCGCAAGATCGGGTTCATGCTCATCCCAACTGGAGCCTTGATCACGATAGTTGCGTGGAAAGCCGGAACGAGCATCGTGATTCCTGGTGCTCTCGAGGTATTCGGGGGCTGGGTGGTGTTTGCTCAATCCGTCGGAGGTGCAGCCGCGCTCTGGTGGGCTTGGAATACTTTGAAAGATGAAGCCGTAATGGGAGATGCGCGAACAGAGGATCTTGAAAACCAGACGAATCGTTCACTTGAGCTCCAAGAACGGGCACGCACTTGGCGCCAAGGTGCAACCAGAGTGCATGAGTCGGTGCTGAACACTGTTCGATACGTCTTACTCACTCAAAACCTTGATCGTGGTCGGCTAAAGCAGGAGACTGTACAGGCGTCATCGAACCGTAATTTACGTAACTCGATTCAAGGCTCGACTGCCGAAGATTTAGTCAATGAAGTCGCGCAAGTTGACTTCGAGGGAAACATTCTTGAGATTCAGGGTTCTATCCCCGACCTATATTTGGACTCCGAGGTCTATCAAACGCTGCGTGCCGCAATCATTGAATTAATTCGGAATGTGATCCGTCACGCTGATGATAAGAATATTTCGCTCTCGATTTCGATAACTTCACAATTAGAACTCGCCATCAACATTCTTGGCGGAACGCAACTAGGAGGACATACTCCACCTGGCATCGGTCGAAATACTGTTTTGGGCAGTGCGCTTGATGAGATCGGTGCGACATGGCTTCAGGATATGGATGATCGCGGCCGGGGCAAGTCAGCGATTACCATTCCTATCTCTGACCTCATGCCACACCCGAATGATAATCACTTCGTTGGCTTCCCACCTTTTGATAAAGCACGCCTAATCGTAAGCTCGCCTCTAGCTGGAATGTCAGTTATCGGAAGTATCTATTTCATACGAGAGATGGTGCTTGATCGAGGATTTCTAGATTTGGGTGGTTGGTTTGGGTTGGTGGGAGTTGTGATGGCGGCAGCGCTTGTACTGCGGCGTAAGCCAGTTAACAGATGGTTGGGAGCGCTGATGGTTGTTGTGCCAGCGCTCGTTCCGATTTTAGTGCTACAAACGGATTTTCAATGCTCTCAGAGTGGATTGATGAGTCCCATTCTGACGATTTCAGGTTATGCCGTGATGGTCATAGCTGCTTGGAGTGGGCGTTTTGCTGGAATTCTTGGTCTCTCGATCTGGGCATATGGCGGCTTCGCCCTGGTTATGCGCTTCCCCTCAAATTGCCGTGACTCGGTTTCAATAGCTCTACTCAATTCACTTGTCGTCTTGCCAATCATCTTGATTGTTTCTTTCATTGGGGCGAGGGCGTATCGAAAAGCTGCGGATCGAACTCGCGCAGTCCGACAACTTGATGTAATCGAACGATCCCGAGCGGCCGCGGCTGAAGACTTGAATGCTCAGCTTGATGATGCCATTTCTATGACTTTAGATTTATTAGACCTGATAGCCGATGGTGCTGAGTTAGATACGCATATGCATGAACAACTTGAAATTCAAGATGGCCGCATACGTTCTGCGATTCAGGTGGATCCGGCAAGGGATGGTGCTTTCGCCGTAGTTATGCGCGCGCTGGTGGAAGAGGCGGCCGAACTCGGGGTACGAACGAATGTGAAAGCCTTGGTTTCTTCGCACGACAGTAGACCCATCGATAGCAAAGTCGAAAGGCTGCTTTATCAGCTTTTACTTGCCAACCAGGCCCAGGGAACCCAGGTTCAGGTTTTCACGGATGGCGTCGAGGATCACCTAGTATTGGCGGTTTCTCGCCCGAGTTTGCGTGCAGCGGGGCTACGCCCGGGGGAGCGCAGGACCGTTGGCGATGTCAATCTGCAAGTCGAGCAAGGCGAGGTGGATCCCCACTTGGGTAGCAGGCATGCGGTCATCGTCAGCCGAAGGATTCTGACTCCAACCTAGGTAGTTACTAGGCAATAAAGCAGGCGGAGCCTTTCTGGTGAGCGCTTCGGTTAGCCTTAGGGGGTTGTTCTCATCTTTGATCTGATGGATAGGTAGGCCCGTTATGCCGATGTATCGCTCTCGCACCTCAACCCATGGCCGCAATATGGCTGGCGCTCGCGCTCTTTGGCGTGCCACAGGTATGGGCGATGACGACTTCGGCAAGCCAATCATCGCGGTAGTGAACTCATTCACTCAGTTCGTTCCTGGCCACGTGCACCTCAAGGACATGGGCCAGTTGGTTGCTCGCGAGATCGAGGCTGCAGGCGGTGTCGCCAAAGAGTTCAACACCATTGCGATCGACGATGGCATCGCCATGGGTCATGCAGGCATGTTGTATTCATTGCCCAGTCGCGACTTGATCGCTGACTCAGTTGAATACATGGTCAATGCACACACGGCTGATGCGATGGTGTGTATTTCCAACTGCGACAAAATCACGCCGGGCATGTTGATGGCTGCCCTTCGATTGAATGTCCCTGTCGTCTTCGTGTCCGGCGGACCGATGGAAGCCGGCAAGGTTCAATGGGGCGACACCATTCGCTCGGTTGACCTTATTGATGCAATGGTGGAAGCAGGAGATGAAAAGAACTCCGACGAAGACGTCGCACGCATGGAGCGCACTGCTTGCCCAACGTGTGGCTCGTGTTCAGGGATGTTCACTGCAAACTCGATGAACTGCCTCACCGAAGCGCTTGGCCTGTCTTTGCCAGGCAATGGTTCGATGCTGGCAACCCATGCTGATCGCAAGGAACTCTTCCTTCGCGCTGGTCGGTTGATTGTTGACATCACGAAGCGTTATTACGAGCAAGACGATGAATCAGTGCTACCTCGATCGATTGCTACCTTCGAAGCTTTCGAGAATGCCATTGCTCTTGATATTGCAATGGGTGGCTCAACCAACACAGTGCTGCATTTGCTAGCAGCAGCAACTGAGGCCGGGGTCCCATTCAAGATGGCTGACATCGACCGCATGTCACATAAGGTTCCCAACCTTGCCAAGGTTGCGCCTGCAATTCAGACCGTGCACATGGAAGATGTCCACCGTGCTGGTGGCGTGATGGCACTACTAGGGCAACTCGATCGCGCTGGCGTTCTGCATACCGATCTACCAACGGTCCATGAACCAACCATGGCCATCGCCATCGCCAAGTGGGATATTTCGCAAACGACGGATCCGGCTGTGCATGATTTCTTTCGCGCTGCCCCCGGTGGAATCCCGACGCAGACAGCGTTCTCGCAAGCCCGTAGGTATGACACGGTTGATCTTGATCGCGCTGAAGGCGTTATCCGCGATGTCGAGCACGCCTTCTCAAAAGATGGCGGACTTGCAGTGTTGTTCGGCAACTTGGCGGTGGATGGCTGCATTGTTAAAACGGCAGGTGTTGCTCCAGAGTTGTTGACGTTCTCTGGACCAGCGCGAATTTTCCACAGCCAAGATGAAGCGGTGGAGGCAATTCTCAATAACCGCGTGGTTGCAGGGGATGCTGTGATCGTTCGCTATGAAGGACCACGCGGTGGTCCTGGTATGCAAGAGATGCTCTATCCGACGACCTTCATCAAGTCCAAGGGCTTGGGTAAATCTTGTGCACTCATCACTGATGGTCGCTTCTCGGGTGGAACGTCAGGTCTATCCATTGGCCACGTATCTCCAGAAGCAGCTAGTGGCGGCACACTCGCGCTGATTGAAGAAGGCGACACCATCGTCATTGATATTCCAGCTCGGCGTATTCATTTAGAGGTTTCTGACGATGAGCTGGCTCGCCGTCGAACTGCAATGGAAGCACTGGGTAAAGATGCCTTTAAGCCTCTTGGCCGCGATCGGGTGGTCTCACCTGCACTGATGGCTTATGCCGCGATGGTGACCTCGGCTGATACTGGTGCGGTTCGAGACGTGAGTCGACTCGGCTAAGAACTTGTTTTTTATACCCCCTAGGGGTATGTTGATCATATGAAAAACATTGTGATCATTGGTGGGGTAGCCGGCGGCATGTCTGCGGCTACTCGCTTGCGTCGTTTGGATCCTGCCGCCTCAATCATTGTGATTGAGCGAAGTGGCTATGTCTCGTACGCGAACTGTGGCTTGCCCTACTTCGTTGGCGGGGTTATTTCCGAGCAAAGTGATCTCCTGCTTCAGACCCCTGAAAGTCTGCACGATCGGTTTCGACTTGATGTGCACATCTTGAATGAAGTAACCAGCATTGATCGAATTGCCAAGCAATTGAAGATCAAGAACTTGGTCGACGGCTCCTTCTATGACTTGCCGTATGACTACTTGATTTTGAGCCCAGGCGCTTCACCGATTGTGCCGCCGCTACCAGGTATCGAGCGTGCATTAACGCTTCGCACAATTGAAGATGTCACCAAAATGACCAATGCCGTGATAGCAAAACCCAATCACGCAGTAGTCATCGGTGGTGGCTTCATTGGTGTGGAGACTGCCGAGAACTTGGTACACCGCGGCATTAAGACCACGATTGTTGAGGCGATGGATCAGGTCCTTGCCCCGCTAGATCCAGAAATGGCCGTGCCGGTTGCCGATGAGTTGCGTAACCATGGCATTGATCTACGGTTGGGCTCTGGGCTTGCAAGCGTCGATGAAACTGGTGTCAACCTTGCCAATGGTGAGCGCATTGATGCAGACCTCGTAATTCTGGCCATCGGTGTGCGGCCAGACACCACATTGGCTAAAGCTGCTGATGTGAATGTCGGTCCTCGAGGCGGCATTGTTGTTGATGCCTTCAACCGCACGTCAGATGAATTCATATACGCAATTGGTGACGCTGCTGAAAAAAGCGATGCACTCGATGGCGAATCAGTGTTGGTACCACTAGCAAATATCGCAAATCGCCAAGGACGAGTCGTGGCTGATCACATCATGGGCCGCAAGGTGCGAGAGGTTCCAACGATCGGAACCGCAATCGTTAAAGTCTGCGACCTTGTTGTCGCAACAACTGGCTGGAATGAAAAGCGACTCAATGCTGCTGGCAGAAAGTGCGTCATCCTGCATTCGCATCCCGGCTCGCATGCTGGCTACTACCCAGGTGCTGAGTCGATGATGTTGAAGTTGCTCATTGATCCAGACACGGGACAGATTCTTGGAGCCCAAGGTGTTGGGCATGACGGCGTTGATAAGCGCATCGATGTTCTAGCTACAGCAATACGCGCAGGAATTACCGCACCCGAACTTGCTGATCTTGAATTGGCCTACGCACCACCATTTGGTTCAGCAAAGGATCCGGTGAACATGCTCGGCTACATGGCCGACAACATCTTGAGCGGTTTCACCACGTCGATTCAGTGGAATGAGTTGGCTGGGCGGATGGCAAATGGCGCAGAACTCGTTGACGTGCGCACGTCTGATGAATTCACCAATGGGCATATTCCGGGTGCGATAAATATTCCAGTGGATGAAATCCGGGACCGCTACTTGGAAATTCAGAAATCCAACGTGATCGTGCACTGCCAAGTGGGTCAGCGAGGTCACACGGCCGCCACGTTGCTCCAGGAACTTGGGATTGCCGCAGACAACCTCGATGGTGGGTACAAGACTTGGGTGAATTCTCCAGCGTCAAGGTAATTCTCAGCCTTGGCACTGAAAATAGGGTGGGCCAAAATCCGCATTACCTCGCGCGTCTTCCCGAAGGCTGGCATTCTGACCGCCGTGAAGACCAAGCGCATGGCTCAGCCTGTCTATGACGATCCCAATCGGCTGTACGAGCAGCCACTTTGGGCAGATCTCTGGTTCATTGTCGGTTTCGTCCTTGTAGTTCCGGATGTCTTAGTTTTCGTCTTGATGCTCGTGAAGTCGAGTTTTTCAGTGGAACTCACGGGCCATGCCATCGGTGGGTATCCCTTTTTCCTGGGGCGCACGGTCACCTTGGCTTTTCTCGGGTCGGTACTCCCGGTGCTGATTCGACGATCGTCACGGAGGGAACGGCTACGCCTTAGGCCGGCGCGGATCGAGCCTGGGTTCTACCAAGACCCGGTTCATAAGGGTGTCCAGCGTTTGTGGGATGGGCAAGAGTGGACAACCGAGGTCAAGGCTGGGCGCCGCAAGGATGTGCCGCGCATGGTGTTCATGGCTGGGGTCTTTTTCGTCGTCAGTTTGCTTTTGGGCTTAGGCGCTTCAACCAAGGCGCTCAATGAGGCGCAGACTTTGCAAGGCGGAGCTGCGGCTATGGCAGGGGTCACGTTCTTTAGGGGGTGACATCAGGCCTGTTGCAGGAGTAAACTCTGCGATGTGTCAATGTCACTTGTCGTTAGTAGGCGCGCCGCCTGAGAATTAGCCGGCGCGCTCCCTCCGCTTCCCGAACAGGGTCGGGGGGTTTTCTTATGAGTGCTGCTACACACGAATGAACGAATCTACGAAAAGAAGGCAGTAATGAGCGAGCAGATCACGGGTGCGCAGAGCCTCGTGCTGTCCCTAGAGGCGGCCGGAGTAACCGACGTCTTCGGTATTCCAGGTGGAGCGATCCTTCCGCTATACGACCCTTTGATGGACTCAAAGCAGATTCGCCACATTTTGGTTCGCCATGAACAAGGCGCTGGTCATGCGGCTGAGGGCTACGCAGCAGCATCGGGTCGAGTTGGCGTATGTATGGCAACGAGCGGTCCGGGTGCCACCAACCTTGTTACTCCTATCGCAGATGCCCATATGGATTCGGTGCCAATGGTGGCGATCACGGGTCAGGTTGCCAGCAGCTCAATTGGAACTGATGCTTTCCAGGAAGCAGACATTCGCGGCATCACAATGCCGATTACAAAGCATAGTTTTTTAGTCACGAACCCAGACGAAATCCCACGAGCGATTGCTGAAGCTTTTCATATTGCCTCAACCGGACGTCCTGGCCCGGTGCTGGTAGACGTATCTAAAGATGCGCTCCAGGCATTGACGGATTTCAACTGGCCTACATCTATGGATTTGCCTGGCTATCACCCCGTCACGCGCCCACATGCCAAGCAGGTGCGTGAAGCAGCTCGACTGATTGTTGAATCGCGCCAGCCAGTGCTCTATGTGGGCGGCGGCGTGATCCGAGCTAATGCATCTGCCGCTTTGTTGCGCCTTGCCGAAATCACTGGAATTCCTGTTGTCACCACGCTGATGGCGCGAGGTGCCTTCCCTGACAGTCACAAGCAGCATCTAGGTATGCCCGGTATGCACGGCTCCGTGGCGGCAGTTGGCGCGCTACAAAAGTCCGACCTGTTAATTACCCTAGGGGCTCGCTTTGACGATCGGGTCACCGGAAAGCTGTCGAGTTTCGCTCCGAATGCCCAGATCATTCACGCTGATATTGATCCAGCCGAAATCGGTAAGAACCGTTACGTAGATGTGCCAATCGTTGGCGACCTTGCAGAAATCATTCCTGACTTAATTGCTGCAGTTGAGGCTGAAAATGCCCTAAACAACCGTGGCGATTATGAGGGTTGGTGGTCTCAACTTGACCATATTCTCCAGACCTACCCCGTGGGCTATGACTTCCCAACGGATGGATCCTTGTCTCCTCAGTTTGTCATCGAACGTTTAGGAATAATCTCGGGTGAGAATTCAGTATTCACCTCCGGTGTGGGACAACACCAAATGTGGGCGGCTCAGTACATCAAGTACAACAAGCCGAACACTTGGTTGAACTCCGGTGGTCTTGGCACGATGGGCTACGCCGTACCAGCCGCAATGGGTGCAAAGGTTGCCGTTCCAGACAAGACAGTCTGGGCCATCGATGGTGATGGTTGTTTCCAAATGACTAACCAAGAACTCGCTACGTGCACGATCAATGACATCCCGATTAAGGTCGCTGTCATTAACAACAACAGTCTTGGCATGGTGCGTCAATGGCAGACCTTGTTCTATAACGAGCGTTATTCGCATACGAACCTACATACAGATCGCATTCCAGACTTCGTGAAGTTAGCTGATGCCTATGGGTGCCACGGCCTTCGCTGTGAATCACAGGATCAAGTTGATGCAACGATTGAAAAGGCAATGAGTCTTAACGATGCGCCGGTAGTCATCGACTTCGTTGTACACAAAGATGCAATGGTGTGGCCGATGGTTGCTGCGGGCTCAAGCAATGACGAAATTCAATACGCTCGATCAATTGCTCCTGAGTGGGGAGGAGACGAATAATGTCCCGTCACACACTTTCGGTTCTCGTACAAGATCAACCCGGCGTTCTAGCTCGGGTAGCAAGTTTGTTTTCACGTCGCGGTTTTAATATTGAATCGCTTGCTGTTGGCCCAACCGAAGTTCCAGACGTTTCCCGCATGACGATCGTGGTCAATGTTGAAGGTGCGCCACTAGAACAGGTCACAAAGCAACTGAACAAGCTCATCAACGTGCTCAAGATCGTCGAGCTCGACCCCACAGCAGGTGTTTCTCGCGAAATCATGCTGGTGAAGGTTAAGGCAGACGCGGACACTCGAAGCCGCGTGATCGAGGTCGTCCAACTCTTCAAAGCCAAGGTGGTTGATGTGGCCCCCGAGGCGCTCACCATCGAGATCACGGGTAATCCTGAGAAACTCACGGACTTCCTAAAGGTAATGGAGCCATTCGGCATCAAAGAATTGGTTAAATCTGGCATGGTGGCCATTGGTCGCGGTTCCAGATCCATTTCAGATCGCTCAACTCGACCTGCAGACAAGTCAGGGGAGCGCACGGCGTAATCTGTCGGGCGTTACAAGGCAATTTTCAAACAATCAAGGAGAACCTCCGGTGGCAGCAGAACTGTTCTATGACAAGGACGCCGATCTGTCGATCATCCAAGGCCGCAAGGTTGCGGTGCTCGGATTCGGTAGTCAGGGTCACGCCCACGCGATGTCCCTTCGCGACTCGGGCGTCGATGTGCGCGTTGGTCTCAACGAGGGCTCCAAGAGCCGCGCTAAGGCTGAAGAAGCTGGTCTGCGGGTGGTTGATCCAGCAACGGCTTGCGCCGAAGCTGATCTGATCATGGTGCTCGTTCCAGACCCAGCTCAGTCCAAGCTCTACAAAGACGTAATCGAGCCGAATCTGAAAGCCGGTGACGCGCTTTTCTTCGCTCACGGTTTCAACATTCGCTACGGTTTTATTAAGCCCCCGGCAAATATTGATGTGGCTATGGTCGCTCCAAAGGGACCCGGTCACCTTGTCCGTCGTGAATATGCAGCCGGTCGTGGCGTTCCTGCCATCGTTGCTGTTGAGCAGGATGCAACGGGTAATGCCTGGGCGTTGACTCTGAGTTACGCCAAAGCAATCGGCTCCCTTCGTGCTGGAGGAATCAAGACCACTTTCACCGAAGAAACTGAAACGGACTTGTTCGGTGAGCAGTCGGTTCTGTGTGGCGGCGCATCACAGCTTGTGATGTACGGCTTCGAAGTGCTCACCGAAGCTGGCTACCAGCCAGAGGTCGCCTACTTTGAGTGCTTGCATGAACTCAAGCTGATTGTTGACCTTATGTATGAAGGCGGCATTGCCAAGCAGCGTTGGAGTGTTTCTGACACAGCTGAATACGGTGACTACGTTTCAGGTCCACGTGTGATTGATCCTTCGGTGAAGGAAAATATGAAGGCTGTTCTCGTAGACATTCAAAATGGAAAGTTTGCTCAACGTTTCATGGATGATCAGCTCGCTGGTGGACCAGAATTCAAGGCACTTCGCGCAAAGGGTGAAGCTCACCCAATCGAAGCAGTCGGTCGCGAACTTCGCGGGCTGATGAGCTGGGTCGACACTCGCGGCGATGACTACGTCGAAGGTACTGCTGCTCGCTAAGAATTAAGCATTATTTAAGGCCAGCCTCAATTGGGGCTGGCCTTAATGCTTTCTCGGGGTTCTTCTCATTTAATTCTGAAGGTTGTAACGAGCATCACTGATACCGCTATGTTGCTGACCGTGCTTGTGCTGTGTGTTGTGGGCATCTTTGGGTTGGCTGTTGGATCTTTTCTCAACGTTGCCATTTCCCGTGTTCCGGATGCCCGTTCGATTATTCGGCCAAGGCCAGCGTGTTCCAAATGCACAGAACCAATCGCGTGGGTTGACATGATTCCAATAATTTCCTGGATGATGTTGCGAGGGCAGTGTCGAAATTGTCATCAAACGATCAGTGCGAGATACCCGCTAGTGGAACTAGCAAATGCTTTCTCATGGGTTGTCTTGAGTTGGTGGT
>WLNQ01000043.1 GCA_009699705.1 Actinomycetota bacterium | reverse complement strand
ATGGCTGCTTGCGCGAGCTCGAAACTGTTCGTGGCAGTGACAGCATCTTGTTTGGCAATCGTGACCAGCGCTTGAGCTTGAGCGAGTTGGGCAATAACACTGGGTATTGACGCCTGCTGACCTAACCCAAACCCGGTTCGACTTGCAGTCGCGTTCATCTCCCGCATCGCATTCGCACTCACGCGATCGGCACGTTTCGTGATTTCCGAACGTGCAAGAGCGAAAGATGAAGGAGAGATGCGAGAGATAGTTGACTCCTGCGCTTTTTCGGAAATCAGATCTCGATATGCGACAAGAGCAAGGCCGTATGCGAGGGCGTAATCTCCTGCGAGTTGAGCCTTGGTTGCCGACTGAACTGTTGTGTCAATGGATTTGCGAGTGCGTTGTTTATCGGCCGCCATTTCGCGCTGTATGCGAGCGAGGAGGTTACGAGTATTTGCTGCGCCAGCACTGAGCACTGCGCTTGAAATCTTTGCTGGAACACCAGAATTGCTCACTGCGGGGGTGTCAGTGAAATGGATGAAAGCTTCGTTGATCGAGGATACGCCGACGACTTCAAGTCCAAGCGTTGAACCGAATGTGACCATGCTTTGGTCCTTGCCAGCGATATCAAGCTGAGTCAGGCATGAGACGGGTATAAGAACTTCAGTGAACCCAGCTTCAGCGGCTGCTTTCAATTTTGCAGCGATTCCAGCAACCGCGCCTATTGAGCCGTCGGGTGAAATCGTTCCCGTCATTGTGACGCTTGGATCTAGGGTTTGTTTATTGATAGCGGCCAGAGTGCCCACAGTTAAAATCGCACCTGCCGAAGGTCCGTCGATGGGGCCAGTTACTGAATACTTAATATCCACAACATTTGGATCAACGCCACTCAATAACGTTGCAAGGGTTGCTGCTGAAGCCGTGGCTGCCAGCCATTGCGGCCCGGCTCCTTTAGCTTGATCGTCGGCGAGATCTAGTCCAAAGCCTGGAGCATCCAGAGTCGCGACTGTAACTTGAGCGTTTTCAATTCCGCTTGCGATTGTTCCATCAGACTGCGTACCAACCCAAAGTGCGGGCACAACAATAGTTGTGCCCGCACTCTTCTGAGAATTATCTGCGCAGCCACTGAGTAATGAAACAAAAACCGTGACGAGCGTTCCGGCTACGAGGGTTTTGCATACTCGGCGATTCATGAGTTACACGAGAGGTGCATCACTGAACACAATGCGAGACTGGCTATCGCCATCCGTGCAGTAGGTCGTTACGTAGAGCGTTGATTCATTTTTGGTGAGAATGTTGCGCATAGGGATACTTGTTGCAACACTCTTGCCATCTGGGCTGGTGGCGCAAAGTGACGCACCATCACAAGCGGTCATGCCGCTCGAAGATGTGTTGCATTTTACTTTCACAAATTTGTAGGTAGGGCGGTTCACGAGTTTTCCTTCAATGACGAAGCCCTCTTCTGGATCATAGGCGGAGACATTCCAGTTCCACGGTCGGATTTGGCCGCCATATTGGGGAATGCTGCGAAAGGCCAGTTGCTCATAAGCGCTAGCGGATCCTGATGCGAGATCGACGTTCAATCGAGATGGATTAGCGGTAGACGCCCAGTCGTAGCAGTCAACTTCGAATGTATCAAGCAAGAGTCGCTGGCTCGATTGATTCACAACCTTGACCGTTGCCGTGTCGTAATTTCCATTGATTGTTCCACCGCAGTCAGTGATCCCCGCGACTGCCGCAGCGCGCTGCGCAACTGCACTCGACGAAGCGGAGCTTGTTGGTTCGACCGTGGCTTGTCCCGAACATGCCGCCATAACCATGGTTAGCGCGGATGTGCCAGCGATTATCACGATTTTCTGCAAATGTTTTTTCATGGTGATTGTTCTTCCTTTGACTGTGAATCGCTGATTAATAAAGTTTGGAAGCAGTGATGGTGATGTTTTCATCTTTGCAAGCGAGATCAATGCGTGCGGCATGGGAAGTTCCAAGATCGACGGTAAAGCTGTCTTTTTCCTGACTGGATCCGCCCTTGCACATGGTCGGTTGCTGGCGGAAACTGCTACAGGAAAGGGAGCTGGGCAGCTTTGCGGATCCAACATCGCCAAAGGTGGCAGTTGATTGCCAGTTAGCTTTGCGCTCTTGGAACTTTCCAATGATGTCGCCGGTCGCCCAAGCACAAACCCGTCGAGCAACTAATTGATACGCCTTGCTCGTTGATCCCGGAGTGACCACAACGCCATCGAATGTACTTGGATTACTAGCGCCGCTGAAGTCGTAGCAATCGAGGGAACCAGTTCCAAGTGTCATTGGCCACTCAGTCTTATTCGTGAATGAAATGTTGATTCCGTACTTCAGGTTGAAATCGAAGTAGTCCGGTAGGCCTTCTGGACCCGCAAGGTCTGGGCAGTTCACCAGGCCGGCAGCTGCGCGCGCGATGGACGCTGCGGCAGTTGAGCTAGGACTTGCTGACTGAGAGCTCGTTGCAGAATCACTGCAGCCAGCCAAAAGAAAAGGCAGCACCATTACCGGTACTGCTACGTACGTGAGGCGCATTTGCTTGGCTTTATCTGAGAATTTGTTTGTGAGCACGGGTGCGATCCTAGCAGTAATCTCGGACATCGTCCTAGATTGTTGACGCTAGTTTGTCCGTGAAGCGATGGGAGCGCGATCTTCAACATTTATCGAGAACCTGTGTAACCAAGGTTGTTCTGTTCAATGAAGACGCGATGAGATCGCATAGATCGGCACGATGAACATGGTCGAGCGACAAGTTCCAGGCAAGGCGATCCAGCGGTCAACTCTTTGGGGGTAGCGCGAGACAATGGACGCATGAGTGCAACCGTTCAAGCCAGAGGAGTAGCGGCTGGCCACGGGGATCGGGAGTTGTTCGCTGGTCTTGATCTCGTCGTAGCCCCAGGGGATGTCATCGGACTCGTTGGCCCAAATGGTGCAGGGAAAACCACACTCCTTCGCATACTCGCCGGCGTACGAGAGCCAGATCAAGGCACGATGAGTGTCTCTCCACCCTCGGCGCACATCGGCTACCTCACCCAAGAGCCAGAAATGGCGGTTGACGAGACCGTGCTCGAGTACCTTGCACGTCGCACCGGTGTACTTGATGCACAAACAGAATTTGATCTGCAATCGGCAGCACTTGCTGTTGATTACGAGCTCGCAGCCGATCCTTATTCGCAAGCATTAGAAGCGTGGCTCGCTTTGGGTTGCGCGGATTTTGATGAGCGGGCTCTCAAAGTCGCCGACGAAATTGGGCTCGATGTTGACCTTGATCTTGAGATGTCGGCGTTGTCGGGAGGGCAAGCAGCCCGCGTTGGGCTCGCTGCGTTATTGCTCTCGCGCTTTGATGTGTATCTCCTTGACGAGCCTACGAACAACCTCGACAGTGAGGGCTTGGATCTCCTAGAAGATTTTGTTTCAGGCCTTGATGCTCCAGTTGTTGTGGTCAGCCACGATCGCGAATTCCTTGCACGCACAGTGACCTCAGTGCTTGAGATCGACAGAAGTCTGCAACGCATCACCACCTATGGCGGCGGGTATGAGGCATATCTCGATGAGCGGTCCGTTGCTCGACGTAAAGCACGCCTAGATTACGAGCAATACGCAGGACGTCGCGCAGAACTTGAAGCGCGCGCCCACACGCAACGAGCTTGGATGGCTAAGGGTGTAAAGAATGCAAGGCGAAAGAAGACAGACAACGACAAGTTCGTGAGTAGCTTCCGAAGTGATTCATCGGAGAAACAAGCCGCAAAAGCCCGACAAAGCGAGCGCATGATTGAACGGCTCGAAGTAGTCGAAGAACCGCGAAAAGAATGGCAGTTGCAGTTCAGTATTGCCACTGCTCCACGCTCCGGTGATGTCGTTGTTGTTGCACGTGCAGCGAGCGTAAGTCGAGGTGATTTCACGCTAGGTCCGGTCGACTTACAATTAACTTTGCGAGACCGGGTGGCAGTCACCGGTCCCAACGGCGCTGGTAAGACCACATTGCTCGCTCTTTTGCTGGGGCGTATCGCTCCTTCTGCTGGTCTGGTTTCACTCGGTTCTGGTGTTGTAGTCGGCGAAGTTGATCAAGCTCGTGCATTGTTCGAGGGCGATGCGGCGTTATCGGATGCCTTCTCCCTTGAAGTTCCCGACTGGCCAATGGCCGATGTGCGCACCTTGCTCGCGAAGTTTGGAATCCGGGCAGATCAGGCGTTGCGGCCGGCCGCATCACTTTCACCAGGTGAACGCACTCGTGCAGCACTTGCACTGCTTCAAGCGCGCGGGGTAAACCTGCTTGTGCTTGATGAACCCACGAACCACTTGGATCTGCCGGCAATTGAACAACTCGAAGAAGCTCTCGAGTCTTTCGACGGCACAGTTTTGCTGGTCACGCATGATCGACGCATGCTCGACACGGTTCGACTGACTCGGCGTTGGCACGTGGAGGACGGAAAAGTGGCCGAGGTGTCCGCAGGCTAAGCAGTTCTATTTCCCTTGGGAAATCAGACAGAGTAAATCGCCTGACGTGCAATGGATGAAGCACTTAGTATCGCCATCAGTTCAACGCAATCAGTGCTCAACTGACCTCGAGGGGATACTTCATGGATCTGGATCTGGTTAATCGGCGAGTTTTAGTCACAGGGAGTAGTTCGGGAATCGGCGCCGGTGTCGCACAGGAGTTTGCAGCTGAGGGCGCGCTCGTTGTGGTGCATGGCCGCAATGCGGAACGTGCTAATGCTGTTGCCGAGGGCATCCGTGCTGCAGGTGGTCAGGCGGCGGTCGCAGTAGGCGACCTGTCCAACAATGAGGGTGCAGCAGCTGTTGCCAAAGCAGCTCTTGCGGCGTTTGGCGGCATCGACATCCTGATTAACAATGCTGGCGGCGGTTCGGAGATAGCTGAGGATGTTTCCTTTTTCAAGATGACTCCCGAGGATTTGGTGTACACCTATCAGGCAAACACCGTGGCTGCATTCCGGCTTATTCAGGCGTTGGTGCCAGAAATGCGTGAACGTGGTTGGGGCCGTGTCATTAACATTGCTTCCGCGGCAGGGATCACGCCAACCTCAGCGCAACCTGACTATGGCCCTGCCAAGGCAGCGATGATCAACCTTTCATTGGGTCTATCGAAATCTTTGAAGATGACCGGAGTGACGGTGAACTGTGTATCTCCTGGGCTGACGATGACCGACAGAATTACGAGCGGAATGCTCACCACTTTCGCACAGAAGCGAGGCTGGGGTGACGACGTACAGCGGGCCAAGGACTACTTCGTCAAAGGCACAGGACAAACGGCAAGTCGTCCGGCAGAAGTTGCCGACATCGCCTACGCGTGTGTGATGCTGGCAAGTCCTCGCGCTGACATCATCAATGGAACTAATTTCCATGTCGACGCAGGGATCTCACCGGCCATCAATTAGTAGGACGCCGTACCTATTCAGGTAGCGAAACTGAAAGCCGATCCAGAATGATTATTAGCTCGTAATTGGTGACAGGGTAGAAGTGCTTGACCGGTGTGTACCGGTGAGCTAGAAAATGACCAGTATGTGCGCAATTGAGTAACTTAACGGCAGTTGTGGTGATGTCAAGATGACTATCAATGACGAATTGACTCTGCGTTGTGCTTGGCCATGATGTTTAAATATTTTGTAAAACACCTTTTGTTTACACGCGAAAATAGTAAAGTCAAAAAGGCGATGCAACAGCGTGCGGCGGCCGATGACTGGGCCTGCCCGATACAAGGAGGCGAGTAGCACATGAAATTGAATGACATGATTTTGCTCAGCACGGATGACCACATCATTGAGCCGCCTGACATGTTTGAAGGTCACTGGCCGACAAAGCTCAAGGATCAAGCCCCGCGTCTGGTTCGTAATGAAAAAACCGGACTTGAAGAGTGGATATTCCAAAATGTAGCGGTGGGTGCCAGCGGACTTGGCGCAGTGGTGTCTTGGCCAAAGCAAGAGTGGGGTTTTGATCCGGTTGGCTACGCTGAAATGCGTCCTGGTGTTTATGACCTGCATGAAAAAGTACGTGACATGAATGCCAATGGTGTTCTTGCTGCTACGACTTTTCCCACTTTCCCTGGTTTTGCTGGAACACACTTAGCGTCATTGCCCGATAAGAAGTTGAGCCTGATGGCAATTCAGGCAGTGAACGATTACATCCTTGACGGAATTGCAGGGACGTATCCGGGAAGATTCATGCCGCTATGCATCTTGCCGTATTACGACATTGAGGCATCGGTCATCGAGATTCATCGCATCGCTAAGAAGGGCTGCGTCACGGTGAGCATCCCAGAAACCCCTTATGGGTTGGGCTTGCCTGATTTTGCATCTGGTCATTGGGATCCAATTTTCAAGGCCATTAACGATCACGGCATCGTGGCTAGCTTGCATATTGCTGGCGGGTTCTCGTTGCTTCAGCGCCCAAAGGACACTCGTCCTGATGACATCGTGATCCTTGCTCCACTTATTTCCACCATCACCGGAACTGACTTGATGCTCAGTGGAGTGCTTCGTCGCTTCCCTGACACCAAGATCGCAATGTCCGAAGGTGGATTGGCGTGGATTCCTGGGTTCCTTGATCGCATGGATCGACACATCACCAATCAGGCTTGGACAGGGTTGGACACTTTGCCTCCTGGTATGTCGCCTTCTGATGTTTGGAAGAAGAACTTCCTCGCATGCTTCATCACTGACAAGTCAGCCTTGAAGAATCGCGACCGCATCGGTATCGACACCATCTCGTGGGAATGTGATTACCCACATTCAGACTGCACCTGGCCAAACTCACCCGAGATGCTTCTTGAAGAACTCGAAGCAGCCGATTGCACTGATGAGGAAATTGACAAGATTTCATGGGAGAACACCACCAAGTTCTTCAACTGGGATCCCTTCAAGCACACCCCACGCGAGCAGGCAACAGTTGGTGCGTTGCGGGCGCTATCGAAAGATGTTGACATCTCGGAAACTTCGAAAGCTGAATACCGTCGACGTTACGAAACAGTAGGCGTGTAACTGCATTCACTGTTATCGCCAGATATTAGGAAGCGACTTGTCCGGTTCGATCAGCGCAGGCTGGTTGGACCGGACAGTTTCTTGTAGGCATGTATTACTCAAATCTTTGGGTGTGATCTCGCTGGAAGATCGCTCGCACCGCCACACACATTCCTCAAGTACGTTTCTGAATTCTTCAAAATGGATGCTGTGTGAATTTTACAGACTTCTTTTACTAGACAAGCTGGGTGCTGAACTTGGAAATCGAAACAATGTATAGTGAAGAAGACTCTTCTCTTGCCGATCTGGGCACGGCGCTTCGAGCGCTGCAAAATGCTGCAACTGGGACGAGCGCTCCGTTAGAGGTGGCAGCCGAAGTCGCGGAAGCGATAAACAAAATCACAGAATTGCTGCGACCTTTCAACTGCCCGGTGGAATCCCTTGGGCGAGACTTCGACACCTACGTTCGTGCTCGGGCAGCGCATACGTTACAGCCGATATTTCACGAGTTGCATCGCGAAAAAAACGAGTCTGTTGAGTTTTCAGTTCGTTTCGCAATGTTTCATCGCAATCCCTTTGGACAGGTCCACGGCGGCGCGATCGCCATGATGTTTGATTCTTCGATTGCGCGTCTTGGCCTTGATGGGGAGAAGCGGTTCTTGACGGCGAATTTGAGTGTCGACTACCGAGCAGCTGCTCCAATAGATGTCGATTTGATTGTGAAGATTCGAGTCGCAAGGAGCGAGGGAAGAAAGCGCTTCATCGAGGGCGAACTCTCCAATGGCGATGTCCTGATAGCCGAAGTTCATGCCCTATTCATTGAAGCTCGGAGTTAACTGGCTCATTTCTATGTGACTGGGCGAAACTTTTGCAGACTCTTGGTCAAAAAGTGCCTTGGACACTTATTGCCACAGATATGGTCAGGGTTTCTTCGAACAGCGTTTAATTACCTGTCAGACCTAAAAAGAGCACAGCGGCGTTCAACCCGCTCTTTGTCGGGCATCGACAGCGTGCCTTAGAACAGTTCGCAAATTAATAGGAGATGGCACTCATATGACGGCACTTCCCGTGCGAGATGTTCTCGACTCAATGCCAGAGTGGTTCAGCAGGGCGATTGAGCAAGTCCCAGAGCACCTAGACGTACCAGTTCTCGGAATCAATGTGCACGCTCGTGTGTGGGGCGATCTGTCCAACCCGGGCATCATGCTTGTGCATGGTGGATCTGCTCACTCAGGCTGGTGGGATCACATTGCCCCGATCCTTGCCAAGACTCATCGTGTTGTCGCAATTGACCTTTCGGGTCATGGCGATAGCGGACAGCGCGCGCAATACAGCATGGATGCGTGGGGAAAAGAAGTGATGGCCGTTGCTGCGGCACTGATCGACGGCCAACCCATCGTCATTGGCCACAGCATGGGCGGAGCGGTCTCCTTGGTTGCGGCTGCCGACCATCCCGACAGCGTCGCTGCTCTTATCGTGATCGATACGCCGCTTGATCCGAGAATGCACCAGGAAGGTGTCCATAACTCTGCGCTGCGTCCTCCCAAGGTCCATGAAACATTTGAGGGGGCAGTCGCGAGATTTCGCACGATCCCAGAGCAAGACGTTGTTCTGCCCTATGTAGGTAGGCATGTAGCGGAACAGTCGCTGAAGCAGGTTGAAGGCGGATGGACGTGGAAGTACGACCCAAACTTCTTTAATCAGACTCGTGGTCGATCAATGCGTGAGATGTTGACGAGCCTGAAGTGCCCAAGTGTGTGCTTTCGTGCTGAGTTTGGTTTAGTAACACTGGGTATGGTCGAAGGTATGCGGGAGGCCGTCGGCAGTAAAATTTCGGTCGTCGAGCTACCGCAGACGGGGCATCATCCGATGTTGGACCAGCCGTTGGTGCTCGTTGCTGCGATTTCCACGGCTTTGGGTTTGTGGCAAGAATCAAAGGACTGACTGCATGTCTGTTTTCAAGCGCGGTTTACATCTGGGCTCGTATGGCTCGGTAGACGATGGTGCGGCGGTATTCGAGCGGGCATGTGCGTCTGCGATACTCGCAGAGCAAGCCGGGTTTGACGCGATTTCGGTGCCCGATCACCTGCATCAAAACGGAACAGGTGGCGGACCTCAGTCGCCAATGTTCGAGGCGTACACGATGCTTGGAGCACTCGCAATGCGAACAACCAAGGTGAAACTGTTTGCACTCGTCAGCCCCGTCACTCTGCGCAACCCCGGCCTGCTTGCCAAAGCAGTGACATCTTTGGATGTAATCTCCGCCGGTCGTGCAATTCTTGGACTTGGCGCCGCCTGGGACGTTGATGAACACGCTGCCTTTGGTGTGGACTTCCCTTCGACGGGTGAGCGAATGGACCGGCTCGATGAGGCACTGAGTGTCTGCAAGTCCTTGATGACAAATGAGCAGTCCACCTTTGCAGGCAGGCACTATTCAGTGGCTGATGCTTACAACAGTCCTCGCCCGATTCGTGGTTCGATTCCGGTTTTGGTCGGCGGTGGTGGCGAGAAGCGAACGCTGGACATTGTTGCCAGACATGCGGATGCGTGCAATGTATTCGGCGATGCCTTGACAGTGAAGCACAAGTTTCAAGTATTGCAGGAGCACTGCGATCGAGTGGGTCGCGACTACTCGGAGATCACTCGAACAGTGTTTGTAACACCACACAAGGATATTGTTCAGTTCGAATCGCAGTTATTTGAGCTTGCCGAAGTGGGCGCGCAAGGTGTGGTCGTGTTAGGCATGCTGGAGGCTGATGTGATTCAAGAAGTGGGATCGGCCCTGATGCGAGTTTTTCCCTAGCGCGCAAAATGTCTATCGCCATGGAGTAGCCCACCCTGGATCTGCTCGGGCCACGAACTTGGTCAGAATTTAAAACCGTCGAGCTCGACTAAGTCTGCATCAGTCAATGTCAGGTCGATGGCGGCGGCACTATCTCGAACCGAGGAGACCTGGCGCCCTCCAGGGATCGGGATCGTCGAGTTCGTTTGGGCCAGAACCCAGGCCAGAGCTACCTGTGCAGGTGAGCGGTCGTGGCGCGAGGCGATAGCTTGAATGACCGGGTTCATCAGATCCTGATTGCGTGAGCCAAGCGGGCCATAGGCATGGAAAGCGATGCCCGGATTCTGCGCATAACTGGGCAAGTGGCAGTGATGCACGATTCCAAAGGGACAATCCATTTTGCACGCTAGCAATTGTCATGAGCTCCTGGGCGGCGATGAACTGCTTGCGTCCAACATTGGATAAACCAATGTGTTGGACCTTTCCTTCACGTTGCAGTTCGACTAAAGCCCCGACTGATTCCTCGAATGGAACTTTCGGGTCTACGCCGTGAAGGAGGTACATCCAAATCTTGTCAACTCCAAGTGAACGCAGACTGGTTTCGCACGACCAACGCAGATTCTCGGGGCTACCATTAAGTAGCACTTGTTCGGTTGCTGTACGAAGTACGCCACCCTTGCAAACCACTGATATTTCTTCTCGATCCCCAGACCATTCGCGCAGAGCACGTGACACGAGGGCTTCGTCGTAACCGAACTCTGCGGGGGTTGCACAGTAGTTGACTGCCGTGTCGATCAACTGAATTCCAGCGTCGAATGCAGCATGCAATGTGCGCACAGCTTCGTCCGCGCTTGGCCGACCTTCCAAACCCAGCCTCATTGCCCCAAAGCCGATGGGCATTACTTCTCGATCCGCCACCTGCCTGTGCTGTGCGTTCATGAATCGCATCCAACCATGAAGGCTCCATCAGCGTTAGCCCCTGGTCAAAGTTCTCAAATCGTTCATCGCATCAGAATGAAACAGTGGCGGCACCGCAATGATGTAGTCGAAAGCAGGGCTCGAAAGGCTATGTCTTAGGTGATGCCCTTTGTGTAGGTATATGTTCGCTTTATCAGTGGACATTTGGGGATATGTCCTCTTAATTCACCATATGACATATTCCGTTTTACCGTAAATTGCCCACGTTCGTTTCACTTTCATACTGCTGAGGCAGTCAAATATATATGGATGGATTTCGATGTCATCGGGTAATCAGAGTTTCACTAGAACTTCAAAGATTGTTGGCACTACTGCAGTGGGAATGCTTATTGCATTGACTACTACTACAGCGTATGCGGCACCAACCCCAGCGCCTGTAGCAGCTGTTAAAAACACAGCATGTGCTCCTGAAGAAGGTGTCACGCCTACAACCATCAAACTCGGTTTTGTAACTCCAAAGACCGGAGCCGCAGCCGCGAACTTCGCAGGTGCTTGGCAAGCTGCGCAACTTCGCCTTGATCAGGAGAATGCTCGAGGCGGCGTGAATGGCCGAAAACTGAGCCTCACCGTTTATGACGATGCGTCCAGTTCAAGTACACAAACAACTGTTGCCACCAAGGCGTTGCAGGATGATCACGTGTTTGCGCTGAGCGCTGCCACGAGCGTGGATGCAATGTATCCACAGCTGAAGTCGGCAAATGTGCCAATCACCGGATTCACAAATGCGCCATACGCAACTGACCGTAATGCATTCTCCGTCACTGGAGTGTCATCGCCGAGCTACTCAGTCACCACTGCATTCGATCGGATGAAGCAGGACGGTTCGACAAAGTTTGCAAATATTAACCACGCGACTCCAGGTGCTACGAACTCAAGCAATGGATACTCCAAATTGATTCCGCTTGTTTCAGGAATCTCAGAGACTCTGCGGATTGCAGATGAACCTCAAGGTGCTCATGATGCTACGTCAACTGCGCTGCGTATCAAGTCTTCTGGTTCCGATGGTGCTTACTTCAACATGTATGTTGACGGAGGTATCTCCATCATTCAGGCAATGAAGGCACAGGGTGTGAATCTCAAGGCGACATACCTCGTTGGACTTTCAGACCCAGCAATTGTTGCTAAGGCAGCTTCATCACTTGAAGGTGTCATCGGTTCAGGCTACGGAACAGTGCCAATCGGCGTGAACAACCGCGCAGTGAAGACTTATGCCGCTGGCATGAAGTCGGCTGGCCTTAACCCTTACACCGCCAGTGCCCCGGTTGGATTCTTGGATGAGGATCTCATTATTTCTGGCCTTAAGAAGATTGGAAACTGCCCTACTCGTGCTGCGTTGATCAACTACCTTCGTGGGGTCACGAACTACACGGGTGGTGGCATGCTCCCACAGCCAATCAGTTTCGGCCCGGGAGTAACACCTAACGGCAATCCAGTGAACTGCACTTGGTTCACCGTTGTGAAGGGCAGTCAGCTTGTTCCTGATGCCAAAGTTACCTGTGGCAAATTGGTGAATAACCAGACGGGTGAAGTAATCAAAAGCTAGTTCGTATTAATGCGGGGTGAGGTTGGCTATGCCAGTCTCACCCCGCATTCGTATTTGCTGCGAGATATTGAATTCGGATTATGGATAAGACCCTGAATCGATCCTGATGGTGTGCGCACCAAGCCAGTGACTATTCCTTCGCCAACTCCATACCCGACGTAAAGGGGCTGGTCGAAATATGGTTCCACACCAAGCAATTCAGACCACCAGGACTTTGCTGCGGCTGTGGCCTGTACTCGGGAGTACTGGTGAGTGCCCTTATGTGCCGCTGATCTGTCAATACAGCATTTTTAGCAGTGTTAACCGCATCAAAGACCGCGCAATTTCTTTCATAATTCTTTGAGCATTCATGGTCGCATTTGGCTAATGCGCTGCGCATGCGCCCGTCTTCCTCGTGGGTGGGCAACTGAGGGCAAAAAGCCCTACGCTGATAAACGTTGGGAAGGATATATATGTCAGCCATTGAAGTACGCGATCTGCACAAGGCTTACGGTGACGTTGAGGCAGTGGCCGGTGTGAGTTTTGATGTCGAGCAAGGGGAATGTCTT
>WLNQ01000042.1 GCA_009699705.1 Actinomycetota bacterium | reverse complement strand
AGTGGTTGTCGGTGCTTGGAAAATCCAGCAGCGAATCGAACCGATGTCTTCGCCGATGCCGATGATGTCGTCAAGGTTCGCGGTGAGTTGAGCTTGTTTAACCCGATCGAGATCGCGCTCAGCGTTCTTAAGAGCATTAATGGTTCGCTCGATGCGATCAGGCAGTTGATCAGCCGGCACCTTGAGCATGTCGGTGAGTCGACTCACCAAGATGTGTTCCTTGGCTAGGAATTGATACGCGTCGGCTCCCACGAGAGCTTCGATTCGGCGAACACCTGCACCAATGGAACCTTCACCCAAGAACGTCACCACCCCGAGTTGCCCAGAACGTTGAGCATGCGTGCCACCACAGAGTTCATGGGCCCAGTCGCCAACAGAAATCACGCGAACCGAGTCACCGTACTTTTCACCGAACAACGCCATCGCGCCCATTTTGCGAGCTTCGGCTTGCGTCATGTTCTGTGCCGTGACCGCAAGATCTTCGAGCAACATCTCGTTTACTTTTGCCTCTACGGTCTGCATGACAGCAGGGGAAATTGCTTTAGGACTTGGGAAGTCAAAGCGCAGACGCCCAGGAGCGTTCTCAGAACCCATTTGGGTTGCGGTGTCACCAAGTTCTTCACGGAAAGCGCGGTGGATCATGTGCGTGGCCGTGTGTGCCCGAGAAATTGCACGACGTCGATAAATATCCACGTGAGCCTCAACGTTCAGACCCTGCGTGAATTCACCACTCTTTACTTCTGCTCGGTGCACAAACAATCCAGGAACTGGCATTTGCACGTCATACACATCAGCAACGCAGCCGGTGTTAGTAATAATGCGTCCACGGTCACCAAGCTGGCCACCTGATTCTGCATAAAACGGTGAACGGTTCAAAATGATTTCAACATGATCACCTTGGGCTGCAGCGGCAACCGTTACACCTTCGCTCACCAGGCCGATGATGGTTGCTTCAGAGTCAACTTCGCTGTAACCAGTAAATGCAGTTCGACCACCGTGCTCAAGAATTTCACGGTAGGCAGTAGATGTGGTTAATCCGCTCTTCCGTTCACGAGCATCTGCCTTTGCACGTTCGCGCTGCTGACCCATGAGCGACCGGAAGCCATCTTCATCGACCTGCAGGCCTTGCTCTGCCGCCATTTCCAAGGTCAAATCAAACGGGAAGCCATAGGTATCGTGGAGCGCAAAGGCCTGCTCACCTGACACTGTGGTGCCGCCGCTGCCACGGATTTTTGAAGCAGCAGTGTCAAAGATTGTGGTTCCGGCTTTGAGCGTTTGGATGAACACGCCTTCTTCAGCCACGGCAATCTGACGAATGCGATTAGCTTCATCGTTCAGTTCTGGATACTGGGGAGCCATGGTGAGCACCGTGGCATCGATCAGTTCACCCATTGTTGGATCTGGGGCACCAAGAATTCGCATGTTCCGGATCACTCGGCGCATCAGGCGACGAAGAACATAACCGCGTCCTTCGTTGCCAGGAAGTACTCCGTCACCAATCAAGAACGCACAGGTGCGCGCATGGTCCGCGATCACCCGAAGCGCGACATCAGACTTGTGGTCCTTGCCGTACTTGGCTCCGGTGAGTTCAGCAGCCCGATCCAAAATGCCCTTAGTGGTGTCGATTTCGTAGATGTTGTCGACGCCTTGCAGTAATGCCGCCATGCGTTCAAGACCCATACCGGTATCGATGTTCTTCGCTGGCAAATCACCGATGATCGGGTAGCCCTCTTTACCTGGGCCCTCACCACGAATATTTTGCATGAAGACGAGATTCCACACTTCGAGATAACGATCTTCGTCGGCTTCTGGCCCACCATCGCGGCCATGATCTGGTCCGCGGTCGTAATAGATCTCAGAGCACGGGCCGCAGGGTCCGGGCACACCCATCGACCAGAAGTTATCTGCCTGGCCGCGACGCTGAATCCGATCCAGTGGTAGGCCGACTTTTTTATGCCAGATATCAATGGCTTCGTCATCGTCTAGGTAGACGGTTGCCCAAAGTTTCTCTTCTGGAAATCCGTATCCGCCATCACTCACCGGCTTGGTGAGAAGTTCCCAAGCGAAGGGAATTGCCTCTTCTTTGAAGTAATCACCAAAGGAGAAGTTTCCGGCCATTTGGAAGAACGAAGCATGACGAGTCGTGCGTCCCACTTCTTCAATGTCAAGGGTGCGCACAACTTTTTGCACACTGGTAGCGCGTGGGTAAGGAGCTGGCGCTTCACCAAGGAAATACGGTTTGAACGGCACCATGCCAGCGTTCACGAACAGCAACGTTGGGTCGTCAAGCAAGAGGGAGGCCGATGGAACGACCTGGTGACCACGATCCGCATAGAAGCGGAGGAAACGACTGCGAATCTCAGCGGAATCCAAGGTCATGCTCCTTCGTCATCGAATGTACGTTGCTGATTCAACCGGCTCTCAACCATGGCCCTGGCTGATTCCACCGTTGAAGCGGCATTCATGGCGACCTGCTGGACCGTCATGACCACGCCGCGCTCTCGCGATTCTTCAACGAATTGCTGGCCACGCTTGTAGGCATAGATGCCACCGGCCGCGCCGACAGCCACCCAGAACATCCTGCGCATGACCAAACTCCCTTACGTTGAGTGCCTCAACCTTAACGGTCGCTCTTGCGAAGCTGCTCGACCCTTTCAGCCACGCGAGCCCAAGCCGCCTCTGCTCCATGCTGGGTTGGTCGGTAGTACTTGACTCCCTGCAGTTGCTCGGGCAGATAACTTTGTGGCGCGACCCCGTCTGGGAGGTCGTGCGGGTAGATGTACCCCTGGCCGTGACCGTGGTCTTTGGCTCCTGGGTAATGCGCATCTCGCAGCCAGATTGGCACGGTGCCGACGCGACCTCGCTGCACGTCACTTCTAGCTTCCATGATCGCCGTCACGATCGCATTTGATTTCGGGGCCAGCGCAGCGTGCACCGTGGCATGAGCCAAAATGATCTGAGCCTCGGGCATGCCAACTATCGCCACCGACGTTGCTGCTGCGACTGCGGTTTGCAACACCTGAGGGTCAGCCATTCCGATATCTTCACTCGCCAAAATCATTAAACGTCGAGCCACGAACCGTGGATCTTCACCGGCCTCGAGCATTCGCGCTAAATAATGCAGTGCTGCATCTGGGTCACTCCCCCGCACGCTCTTAATGAAGGCGCTGATGACGTCGTAATGCTGATCGCCGTCTTTGTCATATCGCAGAGCAACATGTTGGATTGCTTGCTCAACATGGCTGAGCAGGATTTCATTGGATTCGTCGGCCTGCGCGGCGATCACTGCCGCCTCAAGGGCTGTTAAACCACGTCTGGCGTCACCCATGCTCAAGTGAATGAGATCAGCTAGTGCATCTTCAGTTATCTCGTATTCCGCATTGAATCCGCGTTCGTCTTGTAACGCGCGATGCAGCAACGTGGCAATCGCCTGATCCGTTAATGGCTGCAGAGTCACAACAAGGCTTCGTGAGAGCAAAGGTGAAATGACCGAGAAGCTTGGATTTTCGGTGGTTGCTGCAATCAGCGTTACCCAACCATTTTCAACAGCTGGCAACAAGGCATCTTGCTGGCTCTTACTGAAGCGATGCACTTCGTCGATGAAGAGCACTGTGCCTTGACCATTTATTGAGGATCTATTGCGGGCCGTCTCAATAACTTCGCGGACTTCCTTAACACCAGAAGTCACCGCTGAAAGTTGTGCAAAAGCACGACCGGACACTAATGACACCAAGGTGGCTAGTGTTGTTTTTCCCGTGCCTGGAGGACCCCACAAAATCACTGAAATCGCTGAACCGTTGCCGGTCAGCAGGTTGTGTAGAGGTGTTCCCGGGCTCAGTGCAGCTTCTTGCCCAACAACGTCATCAATGCTGATCGGACGCATGCGCACCGCAAGTGGTGCTAGCGCCTGACCCTCATCGAACAGCGTCATGATCGAAACTTACGCCTCGACTGGTGTCACCTGCGGCTTCACAGGAAGGCCATCAATGAAAGCCTCCTTGCGCTGCTGAGGCGTAATTGGCGTTGGTGCACCGGTCAAAGGGTCTTGTCCGCCGCCAGTCTTAGGGAAAGCGATCACATCACGAAGCGAAGACGCACCTGCAAGCAACATACAAATGCGGTCCCAGCCAAGAGCAATGCCGCCATGTGGTGGTGGGCCGAACTTGAAGGCGTCAAGCAAGAAGCCGAACTTGTCGTTGGCTTCGGTCTCATCCATGCCCAGCAATGCGAAAACGCGTTCTTGCACATCGCCTTGATGAATACGGATAGATCCGCCACCGATTTCATTGCCATTACACACAATGTCGTAAGCCCAAGCAAGAGCTTGATCAGGTGCTTCTTCAAACTTGTTGAGCCACTCAGTGTTTGGTGAGGTGAAGGGGTGGTGAACCGCAGTCCAGTCGCCCTCATCTGTCATTTCAAACATTGGTGCATCGATAACCCACAAGAAAGACCAACTGCCTTCTTCGATGAGTTCTAAGCGGCGTGCAATTTCATCTCGCGTTGCACCAAGCAGCGGTCGAGCATCATTTGGCTTTCCTGCTGCGAAGAAAATGCAATCGCCATTGTTGGCACCTGTAGCAGCAACAATGCCTGCTCGTTCTTCTTCGCTGATGTTCTTGGCAACTGGGCCACCAAGTTCACCGTTGGCATCAACAGTGACGTAGGCAAGGCCCTTTGCTCCGCGCTGCTTTGCCCATTCCTGCCAGGCATCAAATGCGCGACGTGCCTGATCTGCGCCGCCTGGCATGACAACTGCGCCTACATATTCAGACTGGAAGACGCGAAATGGTGTGTCTTTGAAAAAGTCGGTGAGCTCAATGAGTTCCATGCCGTAGCGAAGGTCTGGCTTATCGGAACCAAATCGGCGCATTGCCTCGTGGTACGTCATTCGAGGAATTTCGCTGATGGTGTGGCCCAAGATTCCCTGCCAAATTGCACGCACTAACTCTTCACCGAGTTCGAGGATGTCTTCTTGTTCAACGAATGACATTTCAATATCTAGCTGCGTGAATTCAGGCTGGCGATCAGCACGGAAATCCTCATCGCGGTAACAGCGTGCGATCTGGAAGTAACGCTCCATACCGCCGACCATGAGCAACTGCTTGAACAGTTGAGGCGACTGCGGAAGCGCGTACCAGTGACCAGGCTGCAAACGCACAGGTACCAAGAAGTCACGAGCACCTTCAGGTGTTGAACGTGTCAAAGTGGGCGTTTCAATTTCTACGAAATCACGATCAATCAGCAAATTACGCGCGATTTGATTCAACTTCGAACGCATTCGCAAGATATCGCTTGCAGATTGGCGGCGAAGATCCAGATAGCGGTATTTAAGGCGAACTTCGTCGTTGACGGCAATTCGATCGTCAATAGGGAACGGCAACGGCGCTGAGACCGACAGGATCTCGACTTCTGTCGACATCACTTCGATAGCACCCGTTGGCAGTTCCGCATTCTCATTGCCCACTGGTCGGATTGCAACAGTTCCGGTGATCTTTAGGCAGTACTCGTCACGCAGACCATGGGCAATGTCGGCATCGTGCACAACAACCTGCACCACACCAGAGGCGTCGCGAAGATCCAGAAAGGCAACACCGCCATGATCGCGCCGGCTGGCTACCCAGCCTGCGAGTGTGACGGTTGTGCCGGCATCAGATGCCCGCAGCTTGCCCGCATATGCGGATCGAATCACGAGTGGATCCCTTCGTTTTTCTTCAGTCGTTGCGCCAGAAGCGGCTGCACACTCTCCCATGCCACAGTCTCTTGTTCGCCACTTGCCATGTTGCGAACAACAACTGTGCCGTCGGCTACCTCTTGGTCGCCAACAATGAGAACCCAAGGCGCTTGGCTCTTATCGGCCGCCTTCATCGCGCCCTTGAGCCCTCGGTTTCCATAAGCTAAATCAAATCGCACTCCGGTTGCCCGCAGTTCTCCACCCAAAGCGATCAGCACTGATTTGGCCTCGTCACCAATAGGCACCGCAAACACATCAACCAGCGGACCGGCTCCCGGAGCAAGCCCTTCAGCTTCGCAAGCCAAGAGTGTGCGATCGGTGCCAAGTCCCCAACCGATGCCTGAAAGATCTTGCCCACCAAGTGAAGACATCAGCCCGTCGTAGCGTCCGCCACCACCGATTCCTGATTGAGCACCCAATAAATGGTGTGTGAACTCAAATGCGGTGCGGGTGTAGTAATCCAGACCTCTCACCAACGATGGTGCCTCAGTCCACTCCACTTTGAGTAACCGAAGTGCAGTGCGCACATCGTCGTAGTGCGACTGACAGGCTTCACATAGGTGATTGACCATGTAGGGAACGCCAGCAAGTTGGGCCTGCACGTCTTCGCGCTTGTCATCAAGCACGCGCAGCGGATTAATCGCTGCCCTTTCACGGGTTGCTTCATCTAGGTCAAGATTTGCCAAGAAGGTTTGCAATAAGACGCGATATGACGGACGACATTCAGCGCAACCAAGCGACGTCAGTTGCAAGGTGAACTGCGTCAATCCAAGCGAACGAAAGCCGATGTCTGCCAACGAAATGACTTCAGCATCCAAAGCGGGATCGTCTGTACCGATTGCTTCAATACCAACCTGTTGCAATTGCCGGTAGCGACCGTGTTGCGGACGTTCTGCACGAAAGAATGCTCCGGCGTAGTACAACTTCACAGGCAGTTGGCCGCGATCAAGGTTATTTTCGATAACCATGCGCATAACGCCGGCGGTGCCCTCAGGGCGCAATGAAAGTGAACGTCCACCACGATCTTCAAAGGTGTACATCTCTTTTGCGACCACGTCGGTTGACTCACCAACGCCACGAACGTACAAAGCGGTGTCTTCAAAAACTGGAAGTTCCGCATATCCGTAACCGGCGTGACGGGCTGGCGAACTCAAAGCTTCGCGCACGGCGAGAAAAGCTGCGCTTCTGCCTGGAAAATATTCTGGAACACCTTTTGGAGCTTGCAACTGCGCCACGATTACAGCCCCGTCCGAGCCGGAAAGTGTGGACTGTTGGGTTGCAGGAAGGGATTGGTTGCGCGCTCTTGACCAATCGTGGTCTGCTGACCATGACCCGGGAGCACAACCATGGTGTCGTCTGCGCTGAGAACTATTCGTTCAAGGGATCGTTGCATCGCGGCCATATCTCCGCCGTCAAGGTCGGTACGACCGATGCTTCCAGCGAACAGCAAATCACCAGCAAACATCAGTGGCGGCATTTCTTCGTCGCCAAGCCGCTCAAAGACCACTGAACCTTGAGTGTGCCCTGGTGCGTGACGCACCCGAATCTTAAGGCCGGCCATCTCCAGAATCTCGTCGTCCGTCACTAAGCGCACATCTTCTGGCTCAGTTAATTCAAGTTCGCCTTTGGTCATGGCTAGCAGGGCATCCCTATTGGCAGCAATCGTTGACCCGGCTAAATCAGCCAATCGGCCCCGGTCATCAGCGTGGATGAAGGCGGGGATCCCAAAATCATGAGTTAAAGGCGCTACTGACCACGCATGATCGATGTGCCCATGCGTAATCAGAACAGCTGCCGGTCGCAATTTGTTCTCACGGACTATTTCCATCACTCCGCCGATGGAATCCTGACCTGGATCGATAATCAGGCACGGCTCCCCCGCGCCAGGCGCAATGACGAAGCAATTCGTGCCCCAAGAGCCCGCTGGAAATCCCGCCACAATCACGCCGTCCAGCCTAGCCTGCTTGTGTACGGCCATTACACTCCATGGGTGTCGAATACTAATAAGCGCCAGCGTGAACTCGCCCATGCCAAGTACGAGCGCCAGCAGGCCCGCCGAGGCAATAAATACGGCAATCGGCGACGCAGGCAGCAGATCACTGCCGCTCTAACCGTGGCGGTTCTGGTTTTGGGCACCGTGGGCTGGGTGCTGCTCAGTCATCAAACCTCAGAGCCCACTGCTGAGGCTGCGGCTGACCAAGCCACCTCTGGCGCATCCGGATCGGATCAGTCCGCTGTCGGACCCACACTCAAATGCACCGGATCAACGAAGACCACATCAACACCATTATCGTTTAAGACTGCGCCGAAGCCAGCTGCCTCGATAGCTGATGGCACCCAGATTGTGCTCGATACGAACTGCGGCCCCATCGTGATTTCGACTCTTCCCAAGCTGGCGCCAGCAACAGTGAGTTCGGAAGTCTTCTTAGCCAAGCAGGGGTTCTACGACAAGACCCCGTGTCACCGCCTCACGACTTCGGGGATTTTTGTGCTCCAGTGCGGCGATCCAACGGGCACCGGATCTGGTGGCCCGGGCTACACCGTGCCTGACGAAAACCTTCCTACTGCCACTGGCGTGAACTACCCAGCGGGCACGGTTGCGATGGCCAATGCCGGTCCGGGAACAGCCGGCTCGCAGTTCTTCCTCGTCTATCAGGACACAATTTTGGGCCCGAACTACACCATTTGGGGGAAGATCACTTCGGGTCTTGACCTAGTTCAAGCGATTGCCTCGGTCGGCGATGCTGGCGGTACCGGAGATGGTGCGCCAACCCAACCTGTCGTGATCGAGCGGGCAACTGTGCGAGGCGCCTAGCCACACCGGTAGCGTGTGACTTTCAACGGAAGGCACAACCATGACTGAGTCTTTGCCAGGCGCGATCCCTACGCCTGCAGCATTGCGACGCCCAAAGCCAACTGCAGTCCCTGCAGCCCCGGCCGCGAGCGATCCAAGTAAGTTCGGCCGCGTTGATGCGGATGGCACCGTGGTGTTGTTCACTCCCGAGGGTGAAGTCGTGGTCGGCCAATGGGTTGCCGGTCCCCCAGCCGAAGGTCTTGCCTTTTTCGGTCGCAAATATGACGACCTTGTTGTTGAACTTGATCTCACTGCAGCGCGCCTAGCCGACGGACATGCAAATGCCGAAGCAGCAGCCGTAGCTATCAGCCATGTACGCGAGGCAGTGGCTGCACATACCTACGTTGGCGATACACAAGTGCTGCTTTCCAAGATTGAGTCACTTGAAACAGCAGTTACTCAGGCCAAGGTCGCCCATCAGGCTGCAAAGGCTGCTCAAAAAGCCGCTGCGAATATCCAACGAGATGCATTAGCCATTGAAGCTGAATCCTTGGCTGATAGCACTGCCTGGAAAAGCACAAGTGAGCGATTTGCCACCATGATCGATGATTGGAAAGCGCTTCCCCGGATGGATCGCACATCCGAACAAGAAATTTGGAAACGCATCAGTGCCGCGCGCGCCACATTTGATAAGCGTCGTAGGGCGCACTTCACTGAGGTTGAATCACAGCGTAAAGATGCAACGTCTAAGAAGCGTGAACTTATTGCGAGTGCTGAAGCACTCTCGACTTCAACTGACTTTGTGAATACTTCAAAGAAGTTGCGGGATCTCATGCAGGAGTGGAAAGTTGCCCCTCGCACTTCCAAGCGCGATGAAGATAAGTTGTGGAAGCGCTTCAAGGCCGCTCAAGACACTTTCTTTGCCAACCGCATTGCAACTGAAACAGCTGCCGAAGATGAGCTCAAGATCAACATTCCTGCTAAAGAGGCGTTGGTTGTTGAAGCTGAGTCCATCAAAGTTGCCGCGGATCTCAAACTGGCCAAGGTTGCTTTGCGGTCAATCCAGGATCGCTGGGATAAGGCCGGTGAACTACCCAAGGCCGATCGCGATCGCTTGGAGCGTCGACTGAAGAAGGTTGAAGATTCCATCCGTAACGAAGAAGCCAACAGCTGGAAGCGCAGTAACCCGGAGGTTCGCGCTCGCGCTGAATCTACAGCGAATGCTTTTGCGGACGGGCTAGCAAAGCTTGAGGGTCAACTCGCAGCAGCAAGAGCCGCCGGTAAGTCAACAGACATTGCAAAACTCGAGGCAACGATCGCTTCCACTCATGCTCTCTTGGATGCTGCATCTTCTGCTGCGAAAGAATTCAAAAACTAATTCTTCGTCGCCTTAATGCTCGTTGCTACACCCGATAGGCGTCGTAGACGCCTTCCACGTTTCGTACAGCTTTCAACACCGATCCAAGATGCTTTGGATCCGCCATTTCAAACGTGAAACGTGACATCGCAATTCGATCGCGGGTGGTGGTGACCGAAGCACTAAGAATATTCACATGAGTATCTGAAAGCGCCCGCGTGACATCGGACAACAAACGTGCACGATCGAGCGCTTCGATCTGGATATTCACTAAGAAGACACTGCTTGATGTTGGGGCCCATGACACATCAACAATTCGATCAGGTTGCTCTTGAAGCCCTGGCACGTTGACGCAATCTCCACGGTGAACGGAAACCCCATTGCCGCGAGTGACAAATCCTAGAATTTCATCGCCCGGTACTGGGGTGCAGCACTTGGCTAGCTTGACCCAGACATCGTCGCTTCCGTTGACCATGATGCCAACATCATTGGCACTGCGGGCATCCCGGCGGGCAGCCCGAGTGGGAGTAAGAGCCTCTGCAGCATCGTCGGCTGCTTGATCAACACCGCCTGCTGCGTCGATGAGGCGTTGAATCACTGTTGCGGCGCTGGCCTTGCTTTCGCCAACAGCGGCGTACAAGCCAGTGATGTCCGTGTGATGCAGTTCTACCGCAATCGCATTGAGCGCTTGAGTGTTCATCATGCGCTGCAACGGTAAGCCCTGCTTACGCATAGCGCGAACAATCGCGTCCTTACCTTGTTCCACTGCCTCGTCACGTCGAGCATGCGAGAACCACGCCTTGATCTTGCTCTTGGCACGGGCAGAAGCCACAAACCCAAGCCAATCGCGACTAGGCCCAGCCGTTTCTGCTTTAGAAGTGAAAATCTCGATAACATCGCCATTGCTCAGCGTCGATTCAAGGGGAACTAGTTTTCCGTTCACCCTGGCACCTACGCATCGATGCCCCACTTCGGTATGAACGGTGTACGCGAAATCGACTGGAGTTGCTCCGGTTGGCAGAGCGATGACATCACCTTTAGGTGTGAAGACAAAGACTTCAGAGGACCCCAGGTCATAACGCAACTGATCCATAAACTCTTCAGGATCTTCAGTCTCGCGTTGCCATTCGACCAATTGACGCAACCAAGCAAAGTCATCAAGATTTTGCTGACTTTTCTTATCTCCACCTTGCTTGTATCGCCAATGCGCTGCCACCCCGAATTCAGAGGCATTGTGCATGTCAAAGGTTCTGATCTGAATTTCAACCGGCTTTCCGCCTGGCCCAATAACCGTAGTGTGTAGTGACTGATACATATTGAATTTTGGCATAGCGATGTAATCCTTGAAACGTCCAGACATCGGGCTCCATTTTGCATGGATTGCACCTAGGACGCCATAGCAATCCCGCATGTCATCTACCAGAATCCGCAAACCAACAAGATCATAAATATCCGCAAAATCACGGCCGCGAACAATCATCTTTTGGTAAACCGAGTAGTAATGCTTTGGTCGCCCAGTGACTGTGCCCTTGATCTTGTGGGTACGAAGATCCGCTTCAATAACTGAAATTACCTCTTCGAGATAGATATCGCGCTGCGGTGCACGCTCGCCAACGAGACGAACAATTTCTTCGTACATCTTGGGATACAAGGTGGCGAAGGCGAGATCTTCGAGTTCCCACTTCACCGCATTCATACCTAAGCGATGTGCCAATGGCGCGTAAATCTCTAGCGTCTCTCGAGCCTTGATCTGCTGCGTTTCTTCGCTCATCCAACGCAAGGTGCGCATGTTGTGAAGTCGATCAGCAAGTTTGATCATCAGCACGCGAATATCGCGCGCCATCGCAACAACCATTTTGCGGACTGTTTCCGAAGTTGACGCATCGCCATATTTCACTTTGTCGAGTTTTGTTACACCGTCGACAAGCGCCGCCACTTCATCGCCAAAATCTTCACGCAGCGAATCCAATGAATAGCCCGTGTCTTCTACAGTGTCATGTAAGAGTGCAGCTGCAAGAGTTGTACCGCCCATGCCAAGGTCTGCCAAAATTTCAGCCACTGCAACCGGATGAGTGATGTAAGCATCCCCGCTGCGCCGGCGCTGTTCGCGATGCAAATATGCCGCTGTCTCATAAGCCCGCTCAACGAGTCGTGCATCGGCTTTGGGGTGGTACTTACGCAGCGTGCGAAGCAAACGGTCGAGTTCGGGATGTTGACGCTTCTGTCCACCAAAGATCGCGATGCGAGACCGAATCTTCTGATTCTCAGGCACGACAACAACCGGAGCTGTCGTTAGCTCCGCGGGAAGCCCTGCTTCCTTACTCACGTCGCTCCTCACCTTGGGATTGAGTCAAGTGTAAAGCGATCAAGACTTAAGAAGCGAAATCACCGTTACGCCACGCTCATCGCAACGCTCTCGACCCTTGAGAAAACCTATTTCCAGAATGACCACTAGAGCCACGACCTCAGCGCCAGTTTGACGCACAAGATCGATACATGCCCCTGCTGTACCGCCAGTAGCAAGCACATCATCGACGATCACGACCCGACGCCCCTCACCTAAGGCATCTTGATGCAACTCTAAGGTCGCTGTGCCGTATTCCAATTCATATTCCAAAGCAAAGACCTCTGGAGGTAGCTTCCCGGGCTTGCGTGCAGTAATGAAACCGGCGCCCCTACTTACCGCTAGCGCAGCACCATAAGGAAAGCCTCTGGCCTCAATGCCAACGACTTCATCGATGTGCTGATCTGTGAGTTCGTTGTTCATCTCGGCGACGACCGCGCTAAAGGCCTGGCCGTCAGCCATCAGACCCGTGAGATCTTGAAACTTCACCCCAGGGATTGGCCAGTCTTGGATCAGCCGAATACGAGAACGTAGGAGTTGTTCAACCTCTGGCTTCATATTTAATTCTTTGGTCTTTTTGAACGCGGCAACTTCTTAGGTTGTTGACGTGAGCCGGCGTCATCCAACGT
>WLNQ01000041.1 GCA_009699705.1 Actinomycetota bacterium | reverse complement strand
TCTGGTAGCTAACCCAAAGGGCGAGATTATTCCGCGTCCGATCAAGTCCAACTTCCGTGAAGGCTTGTCGGTTCTCGAATACTTCATCTCAACGCACGGTGCTCGTAAGGGTCTTGCAGATACCGCACTTCGTACCGCTGACTCCGGCTACTTGACTCGTCGTCTCGTCGACGTGTCACAGGACGTCATCGTTCGTGAAGTTGATTGCTTCACCGAGCGCAGCACAGCAATTCAAATTGGTGAATTGCGCGGCGGCGTTGTGGTGCAGCTCGACAACATTGACACCGCTGTCAGCACTCGCGTGCTTGGTCGCGATGTTGAGGTCAACGGCACGGTCATCGCATTGTCAGGTGAAGAACTCACCACTGCTCGTCTTGAAGAACTCGTAAGCCTGGGTGCAACAGAAGTTCGCACCCGCTCAGTGCTTACCTGTGAGAGCAAGGTCGGCACGTGTGCAATGTGTTACGGCAAGTCAATGGCAACCGGCAAGTTGGTTGACGTCGGCGAGGCCATCGGCATCGTTGCAGCCCAGTCAATTGGTGAGCCTGGAACTCAGCTCACCATGCGTACCTTCCACACCGGCGGTGTGGCAGGCGAGGACATCACGCACGGTCTTCCACGTATTGTTGAACTCTTTGAGGCTCGTACCCCTAAGGGTGTTGCGCCAATCAGTGAGGTCACCGGCCGGGTTCGCGTCGATGACACTGACAAGACTCGCAAGCTTGTGGTTGTTCCAGACGATGGCAGCGAAGAAATTGCGCAGCCAGTGTCAAAGCGCACCCGTTTGCTCGTTGAAGACGGACAGCATGTGCAGGTTGGTCATCAGCTCACCGTTGGTGCAGTTGATCCAAAGCAGGTGCTTCGTATTCTTGGTCAGCGCGCAGTCCAGTTGTACTTGGTTGATCAGGTGCAAGAGGTCTACCGCTCACAGGGTGTATCGATCCATGACAAGCACATTGAGGTCATCGTTCGCCAGATGCTCAAGCGCGTCACAATCATTGATGATGGTGACTCAGGCTTCCTCACTGGTGATGTCATCGAGCGCAATAAGTTCGAAACGACTAACCGTCGCGTGGTTTCCGAAGGTGGAACTCCTGCTGCTGGTCGTCCAGAACTCATGGGTATCACGAAGGCATCGCTTGCAACTGAATCATGGTTGTCGGCAGCTTCCTTCCAGGAGACCACTCGCGTGCTCACCGATGCTGCTATCCACGGCAAGAGCGATCCACTGCTCGGGCTCAAGGAAAACGTCATCCTCGGCAAGCTCATCCCAGCAGGTACCGGCATGCCGCAGTACCGCAACATTCGGGTTGAGCCAACTGAAGAAGCAAAGAACGCGATGTACGCAACGTTCGCCAATTACGACGAACTTGATTACACCGGCTTCGCAACCAATTCAGGTGCTGCAGTGCCTTTGGAAGAGTTCGACTTCCGCGGATACAACGCGTAACTCGAAAGAACTCAATAACGTAAGCCAGATTAGGTGAGAAGGGGAAGGACATTGTCCTTCCCCTTCTTATATTTACGGGAGAGGTGAATGATGCCAATTGAACATGTTGATGCAAAAAGTGATGCACGACTTGGTGATTACATTGACCTCACCGATGTTGCCCTACGTACAAGTTTTGAAGCAGAGCACGGTTTATACATTGCCGAGAGTGCCAAAGTAATCCTGCGTGCCCTGCGTGCTGGTCACCAGCCACGATCATTGTTGATGTCGGATCGCTGGCTGCCACGGATGAGCGAACTCATTGAAGAAGTAGCCAGTCGTTTTCCGGATACGCCAGTCTTTATTGCCGAAGAGTCCGAACTTGAAAAGATTGCCGGTTTCCATGTGCATCGCGGTGCACTTGCATCCATGCAACGCCCGGCATTGCCGTCACTGACTGACCTTTTGAAATCTGATCCGCGACGCATCGTCATCCTGGATGGGGTCATTGACCACACCAATGTCGGTGCAATCTTTCGCTCGGTCGCTGGCATTGGTGCGGATGCAGTTCTTATTACTGAGCAGTGCGCAGATCCGCTCTATCGGCGATCAATCCGGGTAAGCATGGGCACGGTCTTTCAAGTGCCGTGGACGCGCATTGATTGGCAGCGAGACCGTAAAATCTTGAAAGCTGCTGGGTTCAGCGTGGCTGCATTTGCCTTGGCACAGGATTCCATTTCACTTGATGAATTAGCCAGCGATCCACCTGCGCGCTTGGCGATTGTCTTGGGAGCCGAAGGCGGGGGTCTATCCGACCTCACCGTGGCAGATTGTGATCTCACGGTCCGCATTCCTATGGCTGGGGGAGTCGACTCACTCAATGTTGCTGCGGCAGCGGCGGTGGCGATGTGGGCCCTTCGAGTACCTTCCCCGATCAGTCACATCTCCTGATGCAGGGGCCTAGGGTGTGCACATGTTTTCATTGACAGCCGAGGCCAACACGGCAGGTATTGCAGTGCTTAGCGCTGCCGCGAGAACCGCAGTGACTGCGCTTGGAGTTGCAGGCGAGGGTGCTGGATTAGTGATGACCCTCCTCGCGACCGATGCCGCCACTCGCCTCAGCGGTGGCGAAGAAAGCACCGCGCTTGTTATAACAGTGACCAATGAGGGCAGTGAACTCATGCTTTCGTTACATGATCGCGGATTACCAATTGTGGGCCCACCCGACTCAGTACTTCCACTGCTCGAGCACGGAGTCGTGACGAGCATCAGTGCGAGTGCAAGTGGTGACGGCAACGTCACTCAGGTGCGATTCGCATTGCCTTCTTATCACCAGATTCTTGATCTTGATGGCATCGATAGCGCGGATGCCATAGTTGAGTTGACGAGTGAACCCGTGACCTTCCGGGAACTTGTTCCGCAAGATGCTGTTGAACTCACACGCACGATTTATCGGTGTTACGGATGGTCATATCCCAACGGTGATTTTTACTATCCAGATCGTGTCGCCGCAATGATTTCTTCAGGTGAGCGCATCGGAGAAGTTGCCGTCACTGAAGATGGTCGCATCGCAGCCCATTGGGGAGCGGTCTTCCTTTCACCGAGCGTTGTTGAAACCGGTGTCACGGTAACTGACCCGGCTTTTCGTAAGCGTGGCCTAGCCCAACAGGTGGGCGATCGCTTACTAGAACGCTTGATAGCCGCAGGGATTGCCGGCCGACTACGCGAACCGGTGCTCACTCATTCGGCTACTCAGCACATTGCACTGACCGAAGGCGCAACCATGGTTGGTGCGTATTTGCATTATTCGCAACCACTCATGCAGGTGGGGATCACCCAAGGCATGCTTACCGATCGCACCTCGCTTTCCGTTGCTTTCACTGCATTGCAGCCACTCACGTCAGCGAGCATTTCGATCCCAGCGCCGTACCTGCCCTTTGTTCAATCGATTCTTGAATCTTCAAGTTGGCCCCGAGCATTTGCAGATGTGGAACGGATGGCAGTCGTACCAAAGGATTCTGCGTTGGCAACTCGCTTTGATGCCAGCAATCGCTTGGGCATCGTTGACGTGACGGTTGCCGGTGAGGATCTGGTCGAAGCCGTAGATTCAGCGATGGAGCAGATGCGTCGATCAGGGGCTGAATATGTTCAGGTTCGACTGCCAGCGAATCAACCCGCGCTTGCACTGGTCGGGGCTGGCCTCACCGAGCTTGGCTTAGGTTTTGGTACGTATATTCCTGAATTTCGTCCGGCCACTGAAACCCACGTCGGTGACATTCTGGTCACCCAATGGCTGGCCGATCCCGCTGTGGACACTGAAGCATTCGTCTATGCGAATGTGGAAGTCGAATCGCTCATGAACGGCATAGTCGACCAAGCCAAAGAGGTAGGTGGTCGAGGATTGGTGCAAAGACGCCGAGCCGCACGTCGGGCTCAGCTTTTTGCAGCATTGGATTAGGGAGCATTCGGTGGTTCTGGACACTGGAGAACTCAGACCCCCCTACGATAAGGCCCCTAGGTTGATCGTTTGATTTGAGGGAGTTCTTTCATGACCACTGTAATTTCCATTCACTCATTTCGTGGGGGCACAGGAAAGAGCAACACCACCTCAAATGTGGCTGGTCAACTAGCCGCTATGGGTCACCGGGTTGGTGTGATCGATACCGATATTCAGAGCCCAGGAATCCATGTGCTTTTCGGCTTTTCCGATGATCTCGACAACACCCTCAATGACTACCTGTGGGGCAAGATCGCGATTAAAGATGCTGCACATGATGTGACCTCGGTGATTGCCGCGAGTGCAACCGTTGCGCCAGGTGGAGCACTGTTCCTCGTGCCTTCCAGCATGAAGGCCGGCGACATTGCCCGAGTTTTGCGCGAAGGTTACGACGTAGGCACGCTTAACGATGGATTCCGCGACCTTGCAAAGGATCTTGAGTTGGATTACCTGCTCATTGACACCCACCCAGGTTTGAACGAAGAGACGCTGCTCTCCATCACGATCAGTGACATCCTGCTGCTGATTCTTCGACCAGACCGTCAGGATTTCCAGGGCACGGCTGTGACAGTGGATATCGCCCGCAAGCTAGGCGTACCAGCGCTCTACTTAGTGGTAAACAAGGTTCCTCGAGGCGTCGATACTGCAGACCTTCGTGAGCAGATGACGGCAGCATACGCGTCAGAAACAGCAGCGGTATTGCCGCTCGCTGAAGAAGTGGTGCAGAACGCATCTGCTGGTCTTTTCTCTCTCACCAGCCCAGATCACGACTGGTCAGAGCAGATCAGGACGATTGCACTTCGAGTTACGCAGTAATCACGCATGGGTGAGACCGACGAGTCGGGTGATGTTTGGGATTTCCTTCCCAAGCGGACAAGCGAACAAAAGAGCTCTGCACCAGACATCCCGGTGTCGAACAAGCCGGGAACAAGTAGTTCTGATGATGCTTGGGATTTCTTGGCAACTCGTAAGGCAGAAGTGCAGGCGCGCGGTGATGAGGCCACGGTGCCCGAGGCTGTAATTGAACGACGTGAGCACGGTGAGTTTCGGGCTGAAATGGGCGGGGCGTCACTAAAACGCCGTGCAATTCCAATGGCAGTAGCGCTAGCTGCAATATTTTTCGCGGGCTTTGTCACAGAGGTTGTCGCTTCGAGTCAAATGATCGCCCTCGCTGGCACCCAGTCGCTGCTCTATATCTACCCGCTCGGGGGCCTTGGTCTCGTGTTGCTTGGCTTGGCTCAATTCCGATTTGTGGATCAAGCAGCTCGATTGCGGGTCTTACGTTACGTGTCACTCGCGTACGCTCTAGTCTTTGTAATCGCTCTTGTGTGTATTTCAGCAGGCGTTACACCGATCATTGCAACTGGCCTGATTTGGCTGCTGGCCGACCAACTGAATTTCTTAGTTCCCTTGCTCATCTGGAGTCTTGCGGGCGATGAGTTCAATGTCGCTGAAGGTCAGAAAATTTTCGGCTGGCTAGTGGCATGGACCTATGTAGGACAATTCCTGGGACTTGGTGTGGCATTCGTGAGTCCTTCACTCTTGAAGAACTTAGACGTTTCGCTTACTTCATTATTGGTAATTTCTCCGATCGTTTGTATTGGTATCGCTATCTGGCTGCCTCGGGTATTGCGCGGAAGTCACGCAGCGCTGGGAACAGCCAAGGCGGAGAGTTACCCAGAGTCATTCAAGAGTGCTTGGGGATTTATCACCGGTGTGCCAATTTGGCGCTACCTATTGTCAGCTTCGATGCTTTCTTTCGTGGGCGGAACCACAATTGTGATGGGCTTCAGCGTCGGCGTGGGAGACATTATTGGACGCGATGCGCAAGAGCTACAAGTGGTGTTTGCTGGTGCTTGGCTCATTGGACTTGCCGGATGTCTTGCCATTCAATATTTCTTCGCTGAGCGCATCGCGGGGAAAATCGGCATTCCTGGCACGTTGATCTTGCTCCCGATTGCCGCAGTAATTGCAGGCATCGTCATGACAGTTGGCGCCGCTATGGGTTCGGTCGCTGTCATCATCGTGGCTATCACGATCTGGCGCTTACCACGGTGGAGCCTGGATGAGAATGCACGGAGAGGGGCATTAGCGCTAGTTCCAGACGAGAGACGCACCCGCGTTTCGTTCATTATCGATCTTTTACCCGTCGCGACAGGCTTGATTCTGGCGGCACCAATCGTTGCCATTGGCTTTGCGTTTGATCGGTTCTGGATTTCGTCGATTATTGCAACACTCATTGCGGCGGCGGCAATTCCTTTGTCGATCAAGGTGATCAAAGGCTGGGAAGACAGCCTGATGAACTGGCGACTACGCCGGCGCAAGCAAAACCGAACCCTTGACTTCGGCTAGAAGAAATACCGAGAGAGAAATTCGAGATGAGCAGCGAAATGGGTAATGTGTCACGGGTCGATGGTATTCTCGTCGCGCTCTTGCAACTCAAGGAGCCGGTGATCTGGGATGAAATTCAATACCAAGTCACGACTGACTGGGATTCACTTGTGCACTTAGGGATTGTTGAAGAACTTGAAGCCGCATTCCAAATTTCAATCTCCCCAGAAGAGGTCACGTCGATGAAGAATCGCGAAACCATTCTTGAACTTCTACAAAGCAAAGGCGTTGCCGTCAAACCCTGACGGGTGGAGCACTCATTTTCTGTTCACAAGGTATCCAAGGAGAATCATGGCAAGCAGCACGAAGGCCCCGGTGACTATCACTGATGATGGGCATGACGATCGACACATAAATCTTTCGCTTCGTTGGAAGCTCACCTTCAGTTTTGTTGGCCTCTTCACGGTCATCTTTGCCTTTATCGGATGGTTCATTCTGGACTTAACTGCGAATACAACACAGGATCGTCTATCAAGTGAACTCACCCTTCACGTTGAGGGTGCGACGAAGACTGTCAATGGCGATGACTTTTCTACATTGAATGCATCTGTGCCAGCAGTTCCTGATGCAAAGGATGAGACCGGGTTTGGCTATCCGACAAGCCCGCTCTACAAGTCGGTTGCAGCTGATCTCTTCACTGTCTACAACGTGGTCAAGGCAGGAACTTATACGTGGTTTAAGGACCCTAAAGACGGAAAGCTCTACACTTCTGCTTCTTCTGGCTACTATCGCGATCCACAGACGGGCTATCACTTCAAAGTGCCTTTGGCCGACGTCACGGATGACACTACGTACAGCCTGATGACTCAGGGTTTGACTAAAACAACGCAGCAACCGGCATACACAGATGCTTATGGTTCGTGGATTTCGACCTACACCCCCATTCTTGATAAGAGTGGCAAATCTGTAGGTGGCATTGGTCAGGATTACTCACTTGACTACGTCGCTCAAGTACAGGCTGATGTTCGCTCAAAGGTGTTACCAGCACTCATCATCAGCTACATCGTGCTGGTTGGCTTAGTGCTGCTTATCTCAACCAACATAGTTCGTCGCTTGAAGCGCTTAACGGTGGCCACTTCACGTATTGCGGATGGTGAATACGACCTGAATGTGAAGTCCCTCATGCGTTCACGTCTGCGAGATGAGATGTACACCCTTGCGGAGTCCTTTGCTCTGATGGCATCCAAGGTCGCAGCTCGTGAGCAATCCCTGAAGCAAGAAGTGACGCGTTTGAAGGTTGAGATTGATCACGCCCGCCGCACAGAAGCGGTCAAGGAGATCACCGAAAGCGAAGGGTTCGCCGATATCGCAGCAAAAGCGGCAGAAATGCGGCGTCGGATGAGAGAAGAACCAACTCAATCATGAGTTTCGGCGTCGGCACATTGATTACTGGTATCCCTGGGATGTCGGTTATTGATGTGCTGCCCGGCACCACTGAAGATGCGCTTCGTGAGCTTCAGGCGATTCACCTTCGACACTTTGAGTCAAGCTATCCCTGGGCAGTCAGTGATTTTGAACAAACTTGGCTCCATGGCGCTTCCCAGTCATATGTGATTGAGCACCAGTGGTTATTGCTCGTTGATGGCAAAACCTGCGGCGAGTGTGTCTTCCATGTGAATCTTGACCGCAAAGTCATCCTTCGTCACTACATGGCGGTGGATCAAGAAGTGCGGGCCGAATTACCGAGCGGATGGCTTACAGCTTTTAACGACTTTGCTGAAGCTTGGTGCGATGCGGATTCACGGGCGCATGGAATTGAACTCCTAGCAATGATGAGTGAGATTCAACCAAAACACGTCGCAGGGTGGAAGCGCATGGGGCATTTAAGCCCGGCCATCGACTATCGCGAACCGACTCATGGAAAGCATTGGAAGGAATTTGGGGACGTTGAGTTTGTACCAATGAGTGTGAATCTCAAATTACTCCCAGCAGGTAAGCAAGTGCCACTTCGAGAAGTCACCAAGGCTGCAGTGTCTGCATTCTTGATAGATAACTATGGACTATCTGAAAGTAACCCGACGGTACAGAGCATCTTGTTGAATTGCGAGCAACTTGGCTAGTCGAAGTTGAGTTTGTCGAGTAATGCTCGACCGCCTGCTTTTACTGCTCGCTTCTGAATGACGGAATAGCGGCCTTCGCTTTCGCGCAGCGCCCCATCGCTCAGTAAAAGATCGATTGCTTTAGAAAGTTCAGCATGATCGAATTCGGTTAATCGAGCCGAAATTTCTTCGAGTGACGAGCTACCTTCACGCAAGATTGAAGCAACTATTCGGCGCTCAGCTGGAGTGCGATCGAGTAGCCCCATCATGCCTGCGGAAATCGCTTCACGCGAGAGTGATCGAGTAACTGTTGTTTGAATTGCTATTGCGTGTTCGCCGCGCTCTTCTCCAACGGTTAACCGCAGGTCACCGCAATGATTACCCGGGCCCAGGATTGCAACTCGTCGTTGATGACCTTCGTCATCTTGGGTGGCAATTTCCACTGATCCCGAAATAATGAACACAACTCTGTCAGCCGGTGCACCCTGGCGGTAAATGTAATCCCCAGCTTCATAGCGTTCAGTGAGCATGCGAGTGAGTAGATTTTCGTGTTGCCCAGCTTCGATACCAATACTTGAAAGATCGATTTCGCCTGTGCTGAGTCTGCGTGACCACAATTGCGAATATTCCGGTGAACTCACGAGTAGTTCTTCGTGCGTCGCAAGTTGATGACCCTTGGCGGTGCAGTACAGAACGAGATCAACTTCATTTGCCATGTCAGGATCACGCAAACACACGATGATGTTCGAAACATTTGATTCACGAAGAACCTTGAGCAATGGACGTGCAGTCTCACTATCAGCCAATGAAATTAGTGGGCCGACCAATAAAGTTATAGGCGCAGCAGCTAGAGCAATTGCTAACGAGAGTCGCTGACGCTCATTAGGTGTGAGGAGAGCACTACCGGGGCCTAGGGGAGAGTCCAGACCGTTCTCAGAGATTGAAAAATCATCGATACCCACTTGCTTCAGCAGTGCACGAATGTGTGCGTCGCTGAGTTCGGGAGCAACAGCATGAACCTGTTCTCGAATAGTTGAGTTGAATCCGCTGGGATCATCGGGCACGAGAACCACGTCGAGGTTCACATGAGCAGTACGCAAGTGATGCCCATCGAGCGTTTCTCTCCATGAATCTTTGTGATGGCCTGCAGCAAGGATTGAGAGAACTAGCCCAGGGTCGATGCTTGAGTCGGTAACGAGGCCGACGATGCCGTTGGGAGGAAAGGCTAGCGTTTCAAGACTCAATCCTGGATGGATTGATTTGGTGAAAGCATCGACCTGTTTGCGATGGTCATCTGAGCCGACCAGAATTTGATCGATGCGTGCGCGACTCACGAGTGCGAGTTGAATAGATCGGATCCATGAAGGTAAAGCCTCGAGCCCGCGTACAACACCCTCGACATACAAGATTGCTGCGGCGACGGCCGCTAACGTTTCTTCGCCTGAAGTGATTGCAAATAAGACGACAAATAAGAGTCCAGCTAAACCTGCTGCATGTGCACCAGTGACGAGTTTGGCAATACTGATTCCTTGGTGATGCGCTGCTTCGCTGAGATCATGACTTCGGGTGTTAAATCGTGAAGTAATCCAGTTGTGTAGATGAAGCCCCGAGATGATCCGAGGTGAAGTGATCGCTTCATCTACAGCCTCACCGAGCAGGTTATTCGCATCGAGTCGTTCGCGATCTAACGTGATAAGTGTGCGACCGATAGTACTTCGAATGAACAAGAACACCAACGTGGCGACAGCCATCGCAACACCAGCATGCCATTCGATGTATGTCAGCAATCCAAGGCTGATCAAGATTCGAAAGACACCTGGTAATCCCTGATTAAAGGTTTGTTCAAATGCATCGCTCAGGTAATCCACATCGGTGGTGTGGCGGCTCACAACTGATGCGCGATCAAGTCCATGTCCTTGTAGGGATTTACCTGTCAAGGTCACTTGGAAAATACGACGACGCAGCTGATTCGCCGAAGTGACTGCAACGGTGTGACCGGCGATATGTGCGAAGTATCCGATCACCAACTGGGCCACCATGAGCCCCATGAGCCAATATACCAATGAACTCCAGTGGCCATGGTGAAGAAGCGTCTCAAAAACTAATGGAATTGCGGCCTGGCAGGCCAGCATGATTGCCGTGCAAATCAAACCAAGGGTAAGTGTTTTACCTGACCCTTGGAGATAAGGCCGATACCAGCCAAGAAGGTTGCGGAAGGCACCTCGGGTTTGCGCGTGGTCAGTCACGAGAGCATCCTGCCGCATCAAGCATTTTCAATTTCCCCACCCTCAGATTTACAGGCGATCGAGAAGTGCTTTTATCTTTGGCGTTGTTTTCGCGCCATGGGTGTGAAGGTGCATTCGCCATCGTGGCTCGCCACCGAGTCCACCGATGCCGCCGATGAGTTCTTCGACAAAACCACGATCCCCAAGCCAGCTCACGCGGTTCTCAGCTTCGATTTCGTCGATATTCAAATTCGCTGCGATCTCAGGGATAGTCATCGGGCCACGTCGGAGTAATGCACGCTGCGTTGCGCGAATAGCGGGTGGTGTTTCTAACAGGTCAACCATGCTCTTGTCTGGCAGGTGCATCACAACATCACGAGTGATACCAACACTGAGTTTTGCATCGCGAATATGCATCTCGTAGTTGTGGCCGCCAGTTGTGCGCAAGTTATCGAGTCCGTGTAAATGCAGGCCTGCTATTGCAGCGCCTGGTTCGAGTTCTGGGAATCGAAAACCAACGAAGACTCCATAGAAAGGCATGTGTTCCCAACGCACTTCATCAACCGCACAGACTTCTGCATATGTTCGGTAGGGCGGATCCTGCGGTTTCACACTTCGCACGAGTACTCGACTAAATGATCCTTCGATACGAACAGAAACAATTGCACCAGGATCATCGACGAGTTGCTCAATGATGACTTTGACTTCATGAAGGTCAACATCTTGTAGGCGCATCACTGTTGGCGAATCCAAGGTCGACACAATCGCAAACGGGGTGCGGGTATTGAGTGGCATGAGTTCTGCAGTGCCATGCCAATCAACCCGCCAAGGTTCACCGTCGACAACAACGAGTTCACCGTCGAGTCGATCCACAGTGCCAAGACCGTGGTCGCCCCCCGCCAATGCCTCCTCAAGGGTGGCAACCCCGTCAAAGCCGCCATCGAGAAGCACGTGTGCGAGTTGCAGTTGGTGGACGGCGTCGTCCACCGAGCAAGCCTGTGGATCAAGTCCGGCTCTCTTGATCGTTGCCGCTGCCACGAGGGGTGCGTCAAAGGTCATCGCTGCCTTTCGTGAACGTCACTGCCTCTCAGGAAGCAGGTGAGTCCTGGATTGCGGTTTTCGGCTAGATGCCGGGATAAGGCTCACATACAGTTGGGGTATGAGTGACGAGGGCACGCCCACAGCAGAGCAAACTTGGCCTAGCGACCCAGAAGCACCAAATGCCCTCGGTGACCCGGTAGCGCTGTCGCTGGACGCTAGTGAGCCCGCAGAAGAAACCGCTCGCGATCAAGTTGCGCGCACCTCAAGCGATGCAATAGTCGCGTTCATCCTGTCGCTGATCTCCTGGATTGCCTGCCCGATAGTTTTCGCAGTCGTTGCTTTAATCTTTGCGATGAAAGCCGACAAGTCGATCTCAACCTCTGCTGGCCAGGTTTCTGGCGGGGGTCTGTTATTGGCCGCCAAGTTGATTGCCTGGATCAATATCGGCTTTTGGATCGCGGTTTTGGTCATCGGCGGCTTTATCGGTATCGTTCTTCTCCTCGCAGGTGCCGGGTCACAACCCACGCATCCGTGAGGGAAATAGCCCAGTTTGGCCCAAAAGTCGACCCCGTTTTGACTCTTGGAAGCAAAGCCGGGTAATCTTCCCCTTCGTGTCTGACCCCTCAGACGCAACCCGCTGTGCGAACTTCCCCCGAAGCACGCATCGATGCGAATCTCGCATCTGGGATCTACCTACGAAGTTGGTGAATGTTGCCGCCGCAAGGTGCGCGACACACCCGACCGCGTGGGTCGGACACTGAGGGATGAGAAACAGCAAGGTCAACAACGAGAAAGGCAACACGTGCCAACGATTCAGCAGCTGGTCCGTAAGGGACGGCAGGACAAGGTCACCAAGACCAAGGCCCCCGCGCTTAAGGGCAGCCCACAGCGCCGTGGCGTGTGTACCCGTGTGTACACAACGACACCTAAGAAGCCGAACTCTGCGCTTCGTAAGGTCGCCCGCGTGCGTCTGACCTCTGGCATCGAAATCACTGCCTACATCCCAGGCGTTGGTCACAACTTGCAGGAGCACTCAATCGTTCTTGTCCGCGGTGGTCGCGTTCGCGATCTGCCCGGTGTTCGTTACAAGGTCATCCGCGGCGCACTTGACACCCAAGGTGTGAAGAACCGCAAGCAGGCCCGTAGTAAGTACGGCGCGAAGAAGGAGAAGGCTTAATGCCTCGTAAAGGTCCTGCCCCGAAGCGCCCGATCATCATTGATCCGGTCTACCAGGCACCAATCGTTACCCAGCTGATCAACAAGGT
>WLNQ01000040.1 GCA_009699705.1 Actinomycetota bacterium | reverse complement strand
GACATCGCCATGGGCGTAGACGATGCCTATGAAGAACGCGCTGAAGGTTCGGTAGACCCACTTGACCGCCAAGGCGCTGGTGACCAAGGCCTGATGTTTGGTTACGCCTGCACCGACACTGTCGAACTCATGCCGCTGCCTATTTCCTTGGCGCACCGGTTGTCTGAGCAACTCACCTTAGTTCGCAAAAGCGGAACCATTCCTTACTTACGTCCCGATGGTAAAACTCAGGTCACCATTGAATATGACGAGAATCAGCGTCCAGTTCGCATTGACACCATTGTTATTTCTAGTCAGCATGCAGCTGACATCAATTTGAATACGATGCTCACGCCAGATATTCGCAAGCATGTTGTTGAGCCAATTCTTGCTGGCATTGATCTTGATTCCAAGGATTTCCGTTTACTCGTGAACCCAACTGGCAACTTTGTTGTCGGTGGTCCGATGGGCGATGCGGGTCTGACTGGCCGCAAGATCATCGTTGACACCTACGGCGGTATGGCACGTCACGGTGGCGGTGCCTTTTCCGGCAAGGATCCTTCAAAGGTTGACCGTTCAGCTGCTTACGCCATGCGTTGGGTTGCCAAGAACGTGGTTGCCGCAAGCCTTGCAACCCGTTGTGAAGTCCAGGTTGCTTACGCAATTGGTAAGGCGCACCCGGTCGGTGTCTTTGTTGAAACTTTCGGCACGGGTGTGCTCAGTGATGAAGCAATTCAAGAAGCCGTATTGCGTGTCTTCGATCTGCGTCCGGCTGCCATCATTCGCGACCTTGATCTCTTGCGTCCGATTTACCGCACCACGAGTGCCTACGGTCACTTTGGTCGTCCGCAAGGCACCAATGAACTGCTCGATAATGCTGATGCATCAAAGCGCACCAAGGTCGGTCCAACCTTCACTTGGGAGAGCATCGATCGTGCCGAGCTATTGCGTGAGGTTGCAGGCATCTAGCCTGTTCGTGTGAGTGATCAGCTCGAGTTTCTTCCCAAGCGCGCCAAACCCGCGCGCAAGGAAGCAGCTCTAGCTGAGGTTGATCCAGTTGCACAGGTGCGAATTGATGCACCTTTGCCGCATCTCGATCGGATCTTCGATTACGCGATCCCTGAAAAGCTCAACGATCAAGTTGTTGCTGGCGTGCGGGTCCGTGTTCGCTTTGCTGGGCGACTCCTTGGTGGAGTTGTCGTAGGGCGCATCGCGACCAGTGAAGCCAAGACGCTTCGTCCGATTGAACGCGTACTTTCTGCCGAGCCAGTGCTGAATGATGAAACAACGGCTCTGATCACTGCGGTTGCCCAACGATTCGCCGGCACGTTTAGTGATGTCTTTCGTTCTGCAGTACCCCCGCGCCATGCTCGTGGTGAAGCTGCACCTTCGAGTCGCGCGCCGATGAATGCGGAGCTCACCGACGAAGACTGGGCCGCGTGGGATCGATATACGCACGGACGAGCGCTCCTTGAACGCGCGAGTCAAGGGCGCCTCACAGATGTGCGTGGAGTTTGGGGGAGTGCGCCAGCACAGCCGTGGACTGCCGACGTTGTTGCACTTGTGCACGCGGTGTTATCTCAAGACACAGGCAGTGTGCTTGTGGTTGTGCCCGATGCTTGGGATGTTCGTCAACTCGCAAAGGTCACCGAAGATCTCACATCCACTCGCGCCCTGCTTTCTGCAGAACTTGGGCCCGAGCGCAGGTATCGCGAATTTTGTTCGGTGTTACGCGGTGAAACGCGCCTCGTTATCGGAACTCGAAATGCAGTCTTCGCGCCAGTAAAGGATCTGCAACTCATCATCGTGTGGGACGACGCAGATGATGCCTGCTGGGAACCGCAAGCGCCTTATTGGAATGTTCGCGATGTTGCAGCGCTGCGTTCACACAATGAATCGTGCGCTCTTCTCATTGGTGGACCGTCAAGAAGTGTGGAAACGCAAAGCTGGATTGATTCAGGATGGGCAACCGCGCTTGAACCAGACCGTGCATGGTTGCGAGCTCACGCTCCAGTGATTCGAGCTTTAGAAACAGAAGACTTAGCCAGGGATCCGGCTGCAGCCTCTGCGCGAATTCCGCACACCGCCTGGGCTGTTGCAAAAGAAGGTTTGCGCACCGGGCCGGTGTTAATTCAAGTACCACGCAAAGGCTATTTGCCATTGTTGTCCTGTCAGCAATGCCGGGAATCTGCAATGTGTTCATGTGGTGGTCCGCTGGCGCTCAAATCACGACAGGGAGTTCCGCAGTGCATGTGGTGCGGTGCGCTCGTTGGCAATTGGACATGCACGAACTGCCACAGCAACGAGTTTCGAGCATCTGCAACTGGAGTTGAACGAACTGCAGAAGAGTTTGGTCGGGCATTTCCGGGCACACCAATCATTTGGTCGTCAGGGGAAAGCATTCACCGTGAGGTTGATTCCACACCCGCACTTGTGGTGGCAACTCCTGGAGCAGAGCCGATTGCAGTAGACGGCTATGCCGCAATCGTGTTACTGGATGCTCGCACCCAACTGATGCGAACAGGGCTACGAGCCGGCGAAGAAGCCGTCCGACGATGGTTTGCTGCGGCATTGCTCGCACGACCAAAAGCGCACATTGTTATTACGGCCGATCACGCACTCACGGCAGTGCAGGCACTTGTGCGTTGGGATGCCGGTTGGTTTGCAACTCGCGAACTGGCTGATCGCAAGGCCACAGGCCTGCCACCAGATTCACGGGCCGCGGTGATTAAGGGCGAGATCAATGATCTCGTGGCTGTTATCGCTGAAGTCGAGACAGCTTTGAACGTCAGGATTCTGGGGCCAACTGATGGACAAGCCATTATTTTGGTGGATCGCAAGGATGGCGCAGCCTTGGCTGCCCAACTGCATGCGATCACGGCCTCTCGGTCGGCAAAGGCAGCCCTTGGCGCGGTTCACGTCTATCTCGATCCGAGGGATATTCGCTAGCACGACCCAAAGTGGCCGATTTCGCCGTGTTACGCGTGTGACTACCGTGACTTGTGGGATTTGGTCGGTAGGGTCGCCACATGGCGTCTCGTACGTCCGCTCCGGCGCGTAAAAGTGCTGCACGCGGATCTTCCCCACGAGGCAGTGCGAAAAAGAGCGCTGCTCGTAAGAGTCCTGCACGTTCAAAAAAAGCTGCCCCGAAGCGGGTATCTGCGCCCCTCGCCCCTGGGCCACTCATCCGGGTGGTCATGTGGTTTGGGCGCATGGTGCGCGGGCTTTGGCTTGGCATCGCGACTGCCATTGGTCATCTGGCGCGTAGTTTTGGCTCGGGAGCCCGTGATCTGGAAGCCCACGAACGTCGCGACGGCTTAGCCCTTGGTCTACTGGCCTTGGCGGTGGCGCTCGTTGCTGGCGTTTGGTGTGGTGTTGATGCTTGGTTCGTTTCTGGGCTTTCGATGGTCGCGGAGTCACTCATCGGCGTATTAGCCGTGTTCTTGCCAATAGTGCTCGTTGTGTTGGCCTGGCGAACGTTGCGGCATCCAGATGCTGCCTTTATTCCAGGTCGCATCCTGATTGGTAGTTCCGCGCTCACCGTTGGTTTCATCGGCATGTGGCACCTGCTTCATGGCACGCCAGCCCCAAGCGATGGTGCGGCAGCGATGAACTCTGCCGGCGGATTCTTTGGTTGGATCTTTTCTGCACCGCTGGCCAGTGCAGTTGGTCCGATCGTTTCGGGCATCGTGTTGCTTCTCCTCATGGCTTTTGGGGCGCTTGTCGTCACTGCGACCTCATTGCACTCGGTCAAAGACCTCGTCGCTGCACTTACTCATCGCGCTCGCGGAGGCAAGGCATCGGATTCAGATCACGATGGCATTGACTATGAAAGTGCAGAACAATCGGAGTTTGATTACGACGAAGATTTCGAAGACGTCGATGTGTTCCCTGAAGGACTTGCCGGGGATGAGCCTTTCATTGCACCAGTGATTGACGAAGATCACCGACCTGCCGCTTTGCTGATGTCAGGAATCGCACCAGTTGGTTCGACATCGATCAACAATTTCAATGAGACGCAAGCGATTGCAGTTGAAGGACATCCAGCTCGAAACGAGACGGTTGTTGTCAACGTTGAAAGTGCGCCAACGAAACCAACAGGCACTCCTCGAGCTAAATTTCGTAAAAGCGCCTATGTGCTGCCACCCAGCACAATGCTGAAAAACGGCCCGGTTCCCAAAGCGGCAACCAAAGCCAATGAACTCGTGGTTGCTGCACTCACTGAGGTTCTTGAACAATTCGGTATCGATGCAGTTGTGTCCGGCTTCATGCGTGGACCGACCGTCACTCGCTATGAAATCGAACTTGGACCAAGCGTCAAGGTTGAGCGAGTTACCGCGTTGAGTAAGAACATTGCCTACGCAGTAGCTAGTGCCGACGTGCGAATTCTGAGCCCGATCCCGGGGAAAAAGGCCATTGGTATTGAAATTCCCAATACCGATCGCGAACTTGTGGCACTGGGCGACGTTCTGCGTAGCAAGTCCGCAACAGGCGAGCCACACCCAATGGTCGCTGCGCTTGGGAAAGACGTTGAAGGCGGTTATGTCGTCGCTAACCTCGCCAAAATGCCGCATATCTTGGTTGCCGGCGCTACTGGTGCAGGCAAGTCCAGTTGCATCAACTCACTCATCACCTCAATCTTGATGCGGGCAACTCCAGATGATGTACGCATGATCCTGGTTGACCCAAAGCGGGTTGAACTCACCGCTTATGAGGGAGTTCCGCACCTCATTACCCCGATCATCACCAACCCGAAAAAGGCAGCAGACGCTTTGGCTTGGGTTGTAAAGGAAATGGATCGCCGCTACGACGACCTTTCGCATTTCGGTTTCCGTCACATCGATGATTTCAACAAAGCAGTAAGAACCGGCAAGCTCACTTTGCCAGCTGGCAGCGAACGCGATCTTGCACCGTATCCGTATCTACTCGTTGTAATTGACGAGCTTGCTGACTTGATGATGGTGGCGCCGCGCGATGTTGAAGATTCGATCGTGCGTATCACCCAACTTGCTCGCGCAGCAGGTATCCACTTAGTTATTGCTACGCAGCGGCCAAGCGTTGACGTCGTGACGGGTTTGATCAAGGCAAACGTGCCAAGTCGACTTGCTTTTGCAACTTCGAGCGTCACTGACTCACGAGTAATTTTGGATCAGCCGGGTGCAGAAAAATTAGTGGGCCAAGGCGATGGTTTGTTCTTGCCGATGGGTTCAAGCAAGTCGATGCGTATTCAAGGTGCGTTTGTTTCCGAAGCTGAGATTCGCCAGATTGTGAATCATTGCAAAGCCCAAGGTGAAGCGCAGTTCATCGAAGAAGTGGTGAAGCCAGTTTCGATGATGAAGGAAGTCGATGAAGACATCGGCGACGACATTGACATCTTGCTTCAAGCCGTTGAACTTGTGGTGTCTACCCAGTTTGGCTCGACTTCGATGTTGCAGCGCAAGCTACGCATTGGTTTTGCCAAAGCTGGGCGCATGATGGACTTAATGGAATCACGCAGCATTGTTGGACCAAGTGAAGGTTCTAAGGCAAGGGAAGTCTTAATTAAGGCCGACGACCTACCTGGAACCATCGCGATGCTTCGCGGTGAATAAAGGTCACTCGCAGTTACGCATATCGGCGTGAGTTCCGGGTTTCCGGGATACTTTGCATTGATACCTTTCACTGAACCTTTTTGATCAGTAGAGTCGAAATAACACCGAGAAGGGAATTGCGATGAGCGTTGGTTCCAGACTCGAGCAGGCACGAGTTGCTGCAGGCCTATCCCTTGAAGATTTGGCTCAGATCAGTAAATTGAGAGCTTCAATCTTGCGTTCCATGGAGTCAGGGGATTTCAGCCACTGTGGGGGGTTGGTCTACGCACGCGGCCAATTACGAGCCCTCGCCCCTGTGTTGAATCTGGATCCAGATGCGCTGGTTGCTGAGTTTGGTCTGGAGGTCCAAGACGGGCTGCATGGCTCGGGAGATGACCCTTCCTAAGGCAACTACACTGAGATGGTGTCCCGGCCCTCTGTAGCAATCGTCACCCTTGGGTGCGCGCGAAATGAAGTTGATTCCGAAGAACTTGCAGGTCGTCTGGCGGCCGGTGGCTGGGATCTTGTTGAAGACGCTGAAAATGCGGATGCCGTGTTGGTCAACACCTGTGGGTTTGTTGACGTGGCGAAGAAGGATTCGATTGACGCGATCCTGGCTGCTTCCGATCTGAAATCTTCCGGTAAAACTCAAGCAGTCGTGGCTGTTGGCTGCTTATCAGAACGCTATGGAGCAGATCTGGCAGCGGAACTTCCTGAAGCCGATGCCGTTCTTGGTTTCGATGACTACCCAGATATTGCTGATCGCCTTCGACGCATCGTTGCTGGCGATCGTCCGGCCGCCCACACACCAACAGACCGTCGCTTGATGCTGCCAATTGCACCAGTTGATCGTGATGATTCGGCTGTGCATATTCCTGGGCACGGCGATATTGCAGCTCCGCGCCTTCGTTTAGAACAAGGTCCAGTTGCATCCGTGAAGCTTGCTTCGGGCTGCGATCGACGCTGCGCTTTCTGTGCGATTCCCACGTTCCGCGGATCCTTTGTTTCTCGCACCCCTGCTGAAGTGCTCGCTGAAATTAGTGAACTTGTGCGGACAGGTGTGAAGGAAGTCGTGCTCGTCAGCGAAAACTCCACGTCTTACGGCAAAGACCTCGGCGATTTGCGCATGCTCGAGACTGTTTTGCCAAAACTGGCAGAGCAGAGCGGGATCACTCGCTTGCGGGTTGCTTACCTGCAGCCTGCTGAAATTCGCCCGGGCCTTATCGAAGCTATGGCTGAGTGCGACCAGGTTGCTCCATACTTTGATCTTTCGTTCCAGCATGCAAGCGCCTCGGTACTTCGTCGTATGCGTCGCTTTGGCGGCACGGAAGCCTTCCTTGGTTTGATCTCTCGTATTCGTGATCTCGAGCCTGAGGCGGGTATCCGCAGCAACGTGATTGTCGGGTTCCCAGGCGAGACTGAAGAAGACGTTGAAGAGTTAGCGCAGTTCTTGCAGCAGGCGCGTCTTGATGCGATCGGTGTTTTTGGCTACAGCGATGAAGACGGCACCGAAGCGCTCACCATGCCAGACAAAATCAGTGCCGAAATTATTCGAGCCAGAGTGGAGCGAATTTCATCGCTCGCAGATGAAGTCATGGCGCAGCGCGCAGAAGATCGCATTGAAAGTTCAGTGACGGTCATCGTTGAACGATTTGATGAAGATGAAGATGGCGGCCTTGTGGCCGTCGGTCATGCCGGACATCAAGGCCCAGATGATGCAGAAACATTCATATCGGTTGAAGAAGGTGAAGTTTCAATCGGTGATGTCATCACCGCGGTTGTCGTCGATGTTGACGGTGTTGATCTGATTGCCGAAATCGCATGAAAGCCGTCCCCGTTGATCCAGCCACTGTGCCTGTGAACAGCGATAAAATCGTAAATCTGCCCAATGCATTGACTGCGCTACGACTATTGGCTGTTCCAGTACTGATTTGGTTATTGGCTACCGATACCGAATCAGCGCGGCTATGGGCAACGATTGTTTTCATCCTTGCTGCAATTACCGACCTGATGGATGGCGCTATTGCGAGAAGGCGTGGTCAGATCACCTCGTTTGGCAAACTTGCAGATCCAATCGCCGACAAGGCACTCATCGGGACTGCGCTTATTGGCTTGTCCCTGCTTGACGACTTGGCGTGGTGGATCACGATCGTGATCTTGGCAAGGGAACTGGGTGTCACGGCTTTGCGTATGTGGGTAATTCGCCACGGTGTGATCGCGGCGTCCCGCGGGGGCAAAGGTAAAACATTGACCCAGGTGGTGGCAATCAGCATGTATTTGTATCAGCCCGCCGGTGTGGGCTGGTGGAGCCCGATGGCTGAGGGTGTGATGACCGTCGCTGTGATCTTGACGTTGATTACCGGATTCAGTTATGTAGGGCAGGCTTTAGCGCTGCGACGAGTGTCAAAGGATTAATGCGCCATGCAACATGAGCTCATTGCGGCTGCTGGCGCGCTAGGTGTGACTATTGCTACCGCTGAGTCCATCACTGCAGGCCTAGTGGCATCCAAACTCGCAGAGGTGCCAGGGGCCTCAGCAGTTCTTCGAGGCGGCATCGTGGCTTATGCAACCGATGTGAAGCGGTCAGTCTTGGGGCTTGACCAGGCCATCCTTGAGCATGTGGTCAGCGAACCGGTCGCGCGGGCGATGGCTCAAGCGGTATCAAGCGTGCTGGCGGCAGATATAGGGGTTGCTACCACCGGAGTTGCTGGGCCAGATTCCCTTGATGGGCAGCCGCCTGGCACTGTGTGGTTGGCTGTTTATGACGCGAGAAATGGCAAGACCAAGAGCAAATTGCTACAAATCGCGGGGGATCGCAGTCATATTCGAGAAATGTCTTCGAATGAGGCCATTGCCCTAGTCATGGAACTTTTGTCCTCATAGCGCGTCAAAGTGGCATTCGGGAATATCCTGAATACCTGGTGCGTTACAGTTAGCAGTCAACAGGGTTGAGTGCTAATCAGAAGGTGCCCAACATTGTTCGAAAGGAGGCAGCATGATCGTCCTACGTGAAGTAATTGGGGATGAGTTGCGCCGCCGCCGTCAAGACCAGGGGCGCACACTTCGTGACGTTTCTGCTGCTGCAGCTGTGTCTTTGGGCTACCTTTCAGAGGTAGAACGTGGGCAAAAAGAAGCTTCCAGCGAGCTCTTGGCCGCAATTTGTGGTGCACTCGAAGTCTCTATCGTCGATGTCCTCACTTCGGTGACGACCCATATCGTCGAAGCAGAAGAACCGCTGAAGTTGGATTTCGGCCGCACTGCAAAAATCTCTGTTCCTGTCTAAGGGATATGCGCCTTACTGATTTCTGGGAACGCATGGATGAAGTCTTCGGCTCGGTCTATGCGGCATCTTGGGCACACGATTTTGTGCTTCCGCCCTTTGGCTGCACGGTGATGCAGGCCATCGCTCGAGGTGAAGAAACTCGCGATATTTGGCGCGCGGTTTGCGCCAGCGCTGAAGTACCGTCGATTTTGCGGTAAAAGATGGCGATCTTGGTGTTTGACGGTGAATGTGGTTTCTGTCGAAAGCGGGCTGCCTGGCTTCACAGCCATGATCAATCAGACCTAGTGATCGTCGCGTGGCAAGAAACTGATCTTGATGCAATCAACCTGAGCGAGCAAGAATGCTCGCAGCGCGTGCAATGGGTTGATGGTGACCAACACCGGGCAGGTGGTGCGGCGATTGCCAAATGCTTGGCAAGTTGTGGCCAGCCTTGGAGAACTGCTGGAACGCTGATGCAGTGGCCTGGGATTCGCGTACTGACCGAACTTGGCTACCAAATAGTCGCAGCTAATCGGCGCTTCTTGTAAATAAGCCAACACTGAACCCGCATCAAAGGATTTCCAAGGATTGCTAAGTACTAGCGTTTTTTAACGGCGACAATCTTTATTGCGGTGGTTGATTTCACCGTTGTCTTTCCAAGCTTTTGGACGAGCACATAACTCACCGTCGTGTTTGGTACACCCTTAAATGTGACCGTGCCACTTTTTGCAATAACTCCCGGACCAATGAGTTTTCCATTGCGACTCAAATACAACTTCGTACCAGCCTTAGGGATGGCAACTCTCAGGGTTACTGCCAGAGTGCCGTTCAATGTCAACGTTTCCACTGCAATAGGGGATTTTAAGACTGATGCAGTCGTGGGCGAACTCAAGATGCCAACTTGCCCAGGAGTCGTCGGAGCAACTGGTACGACAATGCTTGGTGTTGTTGGAGTGGTGCTCGGGGTTACTGGTGGCTTTGGCACCACGATCACAGGTGCAGAATCGCCACCGCCACCGCCACCGCCACCGCCACCGCCACCACTATCGCCACCACCACTACCACCGACGGTTGCTGAAGCCGAGGCTGAAGCGCTTGCTGTCGATGTTGGCGAGGAAGTCGAAACGCTGAAACTGCGCACATAAATGAGTCGGCTGTTCGTGCTCAGTGCATCCGTCACAACATCTGGGGTTCCTGCAACTTGAAGTGCTGTATTGACTTCAGCTGGTGTGGCCGATGGGTGTATCCCTAAATACACGGCAGCAGTTCCGGCTACGTGTGGGGAAGCCATCGAGGTTCCTGACATTGTTGCTGCTGCAGTCGTGCTCGAGATACCTGCGCTCAGGATGCTCACACCGGGAGCAAAAATATCAACGCAAGAACCGTAATTTGAGAAAGATGCCCGTGCATCAGTTCTGTCCGTTGCACCGACAGTTATCGCGGTTGTTTCGCTGGCAGGGCTCGAGGCGCATGCATCGGCGGTGCTGTTTCCCGCAGCTACAACCACGGTTACCCCATCGGCAACAACTGCTGCAACTGCATCGTTCAGTGACTTGCTAAAACCGCCACCAAGGCTCATATTCACCACGGCAGGCCCAGAAGTGTGGTCGCTGATAACCCAATCAAGGCCGGCGATGACCCCGCTGGTTGTTCCCGAGCCGTAGCAGTCCAACACCCGCACAGGCACAAGCGTGGCCAACTTTGCTACGCCATATGTCGTGCCAGCAACAGTTCCCGCAACGTGAGTTCCATGGCCGTTGCAGTCACCTGTGCCATAAGAGTCGTTTACTGCAGTGAACCCGCTAGCAACCCGCGAACCAAAATCAAGATTTGCTGCGTAGATACCGGTGTCAACAACGTATGCACGTACCCCGCTTCCGGTGCCAGCAGGAGTGAAGAGCCCATCTAAGGCTGCAGTGCGCTGATCAATACGGTCAAGACCCCATGGAGCACAGGCTTGGGTGCCGCTGGGTGGAGGAGTGCCACCGCAACTGGCTGTTGGGGTAGCGGTTGGGGTGGCCGTTGGTGTTGGCGAAGACGTTGGGGCTGCGCTGTTGACGATGCCATACACGTAGCGACCATTTTTGGATGTGTATGCCGAGGCGGAAGGCGAGCCCTCCATGAGATCAGTTTTGTTCGTGGTGAGAGCAGCAGCGCCACCATCAAGCAGCGTCGATGGCGCATCGCTACCTGTCATTCGAAAACTTGTTGATCTGTTTGCTGGGTTCGCGTATCCAATTTCGAGCGGGTAAGTGCGCATCGCACTGCTCATCGTGTCGTAATTAAAGATGATGTCGATGTCACCCGCGCGCCGGTCACTGCGATTCAAAATCAGTAACTGCGCTGAGTATGGAGCCACAGCCACGCTGCCGTAATGCGAAACTTGAACGTAATTCACACAGAAACCGGTGTGGCCACCGATGGTGTTCGTGAGCGCACCATAGGTCACTGTTTTCGTTGATCTTGTCGTATCAACATCAGTACCGAGTACTAAAACGCTCGGACGTGAGGTTGTGGCGATGTTATGCGTGTACTCAGTGAAAGCCCCGCCACCATCGTCGAAAGCAATGCCACCATTGTTGTTTACATATAACTTGCTGTATGCGGTGCCAAACCAGTTTGCGGTAAACCCAAGTGCAGTGGATGCGCTGCTGATGTCATCGCCAGCCGGCATAGTGGTGGTGAGGCATCCAGCGTCAGCGATTACTGCGCCTCCCGTAGCGCCATCGTTGGCGGTTGCAAGTGGCCTGATTTGGGTGCGTACTGTTGCGTCGCGTTCCACATATTCAATGCCGGGCTGCCGCGCGAGAGTAGCCGCAGCCGCAGGCGTCATCGTGGCAGCGAATCCCACAATTGATTTTTGGTATTGCGCAACGATAAAGCCGCCTGCATCAACAACTGCTTGTGTTGCTGCGTCTGTGTTTGTTTGGGTTGTTGCCACGATGTAGCGCTCTTGGCCGGGTGGAACGCTTGCATCTAACGTGGAGCTTGGTGTTGGTGCGCCAGTGGCGCTGGCATCGGGAACCGCATTCGCTGTCGATAAGCCAAGCGCGCCAGAAAACCCAGCAAACCCTACGAGGGTCAGTGAGCAGACCACGGCCGCAAGAGAAGCGATAAAGAGCCCGCGAGTCTGAGCGCGAGTCTTAGGTGGCTTACCGGGTGACATTCTCCAAGTGTGACCGTATTTCCAGCGAAAAACAAACAGATTTACTCACGAAGAGTGGCGGGTTACCTCACAAGTAGGTTGCGGAACCCTCGTGCGAGAACGCTCGCCTAAGCCGCACTCTAGGCTGGGCGAATGTTTGGCAAGCGTGCTTCGGCGTTGAGGTACCTCACCGTGGTGACCTATGGGCGCACTGGAAGCACGGCATTGCAGGCGGCGCTTAACGCCCTACCAGGGGTTCTGGTGCGTGGTGAGAACTATTCGGCCTTGCGAGGGCTTGAAACATACGTGCAGGCAATTACGGAAACAGCAGATCGACATCACGCCAAGCGTCCTCAGCATCCGTGGTTTGGTTCGGCTCAACTTGAACCGCAGCACATTCTTGAAGATCAGCGCAGGCATGTAGTCGAGTACGTTCTTCGTCCTGGAAATGACACGAAAGTTCTGGGCTTCAAGGAAGTGCGCTACGAGCCCGGACACTTTGAAACCTACGAAGTGATGTTGTCGTATCTGCTCTTCTTAAACAAACTTTTCCCAGGCATCACCTACATCATCAATGTGCGTGAGCCCCAAGACGCTGCACGAAGTGGCTGGTGGCCCAACCATGAGGACCCGATCGCTGCCCTCACGCAATCACGCGATTGGCTACTTCAAGCCGCGGTTGATCTCAACTCAATTTTGGGAAGTACGCAGGCACAGGTTCTGCACTACGAAGATTGGCAGAGCAACCCCGAATTTCTTATTGAAACTTTTAAGAAGATCCAGTTGCCCAGCAATGATGCTGGCATCCGACAAGCAGTAGCAGCGCAACTTGATCACGGCACGCATGCTGAAAGTGATGACAAGACGAACTAGTCAGTTCCGGCTTCCATCGCAGCACGATCAAGTGAATTCTCTGCAGCTGGATTACTTTCGTCCTCAGCTGAAGCAATAGCAGCAGCCCCACCTGGAATAAGTTCGCCAACCAAATTCGTGTGACTCTCAAGTAGCTGACCTTGCGCTGCATACATTT
>WLNQ01000004.1 GCA_009699705.1 Actinomycetota bacterium | reverse complement strand
TTATAAAAGAGATGTCCCGGGGGCAATGCCACGGGCACTTCTCTTTTATATTGCTGAGAGTGCTAGCGGCCAGTCCAAACCGGCTTGCGCTTTTCTGCGAAGGCCTTCGGCCCTTCAACAGAATCAGCGGAACCGTGGGTGATCTTCGATTCTTCCTTCGTGTGCTCCCAGCGAGCGTCATCAGCTGGGCGGTTATCACCGTAGTACTGACGAGCGATTCTCTTGCTGGCCTTGACAGATAACGGCGCATTGTCAGCGATCGCTTCAGCGAAAGCCATTGCGGTCTCCAAGAGGTCTGCGTATGGCACCACGCGATTGACGAAGTTCAATTCAAGAGCGCGCTGCGCATCGATGGTCTCACCCGTCAAGAGCATCTCCAAAGCCACCCGCTGAGGAATTTGTTCCATGATGCGAAATGCCCCACCAGCTCCAGCGACAAGACCGCGCTTCACTTCTGGCAAACCAAACTGCGCGTGATCCGCAGCGATGATGAAGTCTGCCGCCATGCAAATTTCCATTCCACCACCGACCGCAAAACCATTCACTGCTGCGATAGTTGGCTTGCTGACGTAGTGGCCGACGAAACCGGCTAGACCCCACTTCGCGCGCTCTTCGCCTTCAGGAATGATTCGTTGTCCCGCAGCGATTGCTTTGAGATCTGCTCCCGCGCAAAATGACTTATCCCCTGCACCGGTCAAGACGATGGCGCGAATATCAATGTCGTTTTCTGCTTCAGTAAGCGCATCACCAACACCAAGACACACGTTTTCATTCACTGCGTTACGAGCTGCTTCACGATTGATCGTGATGAGCATGACGTGGCCACGACGCTCAACTAGAACATCTGGGTTCACTTCAGTCATTTCATTTCTCCTTGAGTAATTGCTAGATGATCACATTCAACGACGGTTGTTTCGGGCCATGCTGCGAACACAAAGAAGCGCCCGGATTTCCGGGCGCTTCTTTGTGTCGGTGTATTAGTCAGATGCTGGAAGAGCAGTCGCCTGCTTCTGTGTGAGTTCTGCACCTTCGAAGGTCAAAGGACCCTCGCCTGGAGCAACAACGAGTACTTCGATTCCAACTTCTTCATTGCTGTAACGCTTTCCAAGGGCGATGACTTCGCCTGCGCCTGCAGTGGCTGATCCTTCTCGAGCTTCGGTCGTCATAACGACGCCCGCGCACGAAAGTTCTCCGGCCTGGGTTGGGGCCTTCACAACGACGACTTCACAGGCCGAAGTGTTGTTACGGAGACGGGCACCTGGTGCTACTGGCATTGAGTATTCCTTTCAGGGCACACCGTCGTCCAAGGTAGAACGAGGTGGGACTCAGATTGTGGCGGTTCGTTGGCTCTGATGGTAAGCCCAAGGGCATGTGATCTGCCTCCCATGCCCAGATTTTTCAGCTTTACCGGTTTTTCAGAGGGGGTTTGGGCACCTCTGGACGTGTGACTTTCATTGCAGGCTCCGCCAAGCGGCGTGGACCTTGCCGTGCATTGGCCTGCCTTTCTGCCTTGGTGTCGCTGGCGGGCCCTTTGCCTTCTCGTTAAAGATGAACTATTTCTGGGGATTCGCTGTGACCTTGTCATGACTGGCATAGAGTCGAAATGAGGCATTTTTACCAACAAGGAGCAACTGTGAAGCTTGGCATCGTTTCGGATGTGCATTGCCAGGACGAGCACTTGAAACGCACGGTGTTGTCGATGATCGCTGATGGCGTCGATGAGATTCTCTGCGCGGGAGATGCCCACTACGAATATCGGCTGAGCAACGAAGTAGCCGAAATCATTACCGAACACAACATCCGCTACATACAGGGAAACCACGAGTGGGTGCTGATGGGCGGGCTCGGAGAAAGAGCTCGAACAGCGCCTCATGTGCGCAAGTCAAACCTTGAAGCTATCCAAGCTGCACCTGATGAAATTCGGACCCAAATCAACGGAAAAACCCTGCTTATGACGCACGCCAACCCTTGGGCGCCGAAGGGTCATTACCTCCATTCGGGTGATCCTTTGTTCGAGCGTTGTGACGAACTTGATGCGGACTACTTGATTCTGGGACACACACACGTACCAATGGTTGAACGATTTGGACGTACCTTGGTCATTAATCCGGGCTCACTCGTATTTTCTCGCGAACCCGGTGCACATGGAATGCTGTCTTACGCAGTTCTGGATACCTCAACCGACGAAGTCACGCTCATGCATCCGCCCAAGGATCCAGCGGTATAGAAAAACTTGCAATTCTTCGGTTCATGCTGCCAAGCGCTCACTCCCGAAGCCGGAACATTGATCAAGCTGGTATATGACTCACCAGTATCGGAACTTCAGCAAGCGCGCGAAGCGTGTCATTCATATGAGTGCATCCGTCGATACCGGGCAGTAACTCATTTACCAGTGATCTGAATTCGCGTATTGGTTGCCCGACAAGCCGCTCAACAGCAATGATGGCCATCGGACATTCGTTAAACGGCAATACCTGCGGAATCGCCTTTATCGCGGTCACCAGTCCGGTGCTTGTATTAACTCGCGCAGCCAAGGTGTACTCGTGAACTGCAATGCGTTGGCCAGACGGCGAGGTACCAGCATCCTGGAAGAAAGCGTCAATGACGTATTCATCGCCTTCTCGCCAAACATCCATTCGCCGCGACCGTCGTGCTGAGATCCCAGCAGGATCTTGCAACTCATGCCAAGCATCCGGATCACTTGCAATTGAAAGATTCTCCACGGGCTGTATCGCGTGTACTGCAGCCGGGCCATCAATGCCAAGTGCGCTTGCGCCTTCTTGGAAGCCAGCGCAGATATTGAGCATTTTCAATTTCCTTGCCTTTAGATCTGGACTCGTTTCTTGCACAAGTGACTTGGCACCGGGTGGGGTCCAGTGGGTGAAAGCGAATCCTGAAACCAAAGTCGCGCCAGAAATGTCATCTAATAAGAGGTAAAGAGGAGTGCCTGCCTCCACTTGATCAGGAAACGTCTCCACAATTGTGCTGCGTAAGCCCCCTTTGAGGCCAATTAAAATCTCAAGATTTTCAAGCTCCGGTCGCGAAGAAATCTCAGTTACAACGCGATCAGTACCGACAACTCCATTGAGTGCTGCTTCCTGCAAAACTTCCGGGGATGACCCATCAGCTGGCGTGAAAAGATCCCGACTTCGTCCAAATATCTGCATCGGCGCATCTCGGGAGTCTCCCTCCCAGATGGCATCAATTGTTGATGTACGACGAACTGACCCAAGTCGACGCTGCGGAGATGGAATTGAGGGACCAATGGGTTGAATCCCAGCGGGTACATCGACAGCCATCCCACACCTTTCGTCGTCCGGTCTCATCGAGTACCAGCTCAGAACTGCAGCCTACTGAATCGATCCCACCATCGTGGGCACTTCGGCGAGAGCACGAAGCGCATCATTTAAGTGAGTGCACCCAAGGGTTCCAGGCAACTGGTCGAGCACCGCTTCACGAAACTCGACCAGCGGTATACCAATCATTCGATCGATATTGCCGACAGCCGAAGGGCAGGCATCAAAGGGCAACACTCGTGGATCAGCAACAACTGAAAGCAAGACCCCAGTCTGCAAATCCGCCCTCGCTGTGAGGCAATACTCGTGTACAGCGATCCGTCCGTGATGCGGTGTGGTGCAGCTATCTTGGAAGAATGCATCGACATGAATGACATCATCGACCCACACATCGATGCGCCGAACCCTTCGCATTGAGGGCGCGTCCACTTCATCTTGGAGTTTATGCCAGGCCGCCGGATCATCTGTGCGCGTGAGCAACCCAATCGATTGCACTTGATGGACGAAAAGGTTCTTCCCATCAGGCCCGATCGCATTTGAGCCTTCCTGGAATCCAGCGCAGACGCCAACCGGGGCTCGATAGTCTCCCTTGAGTTGCGAGGTGCGCTCTTGTGGAGGTACCCATTCAACTGGGATGTGTCCGGCCACCAATGAAATCGCTGGAAGATCATCCAGCAACAGGTAAAGCGGACTTCCAGCTTCGCGTTCCTCTGGCACGAGTGCGCTCATCGCGCGTCTGGAATTCTTCGTTCCCCGCGGGCCAACCATTTCTTGCAAGGATGGTCGATCTGGAAAACTGAAAATGGATTCATACGACCTATCGATCGCAACAGAAACCACGAGCACATCGTCCGCCAAGACTTTCGTCCCACCGTCAAAGGTTATGAGGTCGCGAGCCCTGGCTCGCACTCTTCGACTACCTTCCAAACCATTCGGATAATCCAAATCCAAGGACGATGTGCGCCGAATTGAATGGGGCTTGCGTTCCGGGCTTGGGTCGCTAGGGCCGCTAACGCCATTCGTGATAGCGCGACCCACAACGGGAAGTTCGTATGGCAAAACTCATCCTTAGAAATCCGGCGAACACCTTTGCTCACAGACTAGCTGACGGTCCGAAATGTCCATCCTAATTTTCAGAATGAGATTCTGTGAAACCCGGACAAGAGTTACCTCAGCACTTACGGTTGCATCACCTCGAATCGGAAGAGTGACAAATGGACATGATGGACTTAACGGGTCGCGTAGCAATCATTACTGGTGGCGGTACCGGCATCGGTGCGACAACTGCTCGGCTGTTCGCCGAACACGGAGCCGATGTCGTGATCGCTGGTAGAAAACTCGAACGCCTGCAAACAACTGCCGAAGAAATTATCGCTAAGTCAGGTCATCGTGCCCTCGCTGTGCAAACCGACGTTCGCGAAGATGACCAAGTCCAACACCTGATAGACACCACCGTAAGCGAGTTTGGCAAAATTGACATCCTGATCAACAACGCCGGTGGCGCGTACATGTTCCCGACCAAAGACACTTCGCCTGAGCGATTCCGTAATTCAATTGAACTCAACCTCACTTCTGCTTACTTGTGTTCTCACGCTGCTCTCCCGCACCTCCTTAAATCTGAACACGCCTCGATCGTGTCGATGTCTTCAGCTGCAGGTGTTTCAGGAGTCAAAGGCGGAGCAGCATATTCAGCAGGTAAAGCTGGCTTGCAGATGTTCACGCGAGTGATCGCAGCCGAGTGGGGACCCAAAGGTATCCGAGCCAATGCCATTGCAGTTGGTGGAGTTGCCTCAGAAGGTGCACTTCGATCATGGGAGCGTTTCGGCATGGACGCCGACAGCATGGGGGCGGAAGTACCGCTTCGTCGGGTGGGTTGGCCCATTGATATTGCCAACGGCGCATTGTTCTTCGTAAGCGACATGAGCAGTTGGATCAGCGGACAAACACTTTCAATCGACGGTGGCCCGCGCGGACTCGGGGGACTTACCGACGATGTGCTTTGGCCAGAAGACAGCGAATAAGGAGAGGACGAACAATGACAACAGAGGTTTCACCACCGCTACCGCTACCCAATGAGCTCACCGCTCCTTTTTGGGAAGGCGCTAGCAAAGGCCAACTAGTTATTCAACATTGCAATTCATGTGGGCACTTCCAGCATGCACCTGAGCCAATTTGCTCCGCATGCCTAAGTTTCGACCTCGGATCAGCCCCCGTGTCAGGGAAAGGAACCGTCTACACGTTCTGCATTCCGACTCAAGCCTTCCATCCTTGGTTTGAGGACAAACTTCCTTTCGTGCTGGCCGTAGTTGAGCTTGATGATCAGCCCGGTCTAAAAATGATCACCAATATCGTCAATGTGAATCCAGATGACGTGAAAGTTGGAGATCGTGTCGAAGTAACTTTCCAGCCGCTCGGCGAAGGCTTCATGCTTCCCGTCTTCCATCCAGCAGCCCAGTAATTACTGGCATTCATACTTCAGGAGTTACTCATGGCTAAAAAGAATCGTGTAGCAATCGTTGGTGTCGGCTATTCAGACGTAAGCCGCGGCACCGGATACACCCTCGACAAGTTGACAGCACAATCCAGCGTCGCGGCTATGGACGATGCAGGCATCAAGCCGACAGACATCGATGGTGTGGTTGTCCACAGCTTCCCCCACCAATTCGTTTCATCTACCCACACTGCAGCAATGCTCGGTATCCCAGACCTTGCCTTCTACTCAGGCAACGTTGATGGCGCTGCATATAGCGTTGCAGCTATGCATGCGATTGCTGCAATCGCATCTGGGTCGGCGGAAACTGTATTAACCCTTCGCACGGTCCACAAGGACGGTGCCGCCGGAGGTGGCAGGCCTTCTGGCAATCAAGGTATCCCAGGAAACCAGCAATTCAGCATGCCTTACGGATCATTCACTGGTTCCCATTGGGCGGGTCTGTATATGCAGCGTCACATGGCGATGTACGGCTCGACCGAAGAAGACTTTGGTGCATTCGCAATCGCCCAACGCAAGTTCGCTGTTGCTAATCCAACTGAGTCCTTCTTCCATGAAGAGCTCACCATGGACGACTACCTCAACTCGCGTTACATCGCTAAGCCGCTGCACTTATTCGACTGCGATTACCCAGTCGACTCATCAAGCGCATTGATCTTCACTACCGAAGAACGTGCACGTGACATGAAGCAAAAGCCAGTGTTCTTTGACTCTTGGGCCAACGGCACAACCAAGGAAGCTGACTTCAGCCTCGTCGGCGACATGACGCACTCCTCACCTTGGATGGCTTCAAAGCGGATGTGGTCACGCACTGACCTCAAGCCAAGCGACGTTGATACCGCAGGGTTGTATGACGGCTTCAGTTTCATCGCAATGCAGTGGCTAGAAGCCTTAGGTTTCTGTGGCGAAGGCGAGAGCGGCTCATTCGTGCGTTCAGGGGCCACGAGCGCAACTGGATCACTTCCAACCAACACTGATGGCGGAGCGTGCAACGTGGGACGACGTCACGGTGCGAACTTCTTCATCGAAGTAACCCGACAATTGCGTGGCACAGCCGGCGATCGCGCATTGCCAAAGAAGCCTGAAGTTGGCGTTGTGAGTAACGCAGTGGGCGGCTTCGCAGCCTGCGCGCTGCTTACAGCTGAGTAGCTAGTTTGCTGCTGGTTTTGCTGCGTAAGCCGCGACACCAGCAGCGAGCTGGCTGCTCAATTTTCCAAGGGCAAACTTCCAGAACCAACCAGTCCCCGCAAGTTTTGGGTCGAAGACTGAACTCCAGGTGACCGAGCAACCGGTAGCAGTAGGAACAACGTCCACATCAGCCCGGTAGTTCTTCACGGCTACTAATTTGCTTTGCTTCAAGGTGTACGCAAACTTTGTTGGAGCCTGGAGTTCAACGATCTGTTCTAGGTTCATCATCAATCCGCTATTCCACTGCCGTACAGCTCCAACGCTCTCACCGCCATCCACCCCAGGCGTATGAAGGGCATAGGTTTTAATCGGCGCCCAATTAGGCCACGTCTCTCCGGCCGCAAGCAATGCAAAGACAGCTTCTGCTGATGCGGTTGACTGCGCGGTTGCACTGACCTTTATGAGCCCCTGAGCCATGTTCATACCTTTCGAAAGTTAGGGGTCACTCTAGGTTGGTTTGTGCCTTAAGAACGCCAATGGCGTTGCGCCGCGATATTTCGCAGTGCAACGCCATTGCTCGTTGTTTTAACGTCCGGTGAACTTCGGAGCGCGTTTTTCCTTGAATGCAAGCATGGCTTCCTGGCTGTCTGAGCCGGATCCAAGGCCAAGGTAGGTAACCTCGTCTTTCCAGGTTTGGCGCAGGTTTTGATCAAGCGCATCGTTGAGCTGTGCCTTGATCTGGCCAATCATGATCGTTGGGCCACTTGCCAACTTCTCAGCAACCTCCGTGGCCTTCGCGAGAACCTCGGCTGCAGGAACAACCACATTGACTAAGCCCCATTCCAGAGCCTTAGCAGCAAGAAGTGGCTCACCAAACAGTGCGATTTCCTTAGCCCGAGCTGGGCTCACGCTACGTGAAAGCAAGTACGCACCACTGGCTTCAAGCGGAAGCCCACGGGTAACGAAAATCTCACAGAAACGCGCAGTGTCACCGGCCACGATGTAATCGCCAGCAAAACCAAAGTTGCAACCAAAGCCATAAGCAGCACCGTCTACCGCTGTCACAATTGGCTTTGTGTTCGTCCACATTTTTTCGATGATTCGGTACCAGCCGAACATGAGACCGTCTTCGCGGCTCACATGGTGGCGCTCTCCTCTGCGGTGGTCAACTGGAATCTCGGTGTGATCCGGCTCGCTCAGATCCGCGCCGGAACAAAAGGCCCCGCCCGCACCATGGATAACAGCTGCTCGAATACCAGCGTTGATGTTGACCTCATCTAGCGCTTTTAAGATCGCGTTGCGCAATGGGTGCGTCACGGCATTCTTGATGTGTGGACGATTCAGGATGATAAAGGCAACCTGATTCTTCACATAGAAATCAAGACCCGCTTCTTTCCAAGTTTCAATATCTGGTGCTGAGTAATGCTCCATGGGGAACCTTTCGTTGTTGTGTTTTCGGACCAAACCTATTGCGTTCTTAGAACCACCGCACCCGCTGCGCCAAACATTCCACCCACACCTTGCACAAAACTTGTTTGTACACCTTCAACTTGTGCCGGCGACGTTCCGCGAATCTGACGCACGCCTTCTTGGAGCGCGAACATCCCGTACATCCCGGTATGGGTGTACATCAATCCACCCCCGTTCGTGTTCATTGGCAGGGAGCCACCGGGGCTAGTTGCCCCACTTTTAATGAACTCGGACGCCTCGCCACGCCCGACAAAGCCCAGATCTTCCAAGCCGTAAAGCGGGACGTGCGCATAAGCGTCATAAATCATAAGGTGGTCAATATCGTTCACCGTCATGTCAGCTGTTCTGAAAGCTTCAGCAGACGACTCACGGAAAGCGCGGAAACTTGTGAGGTCTTCCATGAATGACGAACCTGCACCTTCAACAAGTTCACCAGTGCCCGCAACCACAACTGGCTTGTACTTGAGATCCATGTCAGCGGCACGTTTCGCAGTCGTGAGAACTAGTGAACCGCCACCATCGGTGACAGGACAGCACTCAAGAACTCTAAACGGCCAAGAGATCATCTTGGATTCCATCACGTCTTCAACGCTAAGCACCTTTTGCCGAAGTGCCCTTGGTTGTTGCGCTGCCCACTTTGATTGAGCTACAGACACGTGGGCAAGAGCTGTCTCATCCAGCCCATATTTATGCAGGTAGGCCATCGTGGGAATCGTGAACATAGAGAACGTTCCTGCGATGCCATACGGTCGCTCAAACTGACCTGACGCTGTAGCCATATCCATGGCCATCGGCGGTGATCCCACGCGTGATCTTCCGGACTCCCCATGCATGATCACGACGACATCAGCCATGCCACTGCGAAGTGCAGCAACTGCGTGCCTTACATGCAGCATGTACGAGCAGCCGCCGACATTGGTGCCATCGGCATATCGAGGTTTCACCCCAAGCTGGAGTGCAAGTTCTGAAACATGCAATGTTCCAGCAATGCCATCAACATCTGACGGCTTCAAGCCAGCGTCGTCCAAAGCGCGAAGCGCAGAGCCAATAGCAAGTCCTGTTGCCGAAACGTCAGGAACGATGCCGATCAATTCAGATTCAGCTGCTCCGACAATCACGATTTCTTCGTAGGTCATATCGTCACCTTCGATCCGGCTGGACGCCATTGCGGAAGATGTATTCCGTCTCGAAGCTCAAAGAAAACTTCAACGGGCATCCCGACTTCAACAGCTGTTGGTTCCACTGGAACGCCGTAGAGATTCCCCACCAAACGTGGGCCCTCTTCTAGGTCGACCAAAATGATGAAATATGGCACTTCATCTTGATATCCGGCGCCACCGCGATGCGTGATGATGAATGACGCAATCGTTCCGCGGCCCGAGAGTTGACGCCATTCAAACTCAGTTGATGCGCACGTTGGGCAGTGAAAACGGGGAGGAAATACCCAGCCATCGGTTTGGCAATATGGCATCCATAACTCGTTTAACGCTGTTTTTTCCCAGTAGATCCGAGTTTCCGGTGTTGGGTTAGGCAATAACTTCCCACTCATGCACTTACCTCAGCCGTTCCGCGATCGAGCACCACACTGTCTCCTACTTTTGTCTGAAATTGCACTTGTCCGCCCTTAACCCACATTGAAGTGGTCAGAGTTTGTCCAGGCATCACTGGCTTGGAGAACCGCACTGACATCCCACGAAACGCTGAAACATCCGAACCACACGTGGCGTGCAAAAGCGCTCGTCCGACAAAACCAAAACTACAAAGCCCATGCAGAATTGGCATGGGATAGCCCGCGCGCGCAGCAAAAGTTGGATCGTTGTGCAAAGGATTACGATCACCCGAGAGTCGGTAAATAAGCGCCTGATCGTCGCGAGTGCGCTGGTGAATCACATGGTCTGCGGGCCGGGTCGGCAAATTCCATTCGTCTTCTGGAACGCTAGGGCCACCAAAACCACCTGCGCCGCGAATGAATGAACCATTCACGCATTCAACGATCAGGTTGCCCTCGAGGTCAGTCACTGAAGTCTTACGTAAGGCAAGTGCGCCACTGCCTTTGTCGTAAATCCCAATAAGAGTCATCGTTTGCAGACCTTCTCCCTGAACAGGAATCGGGCGGTGAAGTCGAATAGCTTGCTGTCCGTGTAGCAATTTGCTGCGATCGATATCTCCGTACATCACCATGGGCAAATTTGGGGTGGAAGCGCCGAGCATCACGGCAAATGTCGGCAATACCTGCTGAGTGACGCCTTCACTATTCTCAGTCGTGAATTGGAGTTCCTTCATCGGATCTTCCTGCCCGGCACCCACACCTACCGCATAAAGCAACGCTCGATCTGAATTCCAACTAATCCGCGCAGGCTCCGTCGAATTACCAATTGCATTGAAATCAAGTGCCATCATTAACCTCGCATTGAAAATGGATGCGAGGCTCCTGGCGACGCATTCGGCCTAGAATCAGCAACTGCCTTTGGCAGTCGCTCATTAATCATTTCGTACGTGAGCGGTCCATCTTCGTTCAACACGGTCGCGCCTATCTGCCAACCTTCAGCAACACCGATGTATCCACCAACGACACTGAAGGCTCGTCCGGTCACTGAACAATCCGGACCACCAAGCCACGACACTGCGTTGGAAATATATGCCGGATTGAACGGGTCGTAGCCCTCTTTTAGCTCCATTGGTGTACCAACAGTTCCAAGTAAGCGAGTTTTCGCTACAGGCGCGATGCAGTTTGCGAGCACGCCCATCTTTGCGAATTCCAAAGAAGTGACGATTGTGAATGCGGCAATTCCGGCTTTGGCCGGCGAATAGTTTCCTTGCCCAAAATTACCAAAGAGTCCACTACCCGATGTGGTGTTCACGATTCGAGGATCTTGGGCCTTGCCTTCTTTGACCGCATCTTTCCAATAGCGTCCAACCGCTTGAGTTGTTAAGAACGTGCCCTTCAAGTGCACATTAATAACCGACTCAAAATCCTCAACTGCCATGTTCAGGATGGTCTTGTCACGAAGGTTCCCCGCATTGTTCACCAATGTGTGAATGTCACCGTATTCGCGTAGTGCGATCTCAACCATTTCCTGGGCACATTTGGGATCGGAAACATCGCCAAATTGAGCTACCGCTTGCCCTCCCATCGCTTGAATTTCTGCAACGACCTGCTCGGCTGGTTCATGTGATCCACCACTGCCATCACCGGCCCCACCAAAATCATTGACCACGACTGCGGAGCCGAGTCGAGCAAACGCAAGCGCATGCTCTCGACCAATTCCTCTTCCAGCGCCAGTAATCAACGTGACTCGGCCAGCGAGTGGCAGTGCGTTACTCAAGGGTGCTCCGTCCAACAGCAGTTTTGTCTGAGAATTCATTCAGCACGTTAGGGATCCTTCGCACTTCCTGCAACCGCTTTAAAAAGAAAAATGCAGTGCCCGGAAAAATCCGGGCACTGCATTTGATTCTGTGTAGAGAATTAGCTGACGCGTGGGAAGTTGTACACGCGACGAGCATTTCCTTCTGCGATCAAACGAGCTTCATCATTTGGCACATTGGCAAGGGACTCTTCGAGCATCTTGCGGGTGTGTGGCCAGTTGCTGTCTGAGTGAGGGTAATCAGACTCAAACATGATGTTCTCGATACCAATGAGGTGACGGGAGAAGATACCGGCATCGTCGTAAATGAACGGTGCGTACATGTTGGTCTTCCACAATGAAGAAGGCTTTACTTCGCGGTTGACGTCGTTGTACCAACGGTGACGATCCCAGACGTAGTCGATGCGCTCGAGCATGTAAGGAACCCAGCCGATTCCACCTTCACTCAGGATGAACTTCACACCTGGGTAGTTGTGGAATACAGGTGACAAAAGCAGTTCTGCAGTGGCCATTGCTGAGTTCAGTGCAAAGAGTGAAATCCCGATAGTGAAGTTCGTCGACATACCTTCTTGAGAAACACCCAGAGGAGCTCCGCCGGAACCAAAGTGGATGCTGATTGGCATATCGCGCTCTTGTGAAGCCTGCAACATTGGGTTCCAGTGATCAGTGTGCCAAGAAGGCAGACCCAACTTGTGTGGAAGTTCCACGAAGGTGAAGCTCTTCGCGCCCTTGTCTGCCGTGCGGTGGATTTCCTTGACCATCAGGTCAACATCCCACCAAGGCATGATCATCAAAGGAATCTGACGCTCTGGGTACGGAGCGCACCATTCGTCAAGGATCCAGTCGTTGTATGCCTGAACGCAAGCAAGTCCCAGTTCCTTATCCTTGGCCATAGCCAAAGTAGTTCCTGCAAACCCAGGCATGTTTGGGAAGTTCAATTGTGCGTGAACACCTTCGATGTCCATGTCCTTGATGCGCTCATGGATGTCATGGCAGCCATCGCGCATGTCGTCGTATGAACGTGGGTCCATTGCGATGTCTTCTTTTGCTCGGCCAGCAACTGCGTTCAGTGCGAAGTTGCCTGCTTTTTCGCCTTCAAAGACCCAGTGGTCACCGTTGACGGCATCACGAACCAGGTTCGGGCCTGCTTCTTTGAACTTCGCTGGAAGGCGATCTTGCCAAACATTTGGATGTTCGATGACATGGTCATCGACACTGATGATCTGTACGTCCTTTTCGAGCATTTTTACTCCTCATCAGACAGGGATGGTTCATTCATAGAGGCAGAACCAGGTCGGCGTTGACCGATAACAGTTACCGTAATACTTACTATAAATTCCCGCAAGAGGGTTTTCGGGTTTTTTTCTCGATTTTTTTTGAGGTTGCTAAAGTCTGGCGAAGCCCCTACCGAAAGCATTACGGTGAGGCCTTCCAAAGTCCGATTGATTAAAGGAGCGTTCATGACTGGTCCAATGAAGGGGGTGCGCGTCCTTGAGATCGCGCAGTTCACTTTTGTCCCTGCAGCTGGAGCGGTACTCGCTGACTGGGGTGCTGAGGTCATCAAGGTTGAGCATGCTGTCACCGGCGACGCCCAGCGCGGATTAGTTCGGGTCATGGGCCTGGATGCCCTCGTGCCCGGCTCAACTTTCTTTCCAATCATGGAGGGACCCAACCGTGGCAAGCGCAGTATCGGCCTGGACCTCACCAAGCCTGAAGCTCAAGAAGTCCTTGCTGAACTCGTGAAGAACAGCGACGTTTTCCTCACGAACTTCCTGCCTGGTGCTCGCATCAAGATGGGAATTGACGTCGACCAGATCAAGGCACTGAACCCAAACATCATCTACGTGCGTGGAACTGCCTTTGGTAACAAGGGCGAAGAGCGCGCAAAGGGCGGCTACGACTCAACTGGCTTCTGGGCTCGTTCCGGCGCAGCTCGCGCAACCACTTGGGCAGATGCCGAAGAACTCACCGCAATGCCAACAGGTGCTTACGGCGATAACGCTGGTGGCATGACCATCGCCGGCGGCGTCGCGGCCGCGTTATACAAGCGCGCAACCACTGGTGAAGCGGCCGTCGTTGACGTCTCCCTTCTCGGTGTGGGTGCCTGGTCTACTCAATTTGGTTCCAACTTGGCAATGTTGCTCGGTGGACCTACTCCTCCTCCATCACTTCCAGTTGCCGGCACTCCAGGTAACCCATTGACTGGCGCCTACCGCACTGGTGATGGCAAGTTTGTGATGCTGACCATGCTCCAGCCAGGCGCCTACTGGCCAGGATTCTGCGATGTGTTCAACAAGCCGGAGTGGAAGGCAGACGAGCGCTTCAGCAACGCAGAGACCATTGTTGCCAACGGTTATGACGGTCGCGAGATGGTCAAGGCACTCTTCAACACTTTGACTCTCGAAGAGATCAAGACGACCCTAAGTAAGCAAGATGGCCAGTGGGCAGTTGTCGCTGACTTCTGGGATATCAGCCAGGATCCTTCAATTCGAGCCAATGGTTTAGTCGCCAAGGTTGTCGACGCTGAAGGTAAGACTCGCGAGCTTATTGCCAACCCAGTGCTCTTCGATGAGGAGAACCCAACCCTGACCCGTGCGCCTCAGTTCGCTGAGCACACTGACGAGGTTCTCACCGAGCTTGGTATTTCAATGGAACGACTCATTGAGATGAAGATTGCAGGCGCAGTCACCTAATTCACGAACAGTTCTGATGGCCCAATCCGACCTTGGATTGGGCCATCAGACTTTTCTGAGTCATTTGGGCTAAAGAGTTGTACAATTCCGCTAATATTCTTGAAGTCTCCTGATCTTTGAACTTTGAAAGGAAGCAACATGTCCCTCGCGCTTACCGAAGAGCACCGCTCGCTGGCTGATGTCGCACGCTCACTGCTTGCTGACAACGGTGGCGTAGCCCAGGCTCGCGCAACTTTGGATGCTGACAAGGAAGTCACACCCGCCTATTGGTCTGCCTTCAAAGACAACGGCATGTTTGGCCTCCACCTGCCTGAAAATGTGGGCGGTCAGGGTTACGGCCTTGAAGAACTCGCCATCGTGGTCGAGGAACTGGGTCGGGTTTGCGCACCAGGAGCTTTCCTCACAACGGTGGTCACTTCTGCAACGATTGCAGCTGCCGGCTCTGCCGCTCAGCAGACATCACTTCTTCCCAGCTTTGCAGAGGGAGTTTCGGTCGCAGGTTTCGCACTGCATTCAGATCTCGTACTCGCTGGCGGCAAGGTCAGCGGCTCAGCAAAGGCAGTGACCTCGGCTGAACTTGCAACGCACCTCGCCTTTGTTGTCGGCAATGATCTTGTGATCGTTGCAGCTAACGCAAGCGGCGTGACCATCACTGCGAATACATCCATCGACTCAAGCCGTCGTAATGCAAAGGTTGAACTCAAAAACGTTGATGCTGAAGTAATCGTTGGCGGCGGCGAACTCGCACACCGCATCGGGCGGGTGCTGGCTTCCGCTGAAGCATCCGGTGGCGCACGAGTCACTTCTGAAATGGCAACGGAATACACAAAGATCCGCGAACAGTTTGGTCGCACGATCTCAACATTCCAAGCGATTAAGCATCACTGCGCGAACATGTTGATTCAAACCGAAATGGCTACCGCACTTGCTTGGGACGCGGCCCGCACAGGTCTTGATCCAAAGCGTGGCCCTATTGCTGCTGCTGCCGCCGCTGCGTTGTCACTTCCTGCCTACGAATTCAATGCTCGCAAGAACATTCAGATTCATGGAGGTATCGGCTTCACTTGGGTTCACGACGCGCATATTTACTTCAAGCGCGCCGCAGCATTAGCTGTGCTGTTCGGAAACTCTGACGATGCAGCCGCTGACCTCACTGCCTTTAGCGCCAATGGCAACCAACGGGTGTACGCATTTGATCTTCCCGAGGAAGCAGAGAGTTTCCGTGCTGAAGCCAAAGCAGCTGTTGCTGCTTATCACGCAGCAGCTGAAGCTGACCGTCGCCAGGTGCTCTTTGAATCCGGCTACTTGGTTCCGCACTGGGGCAAGCCTTGGGGCCGTCAGGCTTCTGCAATCGAACAGATTGTGATCGAAGAAGAATTCACGGATATCAAGGTGCCAAACCTTGGTATCACTGGCTGGGTTGGTTTAACGCTTTCACAGTTGGCAACTGAAGAGCAGGTGCAACGTTGGCTTCGTCCGGCAATGCTCGGCGAAACCGTATGGTGCCAGCTGTTCTCTGAGCCTGGTGCAGGCTCAGATGCTGCAGCCGTTTCGACCAAGGCAATCAAAGTTGAAGGCGGCTGGCAGGTTGATGGCCAAAAGGTCTGGACCTCCGGCGCCCAACACTGCCAGTTCGGATTGGCAACTGTGCGCACAGATCCAGATGCCGCAAAGCACAAGGGTGTCACCGCGATGGTGATCAAAATGGATGCTCCAGGTGTCACTATTCGTCCGCTTCGCGAAAACAGCGGCGACACGATGTTCAATGAAGTCTTCTTCGATGCCGTGTTCGTTCCCGATGCCGATGTCGTTGGCGACATAAACAACGGATGGGCAGTAGCCCGCGCAACACTTGGCAACGAACGCGTAACCATTGGCGGGCAATCTCGCAATGGCATCGATGCTTACGATCTCATCGAACTTCTTCCTGGTGGCGTGAAGACAGACATCGGTCATGACCGTGAAGTCGGAAAAACGATTGCGCACGAACAAGTCATCCGTTTGCTTAACCTTCGCGCGGCAACTCGCGCAGTCATCGGTTCCGGACCAGGTGCCGAAGGCAACATCACCAAAGTTCTCGTTTCAGAACTTGCTCAGTCGTCAACTGAACTCGCGATGAAGCTCCTTGGAGACGGTGGCGTTGATGGAGAAAACGGGCCAATCACCTACCAGTACGTGTTCAACCGCTCCTTAACGATCGCCGGCGGAACATCTGAAATCAGTCGAAATGTAATTGCAGAACGAATCCTGGGAATGCCTAGAGATCCTTTGATTCGTTGAGTTCACACCCTGTGGCTTCTTCGACTAGCCCGCGCCCAGAACAGACTGGTACTGCCAGATCTGCTCTGAAGGTGCGGGCTTTTCGTTTCATGCTCATCGGTTCATTCCTGTCGCAAATTGGCACCTGGATGCAAACCATCGTTCTTGGCGCATACATCTTTAGCCAAACTGGATCGCCGCTTTATGTTGGTATCATTACCTTCGCGCAACTTGGACCAATGCTTTTCTTGCCGATCGTCGGCGGTTGGATGACCGATAAGTTTGATGTTCGCAAGTACCTTTTGATCCTGCAGAGCTGGCAGGTTGTATGTGTCATCGCCTTATCGTTTGTTTTACGCGCCCCTGAACTTCATTTCCCATCAGCCTTTGCGTGTGTGTTAGGCGTGGGAATCGGTAACGCGCTGATCGGGCCTGCTTGGGGATCATCAGTACCAAGCCTTGTTGGGCCAGAGAATCTTCGCGCTGCAGTCTCCTTGAACTCAACGCAGATGAACATGGCTCGGGTTATCGGGCCAGCAATTGGTGGAATCCTTTTCCCAATAATCGGGGCCTCTGGTGTGATGCTGCTTAACGCGGCCAGTTTCTCCTTCATTATGTCTGCCGTTTTCTTTATCCGTTTTCCTCCGCGCAAGAAACTTTCGGGTGCCGAATCCGGGATAGGCGGGGGAATCCTGATGATGAAGCAGGATCCCTATGTGCGGCGGATTATTCTCAGTGTGCTGTCATTAGCCTTCCTTACTTTGACCTTCCTTTATCAACTGCCTACCATCGCTGGCCAAGATTTTGGGATCGATGTTAAGAGTCCGAGCTATGGTTGGCTCTACGCGTGTCTTGGTGGCGGTGCCGTTACTGGAGCCATCGCCCTCAGCACCATTCTCGTGAAGCGAGACCAGTTCCGCGTTATCCAATGTGGTTTGATCGGCGTGATCTCCATGCTGGGTGTATTGGTGTTTGCTCACGAGGCCAGGATCGCCTACCCGATTATTTTTCTGCTCGGGATTTCCTACCAAATGGTGATTGTTTCACTCAATGCAACTGCCCAAACCCATGTGTCTCTTGAGCGTCGCGGGCATCTTATGGGTCTGTGGATGACTGCGCTCGGTGGAACAGTCCCCCTTGGCATGCTGCTCGCTGGGCTTATTGCCGAACAGACCTCCATGCGGGTCGTCATTGCCTATGGCTGCATCGTGGCAATTCTCGTGAGCTTCGCGCTGCGGCCGAAGATTATGCGAAAACTTGAACGTCGAAGTAATGAATTGGGATTTGGCATTTAGAGTTAGCCCACGCACCTCGTCTGAAAGGTTTCTTCATGCGTTTGTCATATACCTTGGATTACACCAAGGACGTTGTAGCGCTCACCCCAACGATTCAAGATCTCGAAAAGGCCGGGCTCGATCTGCTTTGGCTGCAGGAGGCCTACAGCTTCGATGCTGTTTCCGCCATCGGATATCTGGCAGCAAAAACGACGACCATCGGACTGGGCACCGCCATCTTGAATGTGTACAGCCGCACTCCAGGAGTCTTGGGGATGACTGCAGCGGGCTGTGATCACCTCAGTGGGGGGCGTTTCCACCTCGGTCTTGGCGCTTCCGGACCTCAGGTTGTTGAAGGTTTTCACGGGATGGCGTACTCAAAGCCGCTCACCCGGACCAAGGAAGTCGTTGAAATCGTTCGCAAGATTGTCGGACGTGAAGTTGTTGAGTTTGTCGGCGATACCGTTCGCGTGCCCATCACCAAAGAAGACGGTGGAACTGGCCTTGGCAAGCCACTGAAGCTCATTAATAAGCCCGATCGCTCCAACGTTCCAATCTACCTTGCCGCAATCGGCGATAAGTCAGTAGAAACCACAGCGGAGATCGCTGAAGGCTGGCTGCCTTTCTTTTGGGTTCCAGAACAGGCGGACCAGTTATTTGGGGCAGCTCTAGCTCCAGGCCTGGCAAAACGTTCAGCGGAGCTACCTAAACTGGACATCGTGGCGAACACCACGGTCGCTATTGGCGACGATTTGGATCGTGATGCCTTGCTGCAAGGGATGCGCAATCACATTGCCCTCTATGTAGGCGGCATGGGCGCTCGAAATGCGAACTTCTACAACGATCTCGCCCAGCGCATGGGGTGGGTCGACGAAGCCCTAGCGATTCAGGAATTCTTCCTCACAGGCAAGCGCGAGGAAGCGGCAGCGGCTGTTCCCCAAGCTTGGCTAGATCAAGCAACGCTGGTCGGCCCAGCATCATTCGTTGCCGAGCGCCTCGCCGCCTATAAAGAATCCGGAGTCACCAGTTTGGACATCACGATTCCGGTGGGCGTGGATCCTGTGGCTACGGTTGAAAAACTCCGCTCACTTATGTAGCAATTCGACGAAGTTCCCTACGCGGAGCACCTTTTTTGCCTAAGTTCTTCCTATAGCTATGAGCCCAAGGAGGAGCTTTGTCGATTCCTATCGTCAATTACTTAGTGCTTGAACCGCAGCCACATTTGGTTGCTCAAGAATGCACCGCGTGCAAGGCCAAGTTCTTCGGGCGTCATAACGCCTGCCCGAAATGTTTTGGCGTCACATTTGCAGAATTCGAAGTTCCCACCACTGGGGTGCTGAAGACCTTCACCATCGTTCATCACGATGCCAAGGGCGTTCCCGTGCCTTACTGCGCAGCAGTGCTCGACTGTGGCGGTATGACAGTCGGCGGAAATATCATCGGGGTAGACCCAGATCCAGAGATCATCACCCGTGGCATGCATGTGCAACTAAAAACTTACTCACTTGGCACAGACGCTGAAGGCGTCGAGGCCATCGGTTTCGGCTTCGAGCCGGTTTAGGGATACGAGGTAATCACTATGAGCGAAAATGTTTGGATTCTCGGAATTCACATGACTCCCTTCGGCAAGCGTGCCGATCTAGACGTCTTAGACCTTGCAGCAGAAGCAGCTCTTGCTGCGCTCAAGGATGCCGGCGTCACTATGAAAGACATGCAGGTTATGGGTTACGGCAACCTTCGCGGAGGAACCAGCGGCCAAAGCCTACAAAAGCAGATCGGCCAGACAGGTATTCCATCCTTCAACGTGTCTAATGCTTGCGCCACTGGCTCAACGGCTATGCGTGCAGTAATCATGGCCATCAAGGCTGGCGAAGCTGACATGGGTATCGCTGTTGGTGTCGAAAAGCTTTATGGTGCTGGCCTTCTTACAGGTAATTCAGTTGGCAGTGGGCCAGAAACTTGGACGCCAACCGGCCGTAATGGTGCAATCAAGAATCTTGATGGCTTCATCGGCACAAGTGGCATGGCAGGGCTATTTGCTCAAATTGGGTTGGCTTATAACGACAGTGACCCACGGGCTGACTTTGAACTCTTTGCGCGAATCTCGGAGAAGAGCCACTCGCACTCAACACTGAATCCGAATGCTGCTTACCAAAACAAGATGTCACTTGAGCAGATCATGAACGATCCAATGATTGCTTACCCACACACACGCTCAATGTGTTCGGCGAACTGTGATGGTGCAGCTGCATCTGTAATCGTGAGCGAAACCAAGTTGCGCACACTGTCACTTGAGCAGCAACGTCGAGCAGTCAAGATCAGTGCTTCAATCCTTGCATCTGATCCGTGGACGGAAGCCAGCCAAGAATTCGCTGATGTCAGCACCGTCACTCGCAATGCCGCGGTTGCAGCCTACGAACAAGCTGGAATCGGCCCCGATGATCTTGATCTCGTCGAACTGCACGACTGCTTTGCAGCAGCCGAATTAGTGCACTACGACAACCTGGGTCTTTGCGAGCCAGGCGGGGCTATTGACTTCTTCAACTCGGGTGCAACCTGGCGCGATGGCAGAATGCCAGTTAACGTTTCAGGCGGCTTGCAGTCAAAGGGTCACCCGATTGCGGCAACCGGCATCGCCAATATCTGGGAAGTTGCTACGCACCTTCGTGGCGAAGCGGGTCCACGTCAGATCCAGGGTGCTAAGGCTGGCATGGCTCATGTGATTGGGCTTGGCTCTTCTTGCACCGTGCACATTCTCGAAAAAAGCGGTCTTTAACTAGAACGCTCGAACACCCACGGCCGGTCCCCCATAGAAAGGCGGTGCCGGCCGTTGGTGTTTTCGGTTGTCGGGTGTTCAGCGTCGCCCGTCCAGACAATTGTTGGCCGTTCATCAACCTGCACCACAAAACTCTCGTACAGCGGTGTCACTTCAACGGTTCCGATAGCTAGCGCCTCCGCGGGATTGCGCGCTGCTACGAATTGTTGGATTGAGACAAACGTAGGAGGCATCAAATCGATTTCTTGCCGCTGATGGCGCGCAATTGCTTCCGCGGGCGTGATCCAAATATGGTCAACAAGTTCACCGTCGGGTAGTCGGACTTCAGCACCCAAGGGTGCCTGTCCAATGAAGAACCAGGTGTGAAAACGCTTTGGAGCTTGAGGAGGTGGTAGCCAGACAGCGAAGTGAGATAGATCAGCCGCATCGACAACCATCCCCGTCTCTTCCAGCGTTTCGCGCGAAGCTGTGCGACGCGCGACATCAACTTCATCGTCATCGTCGTTCACCACATCTTCGACTTCCACTCGCCCACCTGGGAAAACCCAAGCGTTGGCAAAGGCACCCTGCTGAGGTCTCTTCAACAGTAATAACTCGATACCGGAATCGGAGTCGCGCACTAGTACAACGGTTGCTGCGGATTGCAAATTAGTCATTGCCAAACTTTCTATTAACTGGAGAGTGCTGCCCCGCCGCTGACCTTGAAGGTTTCACCTGTGATGAAACTGGCTTTGTCAGAGATCAAGAACATCATCATGTTGACGATATCCGCAACTTCACCTTGACGATGAATGAACTGCATGTCATTGATAATCGAGGTCACCATCGCGGCCGGCAGATCTGCCATTGCGCTATCGGTAGCCATTAATCCAGGTGCAATTGCATTCACACGAATAGCCGCATCTGCGAATTCCTTAGCGAAGGCAATGGTGAGTCCACGAACCGCCATTTTGGAAACCCCGTATGGGGAGGAAGCCATGTTTCCAGCCATTGAAGAAATATTGATGATGTTGCCGCCGCCGCGACTCTTCATTGATTCAAATGCTGAAACAGAACAATTCACTATGCCCATGACGTTTACATCAAATAGTGCGCGCACTTCACTACGGGTCAAGGTGGTAAAGGGAAGGTTGTACTTGGTTAAGTGCAGCCCCGCGTTATTGATCAAAATATCAATGCCGCCATACTCCGCGATGGTCTTCGCGATGGCAGTGTCCACTGCTTCTTCGTCAGACACATCACAAGGTAACGCGATCGCGCTAATTCCTAGATCCTGCAAACGCGCCACAGCGGAGTTTGCACCTTCAATATTTATTTCAGCGATCACAACGCTAGCGCCTTCGCGCCCAAGAGCTTCGGCAAAGGCGTAGCCAAAACCAATCGCTCCGCCGGTGATAAACGCGACCTTGTTCTTGAGGCTCATACCAATCCCTTCGCTTATTTGCCACCATCGTTGCGCGAGTCAGCGGCTTGCGCCATCGCTTTCACAAAACTTTCTGCAACTTCTATGACCAGTGGGTCAGTGGAAACCAACGACCTGAGAATGCCCACGTCTTTAGTGAGCGCTGGACGGGCAGCTCCCGCAGCGATCTGGGCAACAGTGCCCGAGTTCCGGTACATATCAAGGGCGAAACTACGACCAGAACTCAGCGAGATCGCCTGCATCAGCGCCGCCGGTTGGATCTCGAGCTCAATGGCTAATTGCGCAACTGAATCCGCCAGTGCCAACTGCGCCGTAAAAATCGCATTGTTGAGTAATTTGGTGCCTTGCCCCGCTCCGAGTCCGCCAAGATGGATGACCGATGACGCCAAAATGTCGGTCAGTGGCTTCACTCGTGCTACCACCGATGCCTCACCACCAGCCATGATGGTGAGTTGACCAAGTTCGGCGCCATCTGGTCCGCCGCTAACTGGAGCGTCCAACACATCGATGCCAAATTCTTTCGCCCGCTGCGCAACATCGATGATGAATTCGGGTGGAACGGTGCTGTGCACAAGCACGACTGCGCCAGGGCTCAGTCCTTGAACCAAACCGTCAGTGCCGAAGATCACTTCCTCGACTGCGACATCGTCAAAGACCACAACGCTGACGAAATCCGAGTGGCTTCCTACCTCAGCGGGTGTTCTAGCGCGTCGAACCTCAGCTGGAAATGACTCCATGACTTCGGGGCGACGCGCCCAGACCGTGAGCGGTAAAGCGCTGCGAGCAAGATTGACTGCCATCGGCTTACCGATGCTACCCAAGCCGATGAAACCAATACGAACTGATTGACTCATCGACGCTCCTTCGTGCTTAGTTGGAAATCCCTCTAGTCAGCAATAGCGCACCAGCGATTGGTCCGCCGCCGTTTGCCGCCACGATAACTTCAGCGTTAGGAATCTGTCGTTCGCCGGCGTCACCGCGCAACTGCACTGCAGCTTCATAGACATGACCGAAACCGTGTAGTCGGCCTTCAGACAACTGACCACCATGGGTGTTGATTGGCAGTTCACCAGTGCGGGCAATGCGTTGCCCACCTTCGATGAACGCCCCGCCTTCACCTTGGGCGCAGAAGCCAAGAGCTTCAATCCACGCAAGAGTGATGATGCTAAAACCATCGTAAAGCTCAGCAACATCGACATCGGCTGGCTTGAGGTCTGTACGCGACCACATTTGCTTACCAACACCTTGAGCCATCATTGAGGTCATGTCTTCATACTGGTCCCAAGAAGGACGCCCATACTGCGCAGTGCCAACTGCATTGAAATGCACTGGGATCTTCGGCGCATCTTTTGCATAGTCAACATGTGAAATGATGAAAGCCATCGAGCCATCAACTGGCACATCACAGTCGAGAAGGCACAATGGCGTGGAAATCATTCTCGCATTCAAATAATCATCCAGGGTCAGTGGATCGCGATACACCGCAAGGGGATTAGCGCCCGCATTCGTACGACAGGTGAGCGCAATCTGCCCAAGTTGTTCACGCGTGGTGCCATATTTGTGCATATGCAATTGAGCAACTTGAGCAAACCAGTTCGTTGCAGAAATTGCACCGAAGGGTGCCAAGAACTCCATGAAACCAGACGCAACCTGCATGCCTTGGCCAGGGTTGCGACTCTGCATGCCTTGCATGGTCGCCTCAGTCACCGTGCGAAAAACAAGAACGTGCTTAGCCAGGCCCGATGCAACAGCCATGGTTGCTTCGATAATCGAACCCAATTGAGCCGAACCTTCGCCGGATCCATAAAGGTAATTCAGGTTAAGACGCAGCGCGTCTTGAACCTGCACGGAAGATGGGCCGCCCATCCCGCGCGAAGCAATTGCATCACCGCCGGGATAGGTGGCAACACCGTCAATATCTTCCCGCTTCAAACCTGCATCTTCAATTGCTTGGAGCGCTGCATCCAGTGTGAGGTCCATCGCGGTACGACCTAGCCGGCGGCCTGAGGCCGACCGGCCGATACCACTAATAAAAGAAAGTCTTTCGGGATTGCTGATCATGCGGGAAATCCTTCCGGAACGAAGGTTGGGTAATAAATCCCGTCACGCGCGAGGAAACGAGTTTCAACTCGACTACCTATAACGTCGCCGGGGGCCGAATCAAGGTCAACCCCTACGAGCAAAGCCGTGAGTCGTAAATCGGGTTGCTCATCAATGGTGACCAAAGCAATCATGTACGGCGCCTGACCTGGAACCCACTGCTGAACGTTCACAGTGAAACTCAGAACCGTGCCTTTTCCTGAAACCGCCGTTGGCTCCATTTTTGCGCTCAAACACTTAGGGCATCGAGGTGTCGGTGGGTGTGAGAAATACCCACAGTCCTGACAACACTTAAATCGAAGCTTGCCGTCAGCTCCACTTTGCCAAAAGAATTCACACTCAGGGTTATCTTGCGGCGGAATTCTTACCGTCAAAATATCAAGGTCAAGAGACACAGCACATACTCCTAGATTTCGTCGCGCCCTTAGTTTTCTTCTGAATGAAGCGCAAACTCAGTGACCAAGTTGCGTCGTAGCAACTTGCCAGTTGCTGTCTGTGGCAGCAACTCGTGACGCAAGCGCACGTAATCAGGAGTCTTAGACGAACGCAATTTCTCGCGGCAGAAGTCCTTGATATCCTCTTCAGTCGCAGTCATACCTTCGCGAAGTACAACGAAGGCTGCAATGCGCTGGCCCCACTCATCATCGGGAACGCCAGCAACTGCACACTCCAGAACTGCTGGGTGACGGTGGATAACTTCTTCAATTTCCGCAGGGGCAATGTTTTCGCCGCCACGAATAATTGTGTCATCGGTGCGACCTTCGATGAAGAGGAAACCGCCAGCGTCCAACCAGCCACGGTCGCGGGTGTTGAACCAACCTTCGTCGTCGACAACCTTGCCGCTTTCTAGGTATTCACCTGAAACCTGCTCGCCACTAACCCAGATTGCGCCTGGCTCACCAAGTGTCAATACATGGCCTTCGGCATCACGGATCTGCATGTTCACATTAGGCAGGACCTTGCCTACCGAACCTAAACGGGCACGTACTTCTGGATCGGTGCTGATGAAGGATTCGCGGTGGTCGTCTGGCCCAAATACTGCAACCGAGGACGAGGTCTCGGTTAGTCCATAGGCGTTGACGAAACCAACGTTAGGGAATAAGCCCAGTGCGCGCTCAAGGGTTGCTTGGGCGATACGAGCTCCGCCGTAACTCAGACTGCGAAGCGTAGGTGGAGCCTGGCGACCCGTATCTTCCATGTGCTCAACGATGCGCGAAAGCATCGTCGGAACGAGCATCGCGTTGGTGACGCCTTCGCGTTCAACAGTGTCCAGCCAAATAGTTGGAGTGAAGCGATCCAAGTACACGACTCGGCGACCTGCATAGAGGTTCGACAACAAGTTTGCGACTGCTGCAATGTGGTACGGCGGAACGGACACCACCATGGCATCTGCTGGCTCAGCGCTTGCAAAGTCAACGGAACCCAGTACGTATGCAACGAGGTGCTTGTGGCGAAGTACCGCACTCTTTGGAGCGGAGGTTGTGCCACTGGTTTGCAAGAGAATTGCAATGTCTTCCGGATCTGGTTCACCAGCGAAGACTGGAATTTCACCTGCTCCAGTTTCGGCGATCCACTGATCGAAACTCATAACGACCTGAGCCGAGCCTTCTGGAACGATGCTTGGGTTGTCCGTCACGATGTACGGCGCTGGCATTCCCAAAATTGCCTTATGAATGTATTCCTCAGCCAGGCGGTAGTTCAGTGGGAGGAACTGCACCTTGGCAAAACCAGCCGCGAAGAGCGCGATTGGAAATGACGGTCCGTTCTCACCACAGAAGATGACGCTCTTGGCACCTGAATCTTCGATCATTTTTCCGCCACGTGCGGCCGCGGCGCGCAGTTGGGCATAGGTCATGCCGTCTGACTGGCTGCCAACCGCAATGCGATCGTCGTAGCCACCGGAAACCATTTCCAACAGGGTGAGCAGATTCACGAAAAACTCCTAGAAAAGAAAACACGGGTATCAAGATAAAAAACGTCGCTCGGGGGGTATCCGAAACGCCTTTCAGGACGGCTGCGAGGGGTGGCCGCAAGCCTTTGGGTCGGGCGCCACCCTACGGCAACCGCCCGCCAAACTGCTAGGCAATCCCCCAAAGTGAGCGTGAACTCACATGGGGGAATCCCAACTTACAAACGTTCGATGATCAGGCCGTTTGCCAAGCCGCCGGCCTCACACATGGTTTGGAATCCGTAGCGGCCGCCAGTCTCTTCCAAGGTGACCAGCAGGGACGCAAGCAAACGCCCACCCGATGCACCCAATGGATGCCCAAGAGCGATCGCTCCGCCATTCTGGTTGACCTTGGCCTCATCGGCACCGGTGTCCTTGAGCCACGCCAAGACAGGTGCGGCAAAGGCTTCGTTGACTTCAAAGGCGTCAATATCAGCCATAGTCAGGCCGGCCTTTGCCAATGTCTTGTTGGTTACTGGGATAACCGCCGAAAGCATCGCCAATGGGTCATCACCGATGACCGAAGATGCCACGATTCGAGCTCGCGGCTTCAAACCGAGTTTCTTCATCATTTCTTCGCCCATGATGAGTACGCCGGATGCTCCGTCGCTGATCTGTGAGGCATTTCCAGCAGTCACTGACCAGTTGATCTCCGGGAATCGAGCCTTTGCGCCTTCATTAACGAAAACCGGCTTCAGTCCGGCTAGTGCCTCAAGTGAAGTATCAGCCCGAATACCGTCATCCGTACTGATCACCGTTCCGTCTGGAAGTGTCACAGGAACAATTTGCTTGGCAAAGGTTCCAGCACTTTGAGCCGCAGCCGCACGCTGATGCGACTGCAACGAATAGGCATCCATTGCTTCACGAGTAAGACCCCAGCGAGCGGCAACGAGTTCAGCAGAAATCCCCTGCTCAACCAGACCGCCACCTGCGTAACGATCGGCAACGGTCGGACCAAATGGGTCTTCACCGTTCTTATTGCTGAACATCGGCGTGGTGCTCATGGACTCAATGCCAGCAGCAATCACGAGATCATAAGCACCGGCCTGCACTCCCTGGGCACCAAATGCCACGGCTTGCATGGACGACCCACATTGGCGATCAACAGTCGTGGCAGGCACTGACTCAGGAAATCCTGCAGACAACACAGCACTTCGCGTGATGTTGTTGCTTTGCCGCCCAATTTGGGTGACACAACCGCCAATGACGTCGTCGACCAACGCAGGGTCAAACCCATTGCGTTCGACTAGTGCGCGCAAGGCGACAGCCATCAAATCCGCCGAATGCAGCGGTGTGAATGAACTTCCATCTCGCTTTACGCGTGCGGTTGGGGTGCGGACGATGTCGACGATGTACGCATTACTCATGCAGTCAGTCCTAAGAGTTGTTGTAGTTGATAGCGACACGTCAGCGCATCACCAAATAAAATTTCATCTGTTTTCACGCGGCGTAGATAAAGGTGCGCGCAATGCTCCCAAGTGAATCCAATTCCACCATGGACCTGAATTGTCGCTTCAGCTACCCAAGGTGCAAAGCGGGCGCAATACGCCTTTACAACCAGCGCTTGCTCGTGTAAACCGACACTGTCGGTTGGATCTACAAGTGCTGCTGATCCAACCGCGGCGCGCATTGACTCCACATGAGCAAACATTTCAGAACAGCGATGCTTAATTGCCTGGAAGGCGCCAATCGGCTTACCGAACTGCACCCGTGTTTTTGCGTATTCAACGGCAACTTCCATCAATTTTTCAGACATTCCAAGCAGCTCCGCACTCACAGCGATGCGCCCAAAAGCATTCAAAGCATTCAAAGACTCACTGAATTCACTGCCGATCCGCGTGGCTGCAACACCCTCAAAGGTAACAAGAGCCGTTGGACGAGTCAGGTCTAGCGAATTTTGAGGTGTGATGACTAAGCCAGAAGCCTTGGCATCAACCAAGAAAAGGCCTGTTCCCGTTGGTGTACTGGCCACAACCAAAATTCGCTGTGCAATGTTTGCGTTCAGTACAGCCGTCTTGCTTCCGTAAACGCTCCAGCCATTCTCATCACGCGCCGTAGTGGTGACTCCGCCGCCATCAAGAAGAGCAACGGTCATGATTTCGCTGCCGTTAGCCAGCCCAGGCAAGAGATCCGCATTCGCGCTGGCGTCGTCAGCAAGCTGGATCGCAATTGTCGCTAAGACGCCAGAAGCCAAAAGTGGAACTACCGCAATTGCCCGAGCAGCCTCTTCTAGCGCAACGGCCATCTCAGCCATGCCCATTCCCTGTCCGCCAAATTCTTCAGGGATCAGTAGTCCTGCAACACCAAGGTCGCTGGCCAGCCCGCGCCAAGTTGCCTCATCGAGACCACTTTCACTGGCGATGACCTCGCGAACACGGGATTCAGGTGAGGTGTCCGAGAGGAAATCTCGAAGGCTTGCGCGAAAATCTGCACGTTCTGCCGCAGTTGTCGTTGATGTATTCACGTTAGATTCCTTTGAATTTCTTAGTCGCGTGGGAGACCGAGTACACGGTCGCCGATGATGTTTTTGACAATGTCTGAGGTGCCAGCCGCGATCGTCGCTGATCGAGCCGTGAGGTAGCCGGACTTGGCTGCGTTGTCATCGCCAGTGATTCCATCGACTCCAGCAAGTTCCATCACCGTGGTATCCACGCGTTGGCTTAATTCACTCCACACCATTTTGATGACTGAGGATTCAGAACCTGGTGCAACGCCATCTGCGATCTTGGCGAGCATCTGGCGTCCCATCATGCCCAGCACCCGGCTCTCAACGTAATGCTCAGCAAGTCCATCAGAGAGCACCGGTGAAACAGGTGTGTCTTTCTTGGACACGTCTTCAATGAGATTGCGAATACGCTGCTCTAAACGGCCAGCAAAAACGGCAACACCAGCGCGCTCGTGACCAAGAGTGGTCATCGTGACGTTCCAGCCCTCGTTCAGTGGGCCGATGAGGTTGGCAACTGGCACCCGCACATCAGTGAAGAACACCTCTGCAAATTCTGCCCCGCCATTGATCTGCTTAATAGGGCGCACTTCAAGGCCAGGAGTGTTAATCGGCACCACAATTGCTGAAATTCCCTTGTGCTTTGGCGCATCAATATCGGTGCGTGCCAGCAACTGCATGTGCGTGGCATACATGCCATTTGACGTCCACACCTTTTGACCGTTGATCACGAAATCATCGCCATCAATGACCGCACGGGTACGAAGGGATGCAAGGTCTGAACCGGCTCCTGGCTCGCTGAAGCCTTGGCACCAAAACTCGTCAGTATTGGCAATCCGAGCTACCGATTTGCGCTGCTCTTCATTACCAAAACGCATCAGCGTTGGAGCGACGTTTTTGACACCAATCATGCCTGGAATCTGAGGAGCTCCATATTGAGCTACGACATCTTCAATGGCCAGCATCTCCATCGTTCCAAGGCCGCGACCACCGAATTCTTCGGGCCAGGTCGCTGTGGTCCAGCGGCCACCAGCCATGGTGCGCTGCCAGTCCAACTTGGCTTCCCAAGTATCAGAATCTTGCCACTTAGCTCGCCAAGCGGGGAATTCCTTGGTAAGAAATTCACGCAGTTCTGCAAGTAGTGCTTCCATGGTTGATCTCACTTTCAACTGAGTTGGTTAAGCATCACGTCGGTGGAGCGAATAAATCTCATTGCATCATTGAGATGCGTGCAGCCGAGCTCTCCTCGAAGGTGCTGGCGAACACCTTCATCGAGTTCGTTCGGTGTTCTCCCAAGCAGCAGCGTCACGTGCTCTGCTGCCAGGGGGCAATCACCCATCGGAAGCGTACGGGGTGTGGCATGTGCTTTCACCAGCACTCCGGCGGCATCAAGTTCTCCAGTAACCACATACTCGTGCAGGGCTCCGTCGTCAGCTATCGCTCGGTGCAAGGAGTCACGAAACCACATCTCGATTTTCACACTTGCGTTTTCGCCGCGGTAAATGTCGAGTAAGCGTCGTCGTTGCATCGTGCCAAATGGCACTTCGTCCTCGTAATGCCAGGCAGGACCATCTTCGACAAGTTCGTGAATCGTTGGTGCGTGTGGAAGTACACCCAAAATGTGCTGATCATGCGCGGTCGCGGCAACGCCACCGGCACGCCATCCAGCACACGTACCGACCTGTGGGGAATTTGCGAGAAATCCCGGCAGAGGTGGAGCCGCAACAATTCGACCATAGCCCGCTACGTGACGCATCCCAGAAAGTTCGTCCAGCATGCAACCAATGAGCGAGTTCGGGTCATAGGAATTTTGGAGTTTTGAAATATGGCCACGAAACCCCGGGCCGATATTTCGTCCTTTCAGTTCTTCAGTAAGAGAGCGCCGATGTGAATCGTCACTGACATCGATCGTTAACAAAAATCCGGCACCATCAGCTCGAGCTGAAAGTTGAGCCGTATGTTCCCATGCAATATTTCCCTGGCCATCCACCGCGACATCGCGAGCGGAGCCGCTCAGCAATACACCGCTGGCCCAATCCGGGTCAGGCGTGCCATTCATAGTGACGGTGCGGCGAACTGAAAGTGGCCGTAGATCCCAAAGTTGTGGGAGCGGGTCGTCGATTCCACGCTCCAAGGCAATGCCCACTGTTGAAGTTGCCATTGCCTCTCCAGTCACGTCATCGTTGTCGGATTTGCGATACTACGGAAACCATTACGATAGCAGTTATCCTGGCTTTGCTGAAGGAGTTATTTGAGAACTCCCTCACTCTTATTGGTGTATCTCGGAAGTACCAAGGTAACCAGAACGACCAAGCCGGCAGCCGAGCAAGCCGCGCCAAATCCAAAGACTGCCCGGTACCCCCCAAAGGCCGCGGCCAAGCCCACAACCAGGCCGCCTAACCCCTGGGATATGTCAAAGAACATCGTGAAAGTGGAAATCGCGGACGGGCGAACACGATCGCTCACATCGCTGAGCACCAGCGCCATCAGCCCGGGATATTGAAGGGCGATACCAATAGCCAATGGAAGGATAGCTAGGTAGATGCCGGGCCAACTCGGCGTCACTGCCATCACTACTAAGCCCAAAATTATGAACGAAGTTGCCCAGATCCCGGTTTTGCGCGGACCTACCCGGTCAGGAATCCGGCGTCCAAAGAGCCGAACCGATAACACAACCACGGCAAAGAAGAAAAACATCCACTGCACTTGACTGGTTCCCAGCTGCGGTGCGTAGAGAGGCAAAAAGGCTTGCATCCCCACCATGCCGACGATGCCGAGCGCAAGGACGGTACCCGGAAGTAAGGCGGGCAGGTAGAACCTTGCTGGCGGGCCCGCGCCATCCTCATCTGCATCAATTTCAATTTTCACATCGAACTTGCGCAAGCCCAGCACAGGTACCGCTCCGACGAAAGCGATCACACCCGCAGTGAGGAATGCTGTGCGGTACCCAGCAGAATTATAAATCAATTGACCGAGCACTGGCCCTAAGGCCAAGCCGATATATGGAGCTACGGAAAATACGCTGGCGGCCTCCGCCCGTCGCCATTCGCTCACCCAAGCCATCACGGATGACAGCATCGCGACCATCATCATTGCTTGCGCTCCGCCTAGGGCTAGGCGCAAAACAATCAGCATAATCACGTTTGGTGAGAATGGAATCATCGCCAAAGCGATGGCTCCGATTGTGGCACCAATAAAGATGACAGGGATCGCGCCGAATCTTGCGATCTGCGGTGTGATGAATGGACGCACCGCAATTGCGGCAATCGCCTGGATGGCAACGACAAGGCCAATCTCAACATCGCTTCCACCTAGTTCGCGATGTACAAAAATTGACAGAATCGGCAGGGTCATGCCGACACCAGTGAAGAAAGTAAAGGCTGCTAAAAGAACCAGAAAGAACTTGGGCGTTACTAATTTTTCCGAGTAAACATCTTCATTTCCAAGTGCAGACAATGATTCGCTCCAGAATCTTGATAGCGCAATTAAAGTTGAGCAACAGCGTTACGTTTTGAAGCCTCATACCTAGGTAAGACGACCATCAACATAATGATCAGACCGATAAAGGCACACAAGGCAGCGGATCCAAATACCGCTCGATACCCGGCTACCGCCGCAACGATGCCAACGAATAGTCCGCCAAAGCCTTGGGAGATATCGAAGAACAACGTGAAGGTAGAAATTGCAACTGGCCGATCCCTCTCCGAAATTCCTTCAAGGGTCAACGACAGCAAGCCTGGGTACTGCAGGGCTTGACCGATAGCGAACGGAACAATCGCAATGTACGCCCACAAAGCGAATGGCGTTGTAGCAACACCAGCCATACCGATGATCAAGGCCGTAGTTGCAACGATGCTGGTTTTCTTTGGCCCCATCCTGTCTGGGAGCTTTCCGCCAACTGTGCGGAACAACAGAACAACTACCGCAAGGATAAGGAACGCGATTTGGATTTGCAGGCCAGGAATTTCAAGGGCGAAGAGCGGCATGAAGGCGCCAAATGACAGCATCCCAACAATGCCGAGCGCAATGACCACTCCGGGCCAGACCGCACCCTTATAGAACCGTTTTGATGCAATCTCTTCGTTCATGAGATCAGCAGTTGTCAAAGGTTCGGCCTTGAGGAAGAGCATCGCTATGACCCCAACTGCTGCAACAACACCGGCCACCGCAAAAGTAACTGAAAAACCCATCGCGTGATAAATCGCCTGACCGATTAACGGCCCCAGACCCATGCTGATATATGGCGCCACCGAGAACAAGCTGATCGATTCACCCGCTCGATTCGCCGGAACCCATGACGTGACGGCAGTGAGAGACCCAATGAACAGAACTGCAATACCTGCGCCTAATAACAGTCTCAGAAGAATAAGTTGAATGACATTGTGCACAATTCCGCTAAAGCCCAATGAGATTGCCACTGCAATAATCGCACCAATCAGGATTGGTTTGACACCCCACGTGTTGAATTTTGGAGTGATCCAAGGCCGAATGGCGATGGCTGAAATTGCTTGCACCGCGACAACAATGCCGACTGCAACATCGCCTCCGCCCAAGCCATCCTTAACGAAGACGGGCAATACAGGCGTGACAATGCCATTGCCCAGAAAAACTCCAAATGCTGCGGTGAGCAATATTAAGAATTTCGGGGTCAGCAGTTTCTCGCTTGCCAATTGATTCACATCATCTCCTAAGCAATGACCCCGGCTGATCTCAGAGCCGCGATCTTCGCGTCGTCGAAACCGCCGATATCGCGCAGCACTTCGTTTGTATGCTCGCTGAAATCTGGTGCGCGATTGCATGGGCCGGCATCCTCATTGAACATCACTGGCGGCATCACTACCGGCTGAGATTTGTCTCCGTATTCCGCAGTTCGAATCATTCGGTTTGCTTGCACCTGGACATCATTGGGCATTTCTTCGACCGATTGGATCGGTGCCCACACGCCCTTACTCGTCACCAAAATGCTCTTCCACTCTGCGAAAGTTTTCGTAGCAAAAATGGCATCCATGATGGCCATGAGTTCGCCTGAATTTGCCATTCGATCCGCAGGCGAGCCGAATCTAGGATCAGCAATGAGACCTTCATTGCCCATGTGTCGGCAAAGATCTTCGAACTCATGCTGGTGATCACCTAGATGGAGCAACCCGATGAAACGTCCATCTTGGGTTTTATACGTCGCACCTGACCACTGACCCATTTCGCGGGGAATGTATTTACCCATTTGCGCATTGGGACCGTCAACGACTGCACCAATAATGGCTGAGGCATTGAACCAGGCAGCTGTTCCCAACAATGATGAATCTACGACCGTTGCTTCCCCAGTTTTCAAACGATGAAATAGTGCCGTTGAAATTCCACCGGCCAGGACCAGCCCCGACATTCCGTCACCGTGGCCAACCATGCCCGATGGCACCTGCGTTTGGGTCACATTCATCACTGACTGTGCCAGGGACCCGCGGTGCCACCAGGTTGCGCCGTCATAACCGCCACGCTGGTTTTCAGGACCTAGCGGTCCGCCGCCCGTGCCCTTTGCGTAAATAATGTCTGGATTGATCGCGCGAAGTTGATCAACATCAAACCCGAGTTTTTGTCTGGTTGCGGGAAGGAAACTCGTGAGAAAGACATCGGATTCTTTCACAAGCGCGTAGAGGGCATCTTTGCCTTCAGGTGTTGCAAGATCGAGAGTGATCGCCCGCTTTCCTCGGTTGTAATGCTTGAAGAACCAATGGGCTCCGTTTTCTTCAAGATTGCCACCGCCAAAAAGTCGCATTGGATCGGGGTTACGGGGATTTTCAATGTGGATGACGTCAGCACCCCACTCCGCGAGAACTGCGCCAGCTGCGGGGCAAAAAGCCCACATGGTCAGATCCAAGACTCGAATACCATCCAACATTTTCATAGCGACCCTTGTCTTTCAGTGCCAGGCGGATGGACGAAATAGCCGATGACGACAACGTAATTTTCAACCTATGGACAGGCAGTGCAATCGTCAACCGGTTTGGAAAATCAGCATAAGAAAAAAGTTAGGCCCGGATGACTCGCATCCGGGCCTAACATGTGAAGTTATTGCTTACGCAGCGCCTTCGGCGGTTCCACTGAGGAAGCCGCGGACGATGCCGTCAGCATTACTATCGGCTGGGCCGTTCCATACTTCATGGCCGTGGACCATAAGCAAGGCGCGGTCAGCAAAACTTAATGCGCGATCGATGTACTGCTCGATGAGCACGATCGTCACATTGTTCTCTACCCGAGCCTGTGCAAGCGCGGTGTAAATGTCGTTGATCACCAATGGTGCAAGACCAAGGGAGAGTTCGTCAACAACTAGTACATCTGGTTGAGTAATCAATGCCTTTGCAACTGCAAGCATCTGCTGCTCGCCACCGGAAAGGGTGCGAGCCTGCTGCTTGCGACGATCACCAAGCCGAGTGAACAGTTCATAGCCACGCTCGACAGCCGCCTTTGGATCCTTGGCCAACTTACGAGCAGCCAGCATGAGATTTTCCTCAACTGACAAGGTTGGGAAAATTGCTCGACCTTCTGGCAAATACGCCAGCCCACGCTGCGCCAGTAAAAATGGCTCAAGGTTGGTGACATCGTCGCCATCGAGTGAGAAAGTGCCGCTTGCCGCAGGTAGCAAACCGGCAAGTGACTTGCCGATTGAGCTCTTGCCCGCACCGTTTGCCCCGAGGATGGTCAGGCATTCGCCTTTTGCAACCGAGAACGACACGTTATCAACAGCGAGCGCATCGCCATACTTGAGCGTGAGGTTTGTAACCTCAATCTTTGCGTTCGACATTTAGTCCTCCACTGTTCCAAGGTAAGCGGCCTGCACTGCCTTGCTGGCGCGCATTTCTGCTGGTGTTCCACTGTCGATGAGTTGACCGAAGTCAAGAACGAAGACTCGAGAAGAGATACTGAATACCAATTCCAAGTCATGTTCAACCAAAACGATCGTGATATTTCGGTCCTTTGCTAGCGCCTTAATGACTTCACCAAGGTGCTCGGTTTCTGACCGGTCCAGACCTGCGGATGGCTCATCAAGCAACATGATTTTTGCATCCGTTGCTAAGCAGAGTGCAACCTCCAGTAGCCGCCGCTGGCCCAAAGTGAGGTCTGACGGACCCTTCTCACGATCTTTACCAAGGCCGAGTTCATCAATCAGCACGTCAGCTGAAGCAATTTCCGCTTGCGAGATTCCACGGGAAAAGAATGGGATCAAAGCCAAAATGAAGCTTCCAGTTGTCGCTAGCTTGCCA
>WLNQ01000039.1 GCA_009699705.1 Actinomycetota bacterium | reverse complement strand
CTGCCGTAGTGATCCTTGCCGCAGGCGAGGGCAAAAGAATGCGCTCTTCGACCCCAAAAGTTTTGCACTCGATTGCGGGAAGATCCCTTCTCGGGCATGTGCTGGAAGCCGCAGCTGCCGCAGAGCCAGAACACGTGATTGTTGTCGTAGGTCACGGACGAGAGCTCGTTGCGGCACATGTTGAAGAAATCGCACCTTGGGCGCTGACCGTTATTCAGGAAGAACAGCGGGGCACCGGACATGCTGTTCGCATTGCGTTAGCCGATCTAGAGTCGCGAGGGATTTCCCTGACCGACGGCCCTGTGGTTGTACTAACCGGAGACACCCCACTTCTCACTGGGCAAACCTTGCTGGCGCTCATTCACGAGCATGACTCAGTGCAAGCACGCGCAACAGTGCTCACTGCCCGGCTAGACGACCCCAGCGGTTATGGCCGAATTGTGCGTGACGAAGCGGGCAATGTTGCAGGCATCGTGGAACACAAAGATGCGTCGAATGATGAGCTTTTCATTAGCGAAATCAATTCGGGTATGTACTGTTTCGCAGCCGAGGATCTGCAACGCGCACTTTCTAGTGTCACTACTAACAATTCGCAAGGTGAGGAGTACCTCACTGATGTGGTTGGGATTTTGCGCAAAGAAAATGCAGTAGTTGCTGGCGCCATGTGCGCTGACGCAAATGAGATTCTTGGTGTGAATGATCGTTATCAACTTGCGCACACGGCAGGCATCATGCGCGATCGCATCAATGAAAAGTGGATGCGTGATGGAGTTTCGATTCTGGACAGCGCAACAACCTGGCTAGATATTGACGTTGAACTAGAACCTGACGTCACGATCTTGCCAAACTCGACTTTGCTTGGACCCACCTCGATCGCGGCAGGTGCGCGTATTGGTCCGGGTACCACATTGGATTCATGTGAAGTAGGCGCGAATGCTTCCGTGATTCACACCTGGGCCCAACTTGCGGTGATTGGCGCTGATTCCACAGTCGGACCATTCACTTACCTGCGTCCTGGGACAGTCATGGGAACGCACAGCAAGGCTGGCGCTTTCGTTGAGATTAAAAACTCCAATGTTGGCAATGACGCAAAAGTTCCGCACCTCACCTACGTCGGTGACGGAGATATTGGTGAGGGATCCAATATTGGCGCATCTACTGTCTTTGTGAACTACGACGGCATCGCCAAGCACCGCACCGTGGTGGGTAAGCATGTTCGGATCGGCAGCGACTCCATGTTGGTGGCTCCCGTGACCATCGGTGACGGCGCCTACACAGCGGCTGGTTCGGTTATCACCGAAGACGTACCTCCAGGATCGATTGCTATCGCTCGAGGCCAGCAACGAAACGTTTTGGACTGGGTACTTAAGCGTCGACCAGGATCACCAGCAGCACTCGCAGCAATTGCAGCACAAAATGAGCAAGTAGCCCAGGAGGAAAAGTGACACTGCAAGAATTTCCCAACCGCAAGCGGATGGTTTTGCTCGCGGGCAGGTCACACCCGGAACTAGCTCAAGCAGTAGCGACCCAATTGGACATTCCGTTGTCGCGCACGTTGGCTTATGACTTCGCTAACGGTGAAATATTTGTTCGTTTCCAAGAGTCTGTTCGTGGTGCTGATGTTTTCGTCTTGCAAAGCCACACCACGCCAATTAACAAATGGATCATGGAACAACTCATCATGGTTGATGCGTTGAAGCGTGCATCCGCAAAGCGCATCACCGTGATCATGCCGTTCTATGGGTATGCCCGCCAAGATAAGAAGCACCGAGGCCGTGAGCCGATCTCTGCACGTTTGATCGCAGATCTTTTCAAGACAGCTGGTGCAGATCGCTTGATGACCGTTGACTTGCATACGTCACAGATCCAAGGTTTCTTTGATGGACCAGTGGATCACCTGTTCTCGTTGCCTCTGTTAGCTGCGCATGTGGGAAGTCACATTGATAGCGATCGCATCACGGTGGTGTCCCCAGATGCTGGCCGCGTACGAGTCGCTGAGCGCTGGACCGACGTGCTCGGTGCGCCTCTGGCGATCATTCACAAGCGACGCGACCCGGATGTGCCAAACGAGGTGAAGGTCTTTGAAGTCGTTGGCGATGTTCGCGGACGGGTCTGTGTCGTCGTCGACGACATGATCGACACAGGCGGCACGATCGTGAAGGCTGCAGAGACGCTCTTTCACAATGGTGCAACTGAAGTGATCGTGGCGGCAACGCATGCCATCCTGAGCGATCCAGCTCGCGAGCGCTTGCAAAACTCGGATATTTCCGAAGTTGTGGTCACCGACACCCTGCCAATCGCAGAGGATCGCATGTTTCCCAAGCTCAAGGTGCTCTCGATTGCACCGATTCTGGCCCAGGCGATCCATGAGGTCTTTACCGAAGGCTCAGTCACCAGCATGTTCGAAGGAAACCCTGATTCGGCGGATCCTTCCTCCCACTGATATAGTTCTTATCTCTCCTCGGCGAGGGTTCTTTACGAACCGTGATCGACGATGGTCAGCGCTTAGGCGCTTTGCCGAGGCTGACCAACGAGTAAACGAGGAGTTCCAAGGTGTCGCAGATAGCTATTACTGCCCAAGAGCGTTCAGATTTCGGCAAGGGTGCTGCACGTCGCCTTCGTCGCGCAGGCTTGGTACCAGCAGTGATCTACGGCAAGGGCTCTGAGCTCGTTCACATTTCACTTCCTAACCACGATCTAGATCTGGCTCTTCGTAAGTCATTTGTCGTGTTCTCAGTGTCGTTGAACGACAAGACGATCTTGACCATGCCGCGTGATATTCAGCGCGAGCCAGTCAAGCGTTTTATCGAGCACCTTGACCTCATCATTATTACGCCAGCTGAAGCAATTGCACGTACCGCGTATGGCGTGCAGGCAACAGCAGATGCTGCGGCGGCACTGATTGAAGAAGAGGCAGCGCGCGCTGCACAGGCACCAGTAGAAACACAAGCTGTTGAGGACGAAGCTAAGTAAGGTTCGTGGCCGATGACCTGGATGATCGTCGGGCTCGGCAACCCTGGTCCGGAGTACGCGAACACCCGACACAATGTTGGGTTCATGGTTGTTGATGAATTAGCTTCGCGGATGCGAGGCACGTTGGGTCGACATAAGCGTGCGATGGCTGGCGTCTATGAAGGTCGCATTGGGCTTCCAGGATCTGACGCCCGGGTGGTACTCGTGCAACCTTGGTCGTTCATGAATGTTTCTGGTGGTCCAGTCAAAGCGTTGCTGTCCTTCTACGATGTCGCTGAGACGCATCTCCTAGTTATTCATGACGAACTTGACCTGCCCTTGGACACCATTCGCGTCAAGCTTGGCGGGGGCGACAATGGGCACAATGGACTGAAAAGCATTCGAAAGTCGCTAGGTAATGCTGACTATGCGCGGGTGCGTATCGGTATTGGTCGTCCAGTTGGGCGTCAGGACCCAGCAGATTTCGTTTTGAAGCCATTTACAGGAACTGAACGCGACGTGCTCCCGCATATCGTGCAGCGAGGCGCAGATGCAGTGGAGACGTTGGTACTTCATGGTGTTGAGCGGGCTCAAAATGAATTTAATGGAGGCTGAGATGACACAGCTCAATGACCAAGAACTCTCAATTCTTATCGCGCAGCAGGCTGGTCAACTCCTTCTCAAATTGCGTGACTCTTATGGCGATCCGGCAACTTGGGATAAAGAAAAAGCCACGTCATTGCGCAAACAAGGCGACCGGCTCGCCCACGAACATCTTGCAGCAGCTTTAGCGGAGCATCGTCCCACTGACGCACTCTTAAGCGAAGAAGGCGCAGACAACGATGATCGTTTAAGTGCAACACGATTGTGGATTGTCGATCCATTGGATGGCACCTGGGAATACGGCCAAGGTCGCGCAGACTTTGCTGTTCATGTAGCCCTCTGGGAGCCAGAGTTGAAGAAATTATCGGCCTGCACTGTGGACCTTCCTGCACAAGGCGTGTGTCGAGCGATGAGTGATGCGGTTGCTGATGAGCCAGCATTCCCAACTGATCGGCCAGTGCGAGTGGTGGCCTCCCGTAATCGCCCACCCGTTTTTCTAGGACCGGCACTTGAAATTCTTGGCAAGACGATGGCCGCGGCTGGAATCACCCAACATGGCTGTGAACTCATCGATGTTGGTTCTGTTGGGGCGAAAGTCAACGAACTTGTTTCCGGTCGTGCAGAACTTTATGTTCACGAAAGCGGATTTTACGAATGGGATGTGGCGGCACCTTATGGAGTTGCTCGCCATTACGGCTTTATTCCATCCCATGTTGATGGCGCTGAAATCGAGTTCAACCACACGCCACCTTGGGTGCCAAGTCTGATGGTGTCGCACCCACTGATTGTCGACATGGCGCGCGATGCGCTTGCGGAGGCATCGCGAGGGTGAACCTGAGTGGATTGCTTGAAGTTGTTTCACAGGCCGATTCATTTCGGGCTGCGCGCGAGCAAGCCTTCATCGGCGGTCGTATTGCTTCGCCTCGGGCAGCGCAGTCACTCGTTACTGCACTACTTGCAGCACCCACGATAAATTACGCAGGACGACAACTTCTTGTAGTCACCGCAACAGGGAAAGAAGCAGAGGATCTCGCGGCAGCTGTACAGAGTTATTGTCCAACATTGCGAATTGCAGTGCTTCCTTCATGGGAAACCCTTCCGCACGAACGACTTTCGCCATCATCAGACACCATTGGTCGCCGTGTCTCGGTTATTCGCCGACTGGCTCATCCAGATATCGCCGATCCCCTTCTGCAGCCAATTGACGTTCTCGTCGCGTCAGTTCGTGCAGTTGTTCAACCCATCGCAGGTGGACTGGGCGACGTCGAGCCAGTGCGCATTCGTGTGGGTGATCAATGTGATCTCTCCACTTTGGTAGCACGGCTGGTTGAACTTGGCTATGAGCGGCTAGACCTCGTGGAACGCCGCGGCCAGATAGCAGTGCGCGGTGGAATCCTTGATGTGTTTCCGCCAAATGCGGAGCACCCTTTGCGTTTGGAGTTCTGGGGCGACGCGATTGAAGAGATTCGGTCATTCACCGTTACGGATCAACGTTCGCTAGAAAATGTGCCCGACGGACTTTTTGCTCCTGCGGTTCGAGAATTACTCCTTACCTCTGAAGTGCGTGCTCGTGCTGCAAAGCTGGCGCAGGAAAATCCGGTTGTCGCGGACATTTGCGCCCAACTTGCCGAAGGAATTTGTGTTGAAGGCATGGAGGCGCTGATCCCGGTGCTCGTGAGTTCGATGGATCCGCTTGTGTCATTTCTTCCCACCGACACGTCAGTGTTAGTGATTGATCCAGAACGAGTACGTACTCGTGCGCACGATCTGGCTCGAACTGCAGATGAGTTTCTTGCGGCTTCCTGGCACAACGCTTCAGTTGGCAACAAAGCCCCTATTGACCTTTCTGGCTCCAATTTCTTTTCGCTCGATGAGGTCAAAGATCAATGTCGGGCACGTGAACTACCTTGGTGTGAACTCACGCCGCTGTACGCAGATGAAAGCATTGACCCCAATGCTGGAATCAACGTCGATGCAATCGGGATCGATGCCTACCGGGGCGATGTAGCCCAAGCGATCGAACACATGCGGGCGTGGGCTTTAGATAATCGGGCCGTCGTGTTGGTGAGTGAAGGACGAGGCTCTGCTGAACGGTTGGCGGAAGCGCTTACGAACGAAGGTGTACCCACCAGTTTCGTTGAAGATTTGACGAGTGTCCCAACCCCGGGTGTCGTCAGTGTTGCTATTGGCTCCATCGAGCATGGTTTTGTTTTGAATGAATGCGCACTTGCCGTGATCACCGAACGCGATCTCCTTGGTCAGCGAGCTTCTACGAAAGATATGCGCAAACTTCCTTCGCGTCGTCGTAGGGCGATTGACCCACTCACGCTGGCAACAGGTGATTTCGTGGTGCACGAGCAGCACGGTGTGGGACGTTACGTTGAAATGGTGCAACGCGAAATTGGCGGCGCAACGCGTGAATATCTCGTGTTGGAGTACGCCGCGAGCAAGCGCGGACAACCAGCGGACCGCTTGTTCGTGCCAACTGATCAACTTGATCTTGTAACGAAGTACATCGGCGGCGAAATGCCTAGTGTGCATCGACTTGGCGGTGCTGATTGGCAAAAGGCCAAAGGTAAAGCACGGAAAGCCGTTAAGGAGATCGCTGGCGAACTCATCAAGTTATATGCGGCGCGAAAGGCAACAAAGGGCTACGCCTTCGGTCAGGACACACCTTGGCAGCGTGAACTGGAAGATGCCTTCGCCTATGTGGAAACGCCAGATCAACTGATCTGTATCGATGAAGTCAAACGCGACATGGAAAGTACGATTCCGATGGACAGGCTGATTTGCGGCGACGTTGGATATGGAAAAACAGAAATCGCTGTCCGTGCTGCATTTAAAGCAGTGCAAGACGGAAAGCAAGTAGCAGTGCTTGTGCCAACCACCTTGCTCGTGCAGCAGCATGCTTCAACTTTCGCTGAGCGGTATGGCTCGTTTCCGGTAAAAATCGGTGCGCTGTCAAGATTCAATACTGAAAAAGAAGCTAAAGAAGTCCTAGCAGGTATGGAAAATGGCTCTGTTGACATCGTCATCGGAACTCATCGCTTGCTTACTCCCAGCGTGCGCTTCAAGGATCTTGGTTTAGTAATCCTGGATGAAGAACAGCGATTTGGTGTTGAGCACAAAGAGCATCTAAAGGCATTGCGCAACAATGTCGATGTGCTGGCTATGTCGGCAACGCCAATTCCAAGAACTTTAGAAATGGCCGTCACGGGTATTCGAGAGATGTCCGTTATTCAAACTCCGCCGGAAGAAAGGCATCCGGTTCTCACTTTTGTTGGCCCATATGAAGATAAGCAGATCACCGCTGCGATCAGGCGCGAGTTGTTACGTGATGGTCAGGTCTTCTTCGTGCACAACCGAGTTGAGTCCATCGAGCGGGTGACATCGCGACTGCGTGACTTGGTCCCAGAAGCACGAATCGCTATTGCCCACGGTCAGATGGGTGAGCAAGCTCTCGAGAGCGTGATCGTTGATTTCTGGGAAAAGAACGTCGACGTGCTCGTGTGCACCACGATTGTGGAATCCGGCATCGATATCGCGAATGCAAACACATTGATCGTCGATCGTGCAGACATGTTTGGGCTGTCACAGCTGCATCAATTGCGCGGGCGAGTAGGTCGAGGTCGTGAACGTGCCTACGCCTACTTCCTTTACAACCCAGAAAAGCCACTGACCGAAACAGCTCACGAGCGTCTAGCGACTATCGCCCAACACACCGATCTTGGATCAGGCATGCAGATCGCGCTGAAGGACCTCGAGATTCGTGGTGCGGGCAACCTGCTGGGTGGCGAGCAAAGCGGTCACATCGCCGACGTCGGTTTTGATTTATATATCCGCCTCGTTGGGGAAGCACTTGCTGAATTCAAGGGCGATGAAGGTGAAGATCATGCAGAAATGCGGGTCGAGTTGCCGATCGAAGCGCACATCCCACACGAATACATCGCTCATGAGCGACTCCGGCTCGAGGCTTATAAGCGGTTGGCGGATGCGAGCACAGATCAGGGTGTTGACGAGGTCTTTGCCGAACTGACTGACCGCTATGGACCGATTCCTATTCCAGTTGAGAGCCTGCTGGCGGTTGCCCGTCTTCGGGTGCTTGCGCGCAGGGCTGGACTGACCGAGATTGTGGCATCCGGGCTAGGTGTTCGCTTCCAACCGGTGAATTTGCCGGAATCCGCACAAATGCGCCTGACTCGCATGTACCCGCGCACCTTGATCAAGGCTGCAGTCAATACGATCATTGTGCCGAGACCGATGACTTCCCTGGTGGGAGGTACTCCGGTAGTCGGTGACGCTTTGCTTCAGTGGGTGGCGGAGTTTATTCACGCGACGTTGCCCATCACGCCTGAACCTATGGAGAGCACCTCATGAGCATCAACCGTCGACGCGCATTCGTTCCAGCAGTACTCCTCGGGCTGGGTCTACTCGTGAGTGCCTGCTCTGGTTCTGCTGGCGATGCCGCCGTTGTGGGAACCAGTCACGTTACTGAGGCCACCTTGAACACTGCGGTTTCCGATGTACTCGTAGCGCAGGGCTATTCACCAGACAAGTCAGATCCGGCTCTTTTGACCGCCACCTTGAATTGGCTGATTGTCGGGGATCTCCTTGATCAGGTTGCTGCCGATAAAAATATTGTGGTGACCCAAGGAGCAATCGATCGCGAGCGCGCTGCGGAACTGAAATCAGCGGGTGGCGAAGAAGGACTGAAGGCGGCTTATCTCAAGCAAAATATTGCGCCAAACCAAATTCAAGAGCGCATTCGTTTTGCACTAATGGCACAGTTAGTAGCCAAGGCTCTAGCACCAACAGCGACAGCCGAAGAAGCAACCTCCGCTCTTGTTGCGGCGGTGGTTGCCAAAAGCACCGCACTCAATCCTGACGTGAACCCTCGGTTTGGCACTTGGGATTCACAGAACCTCCAGTTGGGCGCAGCTCCTTCAGATCTCTCCACCGTGCTTCCAACTCCCGTTCCTACTGCACTTCCAGCTCCGTAACGCTTGCACCGGCCTTTGACGGGGGAAACTCGTGACCACACCTAGCTATCTGCTCGAACTCGTTGCAGTCATGGATCGGTTGCGGTCTCCTGGCGGGTGTCCATGGGATGCAGAGCAGACTCATGAGTCGTTGCTTGAGTATTTAGTGGAAGAGACCTACGAAACCGTTGAAGCTATAGAGCTCAAGGACCGCATTGGCTTGCGCGAAGAACTGGGTGACGTACTTTTGCAGGTGGTGTTTCATTCGCGTATCGCGCAGGAAGATCCAGATGATCCCTGGAATATTGAAGACGTGGCAAAAGGCATCGTCGACAAATTAATTCTTCGCCATCCGCATGTCTTCATTGATGGTGATTACCCCGACGCGAACCTGAATTGGCATGAACGTAAAGCCAAGGAAAAGGGCCGAGAATCCGTCACTGATGGGATCCCGCAACAGTTGCCCGCATTGCTCCTCGCTGCCAAAGTGACTGCACGCAGCAAAGGCCTCAAAGATTCCATTGAACCAACCTCGCAGCGCTCGCGCGCTGAAGAGAGCGTAAGCCATCTTCACACGCAGGAAGAATTCGGAGACTTCCTACTCGAACTCACCTCGTTGGCTCGTGATCGTCAGTGGGACAGTGAGGCGGCCTTGCGTCAGGCGGTGCGCAGGCGAGTGTCAGAAGTGCGCGCTCTGGAAGGTTTAGCGCAATGAAAAAAGTATTTGATGGCATCGCCAGCAATGTCATGACAGCCATGCTCCGTTCGGAACCAATCCGCGCAACGGCAATGGGAGAGCATTCCTTTGACCATCTGCTTCCGGACTACACCGCTGCAGGCCGCGAATTACTGGCGCTGGAACTCGGGGATTACCTCACTGACCTTGATGCAGTCGACGACCTTGAATTAACGATCGAAGATCAAGTGGACTTAGAAATCTTGCGGTCCGCGATTACGCGCACCCTTTTTGAACTGCGTGAAGTGAAATCAGTGACATGGAACCCAATGGTGTGGAACCCTGGAAACGGATTGCATTCGCTTCTGTCACGCGAATTTGCACCGATGACCGAACGTCTTGAGTCGGCACGGGCACGGCTAGCAAAAATTCCCGGGTTTCTACAGAATGCGAAAAGTGAACTTGGCAATATGCCCAAGATCCACGTGGAAACTGCAATCGGCCAAATCCAGGGCACGTTGCATCTCGTGCAAGGCACTCTTACCGAACACTTAGGCGAAAACTCCCCAGAAATTAGGGGAGCAGGAGCAGCACTCATTTCCTTCATTGATTGGCTCACTGAGCAGTTGCCAGCGGCTACCCGAGATCCGCGTTTAGGTACGCACCTTTATTCCGCGCTTTTATGGCACGCGTTAGATGACGACACGCAAGCAGGTGAGTTACTTGCGCAAGCAAATACGCATTTGCTTCAAACTGAGCAAGCACTCATTGAGGCAGCAGCGGCGTACTTCAACGAGCCGCTAGACGCAGTTGATCTCGTTGCGCGTGCTCTGGATGATGTCGCCACGAAATTTCCAGTTACTAATGCTGATGTGTTGACTCAAGTTTCTGATTCCTTAGCTCGAACTATCTCGTTCTTGGAGTCTGTGCCGCTGGTTTCGTTGCCGGTAACTGATGTGCAAGTCATTGAGATGCCCGAAATTCATAGGGGCGTGGCTGTCGCTTACTGTGATTCGCCAGGTCCGCTGGAAACTATTGAGTTACCAACCTTTGTCGCGGTCTCGCCGACACCACTGGATTGGTCTACTGAACGTATTGAGTCTTTTTATCGGGAATACAACGGTGTTCAGTTGCACGATCTCACCATCCACGAGGCCTTCCCAGGTCATGTGCTGCAACTTGCCCATTCCAGAGTGGCCGAAAAGGCAACGCGGGTGCGAGCCTTTGGTCGTAGCAGCGTGTTCATCGAAGGTTGGGCTGTGTACGCGGAAGAACTCATGATCAATTCCGGCTTCCTGCCAACCGATGATGAGAAGTCAGCTTTAGGCCTGCGACTTCAACAGCTAAAGATGCAAGCGCGAATGACCATCAATGCGATTCTCGATGTGCGCGTTCACACCGACACCATTGATGAGCATGAAGCACTTGATCTGATGATGCGTCGTGGATTTCAGGAAGAAGGTGAAGCTGTTGGCAAGTGGAGACGCGCTCTGCTTACTGCAGGCCAACTGCCGACTTACTTTGTGGGCTACCTTGCTGTGCGCGAAATCGCGGCAGACTTACGAATACTGCATCCAACCTGGACCAATAGTGAAGTTCACGATTTGATGCTGAAGTTTGGTTCACCCGCCCCCCGTCATTTGCGCGCACTCTTGGGTCTTTGACATGAAATTGCTCCACACCTCCGATTGGCATCTTGGTCGGAATTTGTTTTCCGTTCCACTCCTAGACCATCAACGGGTCTTTCTGGAGTGGTTGATCGCACAAGTTGATGAGCATCAGGTAGATGCAGTGATCATCAGCGGAGACATTTACGACCGATCCGTACCAGCGGTAGAAACCATCTCGCTCTTTGAGTGGGCGCTCATTGAATTAGCCAAGCGAACTGAAGTTGTCCTCATTCCTGGCAACCATGATTCAGCCACGCGGCTTGGGTTTGCTGGCCCGCTGCTCGAGGCGGCGCGGGTTCACGTTCGCGCGTCTGCGGCAGATCTAGCCCGCCCCATCATCTTGACTGCACGTACCCATGAGAGACCGCAAGCTGATGACAGCACGCAAGCAACTGATCGGGTCCAGATTTTCTGCATTCCATATTTGGAACCAGCCTTTCATTCGGCGAACTTCGACTGCGAGCGCAGTCATGCAGGTGTTCTCGCAGCAGCCATGGACCAGATCAGAAGCGCTGCAGATTTAGACCTGCCGATCGTCGTGGTTTCACACGCCTTTATTACTGGGGGAGTCGCGAGCGAGTCTGAACGAGATGTCAGAGTCGGCGGAATTCCTGATGCACCAGTTTCGATCTTTCAGGGCGCAAACTACGTTGCGCTCGGGCATCTACACCGACCGCAGGCACTTTCGACTCCTGATGGAATGCTGGCGCGCTATTCGGGGTCTCCCATTGCCTACTCCTTCTCAGAAGAAGGACAAGTCAAGTCAGTGGTGCTTCTTGATATTTCGAGCCTAGGCGCAGAAGTTATGTTGCTGCCGACTCCTACGCCTCGGCCACTGTCAACGATTCGCGGCGACCTCGAAGACCTGCTGAACGACCCTAGGTGGCAAGAAGCGCAAGATCATTGGATCCGAGCGGTAGTCACAGATGATCGTCGACCTGAACGTCCAATGGAACGATTGCGCGAACGCTTTCCACACACCTTGCAGTTGGAATTCGCTCCAAGTAATGCATTACTCACCAATGAGTTTCGAGCTGTTGATATTGCGACGCTTGATCCGGTTGAGGTGACTTCACAGTTCATTAACTATGTAGCTGGCATTGCAGCAACGGATCAAGAGCTGACGCTCATCGAGCAGGCGGTTGAACGTGTTCGAATTGCGCAGGTGCAGTAGCCATGCGCTTGCACCAACTCGAGTTTTCCGGGATTGGTCCCTTTCGAGACCGTCAGGTCATTGATTTTGATCAGTTGGCATCATCTGGAGTTTTTCTGATTGATGGACCAACGGGCGCCGGTAAGACCACGATCATTGATGCGATTGTCTTTGCGCTCTATGGCGATGTTTCTGGAAAAGAAGCAGACGGTTCACGGATGCGCAGTGCTTACTGTTTGCCCAATGAACCAAGCATTGTGACCTGCGAGTTTTCTGTTGGTGTTCGTCGAGTGTGGTTGCAGCGCACCCCGAAATATTCGCGAGCAAAAAAAAGCGGCGAAGGCACCACAGAAGCGGCGGCAACACAGTTACTACGGGAGTTTGCTGTTGACGGGTCAGTCAAGGTTGAACTCACGAGTGCTGGCGAAATTGGTAGCCACATCAATGAGCTGCTTGGGATGAATGCTCAACAATTCCGCCAACTTGTGGTGCTGCCGCAGGGTGAGTTCGCGGAGTTGCTGCGGATGCGACCGTCAGAGAGATTCGCTTCGCTGGGTCCGCTTCTTGGAAATGAGTTTTTTAAGAAGTTGCAGGAAGACCTCGAAAGTGCTGGAAGTAAAGCGAAAGCCTTAAGGGAAACGTGTGCACAAGCAGTGCATGACGCAACGCAACAGGTACTCGGTGCCGTTGGCGAACTTGCTGCGGAAAGTGAGCTCCAAGAGTGCCTTGCGATCATTGGTGATGAGAGCCAGTCGAACCCCGATCGGATCGTTGCGGCCGGATTCTTGAGAAGTTGGCTTGCTCAATCCCTTGAGCAACAAGTCCAGATGCGCGCAACGGCAAAAGAAAAGTCTGCTTCCGCGTCGGTTAACGCCAACCGAGCGCAGGAGTATCTGACCGCTACTGCGGCTGTGGCTGATCTGCTGCGCGAACGAAATGAGAGGGTTCTCGAACTTGGAGAGCAGGTAGACGCTTACTCGCGAGTGCAGGCTCTCGAGGCGTTATCTAGAGCCCAACAACTCATCGGGCGACTAGTACCACTGGTAGAACGAGAACAACAACACGAAGATCGTGACCTGCAGCATTCGATGCTCGAAAAGGCAATTGTTGTTGCGCAGAAACAGCTTGAAGGTTTAG
>WLNQ01000038.1 GCA_009699705.1 Actinomycetota bacterium | reverse complement strand
GGCTCATCAATAATCAACAATGCTTGCGTCATGGCGTTAATGACCTGATTTGCCTTGGATGTGTTGACCATGCCTGTAGCCGCACCTGGAGTGTTATGAGCAATAAGAGCGATCTTCGATGCCCCTGTTGCCTTTAGGCGCTCAAAAACGGCTGTCGCAATCACACCTGGCGCCGATGGGCCCGTGACTGAGAAGGTGTTCCTATCACTTGCCATCGCCAACACGTTGAAGCCGGTAACCGGAAGGTTGGCAGCCTTAAAGGTTGGGAAAGCCGCATCGTTCGCGGATGTCATAACGATGCCGAACACATGGTCGCTCGTCATTGCCTTATTCGCAACGGTGACCTGGGTTGCCGCACTCGCCATATCGTCATAGCCGATCATTTGAATCTTGCGGCCGAAGATTCCGCCTTTTGCATTTTCCTGCGCAACACGCAATTTCGCAGCTTCTTCACCGCCTGCAAAGTTTGCGGCAGCTGGGCCAGTCTTAGGTGAGAAGAAACCCAAAGTGATGGTGGTTGGCGACACGCCTTCCTCAGCTGGGCAGTTCACCGGTGCTGGTGTCACCTTCGGACCAGGTGTTGGAGCAGCAGTCGCCATGCTGGTGCCCAGTGCGAGCATTACTGAAATACCAAGACCGCCAACGAGCGCAGATTTCTTTGCACTCGGGCTACGTAGAGAAGCCATTTTCAGGTTCCTTTCATATCAATCATCGAGTTGGATCTAATTGCGATGACAGTACGACCAGGAAATGTGATCTAGCACACAGCGTTATTGAATTGTTATAAATTAGGTGAAATTTTCTCCCGTTATGCGCAAAAGGCCCCGATTCAAAAAAGAATCGAGGCCTTACGCGTGGCAGCTGGAGGATTCGAACCTTCGAAGGCGTAAGCCGGCGGATTTACAGTCCGCTCCCATTGGCCGCTCGGGCAAGCTGCCTAGCTTTGCCGCCCTTACGGGCAGCGCACGAAACAATACACGAGCACCGTTGTGGCCCGTACCTGGCAGCAGCTCTTGCGGGTTTCGGCACAATAGGACAATTAAGGAGGATTCATGGCTGACAGCAGTTTCGACATTGTGTCCAAGGTAGATCGGCAGGAAGCCGACAACGCCCTAAACCAAACCGCCAAAGAATTGGCACAGCGCTTCGACTTCAAGAACACCGACACCACGATTGAGTGGAAGGGTGAACTCGGCGTCGAGATCACATCTGGTACCGAAGAGCGGGCAAAAGCGGCTCTCGATGTCTTTAAAGAAAAAATCATCAAGCGAGGTATGAGCCTGAAAAGTTTTGAAGCCCAAGACCCACGCGCTTCAGGCAAGGAATACAAGATCAGCGGTGAGTTCAAGGCTGGCATTAGCCCCGAACAAGCAAAGAAGCTCGGCAAGCTGATCCGAGATGAAGGTCCTAAGGGAGCTAAGGCGCAAGTCATTGGTGATGAACTTCGAATCTCCAGCAAGAGTCGCGATGACTTGCAAGAAGTGCAAGAACTCGTTCGCACTGCAGAACTTGAATTCGCAACACAGTTCGTGAACTACCGCTAAAGAATTATTCGCTCGCCCGAAGTACAAGATCAGCACTATTGCTGACTAACCCTTCACGCTGATGCGCTGCAAGACCACCTTGGTCACTCCACTGCAGCGCGTCAGTGGGGCAGACATCGATACACAGCCCACAGAACATGCACAAGGCAAAGTCGATAGCGAAAGCATCAAGGATATGAACGGTCTTGGGCCGTCGTCCTTCTGAAATTTGTTCGGTATGACGATCGATTTCCATGCATTTGCTAGGACATTCGCGCACACAAATCAAGCAGGCAGTGCAATCTTCTTCCAGAAGTCCTATTGATCGACGGATGCTCATAGCGTTACCGATTTACGCATTGGAGATCCCTGCGTATGCGAGCGATGCAAGAGTGGTCGACCATCATCAAGCCCAATAAATGTCACGCCGAACATTTCCTGAGCCTCGCGTTCATACCAACCTGCGCCGGGATACGTAGCCGTGAGTGAAGTGACTTCCTGCGTCACCGTGGTGCTCACAAGCGCAGATTCATTCGATGCAATATTCACAACCCTGACAATGACTTCCAAACCCTCGCCTCGATCGATGACCGTGAGAAAGTCAAACCATGTCATTTCATTTATAGCGAGTTTCGCAAAATACTGAGCCCACTGAACAGCATCGATGCGCGTAGGGATTTGCGTCATGACGTTGGCACTAACTGACAAATACTCTCAATAATTGACTCTGGGCTAGGTGGACAGCCAGCGATAAAGCCACTGACTGGGATTAGTGTCTGAATCCCGTTCATCACGGTGGGCGCATCCCAATAAGGCCCGCCTGAACTCGCACACGCCCCGATAGCGAAAGCAATTTTTGGCTCAGGAATGCGATCCCACTGAGCAACCACCAACGGAGCCAAAAGCTGCGTTACCGTGCCCGAGATGAGCATGACCTCAACTCGACTCGACTCATGGCTTGTGTCCTCCACTTCGAGTAAACCGCGAGTAACGGCCGACCCCACTTCTAATGCGCAGCACGCCAATTCGCTCACATGCACGCGAATTTTTAGATCTCTTGTCACACGATACGCAACTGACCCGGAACCCATAAGCACCTACTGAGCGTACCTAGACGTGATTCGTTACCCAAAACCAGACAACGCAAGGCCATAGAGATTCCTTAGCAGGCCGAAACCCAGGTTCAGGTTAATAGACTTCGGCTCATGCCGCGATCCCCCAGAGCCATCGGAACTGCCCTTGGCGCAGCCGCTTATCTACTCTGGGCGCTGTTCCCATTTTATTTTCGAGCTATCGAGGAAGTGTCACTCGTCGAGATCATCGCCAACCGCATCATTTGGTCGTGCGTGTTTCTCGCCATCGTCATCACCTTCACTCGACGCTGGTATGTGATCCGAGCAGCATTCACTGATCCACGCAGCCTTGGACTACTAGCCATCGCTGCCCTGTTTCTGGCAGCCAACTGGAGTACGTATGTGTACTCCATCGTGACCAACAATGCGCTTGCTTCATCACTTGGTTACTTCATCACTCCCCTGGCTGTTGTAGCTCTAGGAGTCTTCCTTCTTAAGGAACCGATGAGGCGAACACAGTGGGTGGCTGTGGCTATTGCCGCCCTAGCTGTTGTAGTGATCACTACGAGTTATGGAACCCTGCCCTGGATCGCTCTTGTTTTAGCGTTTTCCTGGTCAACCTACGGTTACATCAAAAAGTATTTGGATTACCCAGCGGTTGAAAGTGTCGCTATTGAAGCGGGCGTACTTCTGCCCCTCGCGGTCATTGTTTTAGTGGTGATGGGATTGAACGGAACCGCCTCGCTTTTCACTGGTGGCATTGATTTGCTGGGCATGCTCATGCTCGCTGGCCCTGTAACTGCGGTGCCGCTCATGCTTTTCGCCGCCTCAGCAACACGCGTGCCATTGACAGTTTTGGGACTATTGGAATACATCACGCCGATTGGTCTTTTCGTGATCGGGATTGCTTACTTCCACGAATCGATGTCACCAGCACGGTGGGCCGGATTTATTTTAATCTGGGTTGCACTCATGGTCTTTACCGTTGATGAATTGCGTCACCCTCATCAAGTTGAGGCGGGCGACGAATTCTTAATAACTGAGCAGTAGCTCAACCGGTGCGCGAAACAACGTAATCGCACAGCATTTCAAGCGCCTCGCGAGCAGGAATCTCCGGCAACTCAACGAGTGACTTACGAGCATCATCGGCCCAACGATGCGCTTGCACCCTGGCTTGTTCGATAGCGACATGATTACGCAAAAGACCCAATGCTTCAAGGTGCTCCGCATCGTCTGGGAGCGGCTTAGATAAGAGTTCCTGCAGTCTTACATCCAAGGGATCTGAACTGGACATTGCGATCAATCCAGCAAGCGTAGGAATGCCTTCTCGTAAATCAGTACCCGGCGTTTTCCCCGATTGCTCAGACTCTGACGTGATGTCAACCAGGTCATCCGCTAACTGGAAGGCCACCCCGATGCATTCGCCAAACTTAGTGAGAACTTCGATCGTCTTGTCATCTGCACCCGAGAGCATCGCGCCGAATCGGCCAGCGGTGGCAATCAGTGAACCAGTTTTGTCGGCGAGCACTTCAATGTGATGCTGCACTGGATCGACGCCATCTAGTGGGCCGACCGTTTCTCGGATCTGGCCGATGCACAATCGTTCGAAAGTCTTCGCCTGAATGCGCACTGCATCGGGGCCAAGATCAGCCAAAATGTCTGACGCGCGAGCAAATAGAAAGTCGCCAGTGAGAATTGCAATGGAGTTATCCCACCGCGCGTTAGCCGAAGCAGCTCCGCGGCGCATCTTTGCTTCGTCCATCACATCGTCGTGGAAAAGAGTTGCTACGTGTGTCAGTTCAACAACTACAGCGGCATCAATCACTGCCTTACGCGTTGGATCGCCGAACTGTGCAGCCAGCAAGGTGAGCAGCGGGCGAAAACGCTTGCCACCCGCATCAACGAGGTGCGCGGAGGTCTGGGTGACAAATGGGTAGTCACTTTGAATCGCCTGATGCAGTGCGACTTCGACTTGATCCATCGCAGCCGACAGTGAGGCCTCGAGTGCTGGATCGCTAGAAAGCGAGCCGAGTGGCTGGGGACTCATGAGTACACGGTACTAGCGAATGAAAACGCCCGCATTGAGGATCAGGTCTAGGAGCGGCTGAGGGAAAATTCCCAGCAACACTGTGACCGTTGCTCCTGCAGCAAGGGCGATGGTGGTGAACACGGAAGGAATCTCGACGGTGGCGGTAGCTTCTGTGGGTTCTGAGAAGAACATCAAGACCACTACCCGCATGTAGAAGAAAGCTGCAATCAAGGAAGCCACGACCGCAACGATCACCAGCCAAGTTTCCCCCGCAGAAATGGCTGCCGTGAAGACACTGAACTTGCCAATAAAACCGCTGGTCAATGGGATACCAGCCAAGGCGAGCATGAAGATCGCAAACAATGATGCGATGAACGGCGAGGTCCGGCCTAGCCCAGCCCATTTGGACAGGTGGGTTGCTTCACCATTGTTGTTGTCACGCACCATCGAGATGATTGCAAAGACACCAATCGTGGTGAAGGAGTAAGCGATCACGTAAAAGATGGCACCGGCAAGACCTGCTGGACTCGCAGCAATAACGCCGACCAGAATGAAACCAGCCTGAGCTATCGATGAGTAGGCAATCATCCGTTTCATGTCGGTTTGAGTGAGCGCAAGAATCGCGCCAACCAACATCGTTAATGCTGCAATGACCCAGAGCATTGGCGTCCAGTCCCAACGCATGCCACCAAGTGCTACGTAGAGCAGACGCAGTAACGCGCCAAATGCTGCAACTTTGACTGCTGCTGCCATGAAGCCAGTGACCGGAGTCGGGGCACCTTGATAGACATCGGGAACCCACTGGTGAAAGGGAACAGCGCCGATCTTGAACAGCAGACCTGCAACAACCAACCCGATCGCAACCAGCACAAGTCCAGTTTCGCCAGTCTTTGAACTCAAGGCAGTTGCGATTTCAGGGAACGAAATGGATCCGCTGAAGCCGTAAAGCAAGGCGGCTCCGTAAAGAAAGAACGCGGAAGAAAACGCGCCAAGAACGAAATACTTCAGCGCTGCTTCCTGCGAGAGCAAACGGCGGCGCCTAGCCATACCAGCCAGCAAGTAAAGCGGAAGTGACATCACTTCAAGGGCAACGAACATCATCAGCAAGTCATTAGCGACGGGGAACAGCATCATGCCGCCAACGGCGAACAAGAAGAAGGCCCAGATCTCGGTCTGGAAATAACCACGAGCAGTGAATTGGCGTTCATCCTCTGAACCAGGTAGCGAGGAGGCGCGAGCCGCAAAGGCATCGCCACTTGGATCAAGCCCACGCTCTGCCATGAGCAGCGCACCCAGAATCGCAATGACAACGACTGTGCCTTGCAGAATTAAGCCAGGTCCATCAATAGCCAATGCGCCTTGTCCAGCAGTTGCACGAGAGCCTTGCAAGTTGATCACTGCGATCAATGCCGCAACGAGCGAAACAAAGACCAACGTCAGTTGAGCAGGTCGACGAGCACTACGAGGAAGGAAAGCCTCGAAGAGCACAGACACCACTCCGGCGCCAAGCACGATCAGAATTGGTGCCAACAACGTGTAATCAAGGGTTGGCATCACCCATGGAGTCGCCTCCACCGTGCGAACTACTGATGCTACGGCGTTCACTGCTGGGCTCCTTTGGATGTTGTGCTAGAAAGTCCAACCGTTGGTTCAGGGTTGGTTGCCCCAATCACCGTCATGACTGTGTCAACTGCGGGATTGACCACGTTGAGCACAGGTGCTGGGTACAGACCTAAGAAAATAGTCAGCAACACAATTGGCACCAGCGCGGTGATTTCTCGTCCGTTGAGATCCTTGATGTCTTCAAGCCCGCTACCCACTGGTCCGGTCATGGACTTTTGGTAAACCCGCAGCACATAGGCCGCAGTAATGACGATGCCAAGAGTGGCGATACCACCCACCCACATGTACCGCTGGAAGGTTCCCAGCAACACCATGAACTCTCCGACGAACGAAACTAACCCTGGCAGGGCCAACGAAGCCAAGGCAGCGAATAAGAAGAACCCGGCAAGTACCGGCGCTGGCTTATTCACTCCTGAGTAATCAGAAAGCAAACTCGAACCCTTGTGACGTTGCATCAAGAAGCCTGCAGTCAAGAACAAGGCGGCAGTTGAAAGTCCGTGCGCAATCATGTAGACCGTGGAGCCACTGATACCGACGCTAGTGAAGACGAAGATTCCCAGAATGATGAAACCAAAGTGTGACATCGATGAATAAGCGAACAAACGCTTCAAATCGTTTTGTCCAAGCGCAACAAAGGCGCCGTAGAAGATGCCGATAACCGCTAGCGCGATGATGAATGGAGCGTAGAAATCACTAGCCGCCGGGAAAATTGGGAGGCAATAGCGCAGCATGCCGAAGGTGCCGACCTTGTCGAGCACACCGAGCAACAGCACGGCAGTTCCCGGCTTTGATGCCCCTGCCGCATCAGGCAGCCACGTGTGAAACGGCCAAAGCGGTGCCTTGATCGCAAACGCGAAGAAGAAGCCCAAGAAGAGGAACTTCTGCGTGGTTGGATCAATGTTTAGACCGACGAGGGCAAACCAATTGAATGTGCCTTGGCCGGTGATCTTTGCCGAAGCCACGAACAAGCCGATCATTGCTGCCAGCATGAAAAGTCCGCCGAGCAAGCTGTAAATCAAGAACTTCATCGCGGCGTATGAGCGCTGCGCACCGCCGTAACGTCCGATCATGAAGTAGATCGGAATCAGCATCGCTTCGAAGAAGACGTAGAACAGGAACACGTCGGTAGCCGCAAAGACACCGATCATCAGAGTTTCAAGAGCCAAGATCAGTGCAAAATAGCCCTTAACGCTGCCAACGCTCTCAGCATTTGGCTCTTCAACATCGTTCCATCCAGCCAAGATGGTGATGGGTACCAATACTGCCGAAAGTGCGATGAGCACTAAACCGATGCCATCGACACCTAGCGAGTAAGTGACACCAAAGGCTGGGATCCAGTCGTGGAACTCCACAAACTGGAACGGCTCACTTGCTGATCCATTGAACTGCAAAGCAATGACAACGACAAGCCCGAGCACGACCAAGGAGATTGCGAACGCCAATTGCTTGGCCAATGCCGGCCTTGACTTCGGTAGCAACGCGACAACGATGCTTCCTACCAGCGGGACCAGACCAAGGACGGTCAGCCAGGGAAACGAGTTCACGAGAGCCTCACCAATACGAGTGCCAAGACGACCAAGACAGCGCCACCCACCATCGAAAGTGCGTAGGAGCGGATGAAGCCAGTTTGATAGTGCCGCAAGCGACCTGACAAGCCGCCGAAGAAGGCCGCGCTGCCGTTGACGAGTCCGTCAATCCAAGATCCGTCAAACCAAACTAAGAAACGAGAAACCCAGAACGATGGTTGAACAACCAAGGTGTCATTGATGACATCGCCATAGAGATCTTGACGAGCAGCACGGGTGAGCCATGATCCACGTGGAGCAATAGTCGGCACTTCACGACGGGCGTACTGAATCCAGCCGTACGCTGCGCCGGCCAGCACGAGAACAAGAGTGATCGCCATGAGTAGGGCTTCCGGAATTGCAATCTCTTCCTTTTGAATCCCGACCACTGGTTCAAGCCACGTTTCGATGTTGCCCCAGAAAAGCAGACCCATACCCAAGAACGTTGAACCGATCGCCAAGATGATCAATGGAATTGTCATCACCTTGGGTGACTCATGGGGATGAACGTCGTCTTCCCAACGAGCCTTGCCGTAGAACGTCATTGCTGCCATGCGGGTCATGTAGAAACCAGTGATGGCTGCAGCAATGATCGTGAGCACGCCAACAAGGGTGTTGCTTTCAAAGGCTGCGTGAATGATCGAGTCTTTTGACCAGAAACCTGAAAACGGCGGAATACCCATGATCGACAAAGTGCCGATGATGAAGGTTGCGTACGTGACATACATTGCCGTACGAAGTGCTCCGTATCGGCGCATATTCACGTTGTCATTCATGCCATGCATGACTGAACCGGCGCCCAAGAACAGCCCCGCCTTAAACACACCATGAGTGAGCAAGTGGAAAATCGCGAAGACGTAACCGATCGGTCCAAGTCCAGCGGCGAGCACCATGTAGCCGATCTGGCTCATAGTCGAACCCGCAAGAGACTTCTTGATGTCATCTTTAGCAGAACCAATAACTGCACCCATGAACATCGTGATCACACCAACAATGACCACCGCTGTTGCAGCTGTCGTTGCAATGTCAAAGATCGCATGACTTCGCGCAATCAGATAGACACCAGCGGTAACCATGGTCGCTGCGTGAATCAGAGCTGAAACCGGAGTTGGGCCTTCCATTGCGTCGAGCAACCAAGCTTGAAGTGGGAACTGAGCCGACTTGCCGCAAGCAGCAAGAAGAAGAAGCAAACCAATAGCAGTAAGAGTGCCCTCGCTTGCTTGCCCCGCTGATCCAAAGACCTCCTGGAAACCAACCGAACCAAAGGTGACAAACATGACCATGATGGCCAAGCCCAAACCGACGTCACCAACACGGTTGATGATGAAGGCTTTCTTGCCTGCAGCCGCAGCTGTTGGTTTGATCTGCCAGAAACTAATGAGCAAGTATGAAGCTAGCCCGACGCCTTCCCAGCCCACATAAAGCAGGAGGTAGTTGTTGGCAAGAATCAACAGCAGCATCGCCGCAATGAACAGGTTAAGGAAACCAAAGAACTTGCGCTTATCGGGATCATGACTCATGTAGCCAAGTGAGTAGATGTGAATAAGGGTGCCGACGATCGTGATGAGCAAGACAAAGACCATCGACAGCTGGTCGATCTGGAAGGCCATATCGACCTTGAAGTTTCCAGCGAACATCCAACTGAATTGGTTTTGACTAAATGTGCGTTGCTCCGCACTGTTGCCCATCATCGCGATCAACATCGCGATGGCGATGACCGCGTCAATGAGTACGGTGAAGACGCCTAGGTAGGCGCCCCACTTATTTAGCTTGCGTCCACCAAGTAGCAGAATTGCCGAGCCCACGAGCGGCAGGGCAATCAAGAGCCACAGCAGCGAGAACACGCCAGTTGCCGGCATAACCTCTTGCACGATGCGTCCTAGTCCTAGTACTTGAGCAGGTTGGGTTCGTCGATGGAAGCTGATCGACGTGATCGGAAGATCTGCACGATGATTGCCAAGCCGACGACTACTTCAGCCGCAGCAACAACCATCACGAAGAACGCCACGACCTGGCCGTCCAGATTTCCATTCATTCGGGCGAAGGCGACGAAGGCCAAGTTCGCTGCGTTCAACATGAGTTCCACGCTCATGAAAACAACGATGGCATTGCGTCGCGTCAAAACACCAAGTGTTCCGATCCCGAACAGCAGAGCAGAAAGAATGACGTAATTGGATGGATTCACTGTGAATCACCCTCCTGGATTGCGCGACCGTCTTCAATCTCGACGGGTTGAACATCTGCACGCGAACGAAGTGCGCCAGGGATGCTGGCTTGCGTCGGCGTTCCATCAGGGAGAAGAGCTGGCGTATCGACCGCGTTGTGACGGGCGTAGATGCCAGGGTTTGGCCTGTTACCCGGATGCTCGTCACCCTTGAATCGTGCGATCGAAAGTTCAGCCTGCGTTGGCTTTGGCTGCCAGTGTTCACGGTGCGCAAGCACCATCGCACCCATCGCAGCGGTAATCAGTAGCGCCGAAGTGACTTCGAAGACCAGCAGGTAATCAGTAAAAATGAGACGGGCGATGCTCTGGACGTTACCGCCATCAAGTCGATTCGCCGCATCAAGACCGACTGAAGGGAGACCGGAAAGAGCACTTCCAAGACCCCAAACCAAGATCACGATAAGCAGTAGGCCCAGCAGGATGGAAAGAACTCGTTGTCCCCTAATCGTTTCGATTAATGAGTCGGATGAGTCAACACCCACCACCATTAAGACGAAGAGGAAGAGCATCATCACAGCACCGGTGTAGACGATGATCTGCACCATGCCCAGGAACGGAGCATTGTTGGCTATATAAAGAATTGCCAAGTTGATCATCGTGAGAGCCATCCACAACGCGCTATGTACAGCCTTTCGCGATGTGATCAAACCAATTGCTCCAAGAACCGACAGCACTGCGCATACCCAGAACACCACGGCTTCGCCGGCGTTCACTTCATAGCCAGTCACGATTTCGCCTCTCGGTTCACAGTGCCAGGACCCGTCACGCGGTTGGCGTAGTAGTCCTGCTCTGTCGTTCCTTCAACCATCGCGTGTGGAGCTGGGATCATCCCGGCAAGAAGTGGACCCAAGAGATCCTTCTTTTCGTAGATCAAATCAGCTCGGTTGTTGTCGGCCAGTTCAAACTCGTTAGTCATGGTCAACGCACGAGTTGGACAGGCTTCAATACACAAGCCACAAAAGATGCAGCGGGCGTAGTTGATTTGGTAGACCAAGCCGTAACGCTCACCTGGGGAAAATCTCTCTTCCTCAGTGTTTGAGGCACCCTGGACATAAATTGCATCCGCCGGGCAAGCCCAGGCGCAAAGCTCGCAACCTACACATTTTTCAAGCCCGTCAGCCCAACGATTAAGTTGGTGACGGCCATGGAATCGCGGTTGCGTTGGGTACTTATCAGCGTCTTCTGGATACTGCTCGGTGACCACCTTCTTGAACATTGTCGAGAAGGTAACCCAGAATCCCCGGACTGCTTGGGGCAGCTCAGCCATCGATGGCCTCCTGCGTAGTAACGGATGAAGAAGCACGACGGGTCGGTAGGTTCACTTGCTGTCCTGGCATCGGAGGCACAGGGTATCCACCCGCCATCGCATCAAAGGCTCGAGCCTGAATTTCCGCATCTGCTTCTTCCTGAAGTGCGCTCATGCGATCAGCGCGTGACTGAAGCAGCCAGGACCCTAATAACAAGACGATGATGGTGATACCGCCAACAAGCAGAATCTGTGTGCTGGTGAATTGAACATCGTTACGAAGAACTCGTGCTGTAGCCACGATCATGATCCAAGCGATCGAGGCAGGGATCAAAATTTTCCAGCCAAACTTCATGAACTGGTCGTAGCGCAGGCGCGGCAGGGTCGCACGAAGCCAAATAAAGATGAAGATGAAGATCTGGACCTTGAGAAGCCACCACAGCAACGGCCAGTAGCCAGTGTTCGCCGCATCCCAAAGCGAGATTGGCCAAGGTGCACGCCAGCCGCCCAGAAACAATGTTGTTGCCAATGCTGAAACAGTCACCATGTTGATGTATTCAGCTAGGAAGAACAATGCGAACTTCATTGATGAGTACTCAGTGTGGAAGCCGCCGACAAGTTCGCCTTCAGCCTCAGGAAGGTCAAATGGCGCACGGTTAGTTTCGCCAACCATCGCTGTGACGTAGATCAGGAATGATGGCAACAAGATCACGGCGAACCAAACTGGCTCTTGAGCGTTAACAATTTCTGATGTCGACATCGAACCGGCATAAAGGAAAACCGCGACGAACGACAGACCCATAGCGATTTCGTAAGAAATCATTTGCGCACTTGAGCGAAGCCCACCAAGGAGTGGGTAAATCGAACCGGATGCCCAGCCAGCAAGCACAATGCCGTAAATGCCAATCGAGGCAATCGCCAAGATGTAGAGAACTGAGACTGGGAAGTCAGTGAGCTGCAATGGCGTTTGCTGACCAAAGAGATTGACTACCGGACCAAACGGGATCACTGCAAAGGCAATGAATGCTGCCGTTGCTGAAATAATCGGCGCAATCCAGTACACCGCAAGGTGTACACCCTTAGGAACGATTTCTTCCTTGAGTGCGAGCTTGACGCCGTCCATTAACGACTGCAATAACCCAAAGGGTCCAACGCGGTTTGGCCCGATGCGGTGCTGCATGCGTGAAACAACGCGACGTTCCCACCAAATAGTGAAGAGGGTCAGGAGCACGAGCATTACGAAAATGCCGAGCACCTTGACAATAACGATCCACCACGGATCAACACCAAAGAATCCGAACTGACCACCGGTCATGCGGCACCTCCTGCAGAAACGTTGACCGCTGATCCAATGCGGGCTCCAAGGTCTCGATAAATCGAGCAATCAGTTGAATGCATTGGCAAGAACACGACATCATCAATGACATCGCCGATTTCAACTGGCAGCGTTACTGAGCCGCTCGGGCCACCAACGGTGATCGTTGTTGGCGAACCAAGTTGCTGTGCTGCTGCTGCAGAAATCAGTGCTGCAACGGGACGTGCTGTCGCAGCCAAGAATGGTTCACCGTCTTGCATGACTCCGGCATCAAGCAGTTCTCGCCAAGAAGCCAACCGGAAAGCATCAGTCGTGATTGGCGCGCTGCCTGTGGATGGTGACTCTTCACGAGCGCCTGTCCACTGTCCAAGATCTGCAAGTTCGCGGCGTAACCCTGCGCCATCCCAGGCACCTGCCTGCGTACCGATTGCCTTTGCGAGCATCCCCAGAATCGTTGCGTCACTCATTGAAAGTGCATCCTTGAAGACTTGACCAAATGGCCGAGCCCGGCCTTCCCAATCGACAAAGGTTCCGGCTTTTTCGGTTACGAGGGCTACGGGCAAAACCACATCAGCAACTTGCGTGAATTCCGAGTGGTGATGATCAAGACAAACAATGAATTCAGTGCGCTCAAGCGCCGCTGCGGTGACTGCCGGATCAGGTAGATCCACTGAGTCGACGCCAGCAATGACAAGAGCACGCAGATTCCCGCGGCTGCCTGCCTCGAGGATGCCTTCGCCTGTTAGACCAATGGCACGCGGCAACAAATTAACTTCAGTTCCCCAAACGCGGGCAATCTCATTACGAGCACCCTCATCTATGAGTGGACGCCCGCCTGGAAGAAGACCAGCAAGCGCGCCTGCATCTAACGCACCACGTTCGCCTGCGCGGCGAGGTACCCAGGCGACGACTGCACCTGTTTGTGCTGCTACTTCAGCAAGAGCCGAAGGCCCACCAGCACTTGCAGCGATTCGTTCACCGACGAGAATTACTGCGCCTGGCATAGCCAGAGCGGCTTTCACGTCTGCAGGTAAATCACGAAGCGCGAGTGCCTCTTGTCCTGGCTTTGTTGGCAGCAGGGTGCCGCCCATCTTCTTTAGGCCACGCGTTGCAACAGCACCAAGGCTCACCACAGAGGTCTTTGCTTTGCGCAACCG
>WLNQ01000037.1 GCA_009699705.1 Actinomycetota bacterium | reverse complement strand
ATGACGCGCAACCCATTCACAGATATCTCACAGAGTCATCCTTCATCGTTAATTGCAAGCCCGATTGGGTGCAAACCCATCTGGGTTTCGACGAGGAGGAACGATGAACAACAAGAAATTTGCTGCATTCGCTGCTGCTAGCCTTGGGTCGATCATGTTGATCGGATCTACCGGTATTGCTAATGCTGTTGACGTGACGCCGTCACCATCAGCGAGCTCAACTGCGTCAGCCGCCCACATCAAGGGTGATCCCGCAAAGAAAGCCTTGCGCGAGGCGAACGCAACAGCTCGCAAGGCTATCCATGAGACTTTCAAGACTGCGATAGAAAAGGCTAAGGCTGACTTCCGCGCAGTGCTAGCAACGAATCCGACAGACACGGTGAAGGCCGCTGCAGTTCAAGCACGCAAAACAGCAGTCGACTCCGCGAAAAGTGCGCGACTCACCGCCATGGTGGCCATCAATCCAAACTGGACCCCGCATGCAAAGGGTGACCATCCCGATAAGGCTGACAAGCCAGCAAGTTAATTCAGGCGAAAATAAAGTGGGCCCCTCGAAATTATTCGAGGGGCCCACTTTTTGAAGAAAAACTATGGAGCAAGTACCTCGTCGAGATCTTCCGCGATCTCTTCAGGAGTAACACCAGGCTCATAGCGACGAATGACGTTGCCATCGCGGCCAACTAGGAACTTCGTGAAGTTCCACTTCACTTCGTCAGTCCCAATTGCTTCTGGCTTGGTTTTGCTGATGTGAGCAAAGATAGGACCGCTATCGGGGCCGAAGTCGCCCGGATCTTGAGCACGCAAATATGAGTACAGCGGATCAGCGTTCTCACCGTTGACATCGATCTTGCCAAGAATTGGGAAGGTGACGTTATAGGTCAGTGAACAAAAATCGGCAATTTCATCGGCAGTCCCTGGCTCTTGGCCACCGAACTGATTACAAGGGAACCCCAAAATCTGGAGTCCACGATCAGCGTTTGCAAGATTCAGTGCTTCTAAACCTTCATATTGCGGAGTAAGGCCGCACTTGCTAGCCACGTTAACAATGAGCGAAACCTTGCCCTTGTAGGTGTCCATGCCAACTGTGCTGCCATCTGCTGCTAATACTTCGAAGTTGTAGACGTTACTCATATGTTCCTCATTTTGGTAGACATTTGAAAGTCCTAATTCTTGGATATAACACCCTGGGCCGTGGAGTTATTCCGGATCGCTTGGAACTTCCCTAGCGGACAGTGACGACTTGGCGTTGAGCACGAAGAGCCATAACCAGTGCGATGACCCAGCCGACGATGGTCCAGCCTAGGAGCAGATTGACCCAGAACACCGACCAATGGCGTACATCTCGAACTGCTGCAATTGCCCAGGGCAACATGTACCCCGCCGACAAGATCGCTACGACGATTGCAACAACTTTGGTCGCTGTCCACGAACGATCGACATTTTCAACCTGCATTTCGGTCATGCCTCATCCTTCTTGAAAAGAGCAAAGGAGTAGAAGAACACTGCGATTGCCAAGCCCACAGACATCACAAATGAGGAGATATCGCTACTCACGTCATTCATGAAGGTATTACCAGCAGCGAAGGCGATGAAGATGCCGACAAATCCAAGACCGCCTAAGTTCAACCAAGTGCGCGATTTACCCTTGCGTGCCACGATGACAATCCACAGCCCAAGGAGAAGCACCAAGGTTCCCCACACGATGTGCACCATCACTAGCCACATTGGTGATGATCCATCCCAGCCCGAACCGCTTTCAGGGGTTTCAAGCCAAAACGTATTCGCCATGCCGCCAAGGAACTCGATAAGCAGCGAACCGATCATCATTAAACCAAGTCGACGGAGGCGTTCAGTTGTTTCCGTCGTTACTACTTGGGTTTCAGTCATGAAGGCAACCTTTCAAAGCTTGGGTATTCGCAGGCGTGGTCATCGCGATCATAGGTCAGCGAACGCGCTCGAGAACGAACACTGGAATGAGTCGCTCCGTGCGTTTTTGATAATCGCCATACGGGCTAAACGCTTCTACCGCACGAGCCCACCACATTTCACGTTCTGGACCTTCTAATAGGCGAGCCAAATAGTCGTGACGCTCAGGCCCATCCTGCAATTCAACGAGAGGAGTTCCTAGAACATTGTGATACCAAACTGGGTTGTTATTGGATCCGCCCTTTGATGCAACGACTAAGTAGTCGCCTTCGTGTTCAACGCGCATTAAAGCCAGTTTGCGGATTTTCCCAGATTTTGCACCCAGAGTTGTCAGCACAATGACGCCCTGTCCATCTGGACCAAAGGTGCCCTCTAACCCTCCCGAGGATTCGATAAGCGCGACTTGATCGCGCACAAATTCAATGGGACTCGGCTCGTATTCACCCTGTAATGGCATAACTAAAGGATAGCGAGGCCCGGTTACTTACTCCAAGAACGATCGCAACTCGTTCAATCTCAGCGGTACCAAGCTGAACCACGCCCATGAACCTCTCCGCTCTCGAGTCAAAAGTCCGGCATCGGCGAGCACCTTGAGATGGTGACTGACCGTTGGCTGGCTTAGGCCCAGCGGTGCGGTGAGGTCACAGACGCACGCTTCTTGATTTGGTGCGTATTTCAAAATCGACAGCAATTGCAGTCGGGCTGGGTCAGCCACTGCTTTGAGGATGAGTGCCATCGATTCAGCATCAACACGATCGATTGGCGCAGTGCGGTTGACCGTCGAGCGAACACTGATGTCTTCGAGGGCTATTTCTTTCTTTACACCGACCACGGCTGTTCACCCAATCTTCATCAGATTCCAGAACTATCGAGTTGACGATCCTGCAGGGTTCTGATTGTATATCGATATTCGTCAATATAGATAGTTATCGATATAGGAGCTCCGAATGACAGCCACCGACTCACGCGTTCAACTCGCTCTCAACGTAGCTGACCTTGCAGCGTCAATCGATTTCTACACCAAACTCTTCGGCGTAGCTCCTCACAAATTGCGGCCGGGCTACGCAAATTTCGAAATCTTGAATCCCCCATTGAAATTGGTTCTGATGGAGACCACCGACGACATTCGAGGTGAAGGTCCCCAGGGTGCTCTAAACCACCTCGGCGTGGAACTCGCTGATACCGCTGCCGTCGGCGCCCACGCAGAGCGCCTTCGCAGCGTTGGTTTGATGCTCGACGATGAGATGGACACCTCATGCTGCTTCGCACTTCAAGACAAAGTGTGGGCGCATGACCCGTCAGGTGCGCCGTGGGAATTTTATGCAATCAAAGACGACAACCCGGGTGGACTCGAAATGCTTTCATTGGCCGACACCGCAACAGGCGCCTGCTGTGCTCCAGGGCAAGCGTGCAACTAAATGTCAACGAAACCATCTGTTCTTTTCGTTTGTGTACACAACGCCGGACGATCACAAATGGCAGCTGCTTACCTCACCGCGCTATCGGGTGGAGCCATTGAAGTGCGATCCGCAGGCTCAGCTCCGGCAGGCTCGGTTAACGCTGCTGTCGTTGAAGTCCTCAAAGAAGATGGCATCGACATTACTGCTGAAGTGCCAAAAGTTTTGACCGTCGAAGCCGTTCAAGCTTCCGATGTTGTCATCACTATGGGTTGCGGCGACGCCTGCCCAATTTTCCCAGGCAAACGATACGAAGACTGGACGCTTGAAGATCCAGCCGGTCAAGGAGCTGACTCTGTTCGCCCAATCCGAGACGAAATTCGGCGCCGGATCGAAGTACTTATTTCTGAGTTGCTACCTGCATCATGACAACAAAAACACACATCAGCGATGAACAAGTCATCGAAAAGCTCTCATTTCTAGATCGGTTTCTTCCGGTGTGGATTGTGATCGCCATGTTTGGCGGCCTACTCATCGGGCGCTACATTCCCGATGCGCAAACCTGGCTTGATGCGGTAAAGCTTGGCCAAACCTCACTGCCGATCGCCTTTGGATTGTTGTTGATGATGTATCCAGTGTTAGCAAAGGTCCGCTACGAAGACATGAGCCACGTCACTGGAGATCGAAAGCTCTTGTGGCTGAGCTTGGTCCTTAACTGGCTCATCGGACCACTGTTGATGTTTACTCTTGCTTGGATTTTTCTGCCAGATCAGCCCGCATTTCGTACCGGGCTCATTGTTATCGGCCTTGCCCGCTGCATCGCCATGGTCTTAATTTGGAATGACCTTGCCTGCGGCGACCGCGAAGCAGGAGCGTTGCTCGTGGCAATAAATTCAGTTTTCCAAATTCTTGCTTATGCGTTGCTCGGATGGTTTTACCTCGCTGTGCTGCCTGGCTGGTTGGGCCTTGACACCCAAGACGTTGCTTTCTCAACTTGGGAAATTACCAAAGCCGTGCTCTTCTTTTTAGGCGTACCGCTGGCCTTGGGCTTCTTCACTCGCAAGATCGGCATCAAGGCAAAAGGTCGCGATTGGTACGACAACACCTTTGCTCCCAAAATTGGACCGTTCGCGTTATACGGCTTGCTGTTCACCATCGTGGTGATGTTTGCTCTGCAAGGTGACGCAATAACTTCAGACCTCGGTTCAGTTGCTCGCATTGCGATTCCGATGCTGGTGTATTTCGCAATCATGTGGAGTATCGCCTTTGCCCTTGGTTACAAGAGTCGTCTCGGCTATCCAAAAACAGCAACCCTTGCCTTTACCGCAGCAGGTAATAACTTCGAACTGGCAATTGCTGTGAGCATCGGAGTCTGGGGTATCACCAGTGGTCAAGCCCTAGCTGGAGTGGTTGGTCCACTCATTGAGGTCCCGGCACTTGTTGCGCTCGTCTACGTCTCGCTGTGGCTTCGGCGGAAACTGAACTACTCAAAGCACTGAGGTCCATAATTCGCAGATGGACTTCAGTTTTTCCGGAGAAATCTGGATCTTTGCCGGCGGTGGATCTTGGTATTTCATCACCTTGCCTCACGATTTAGCCGATGAGATTCAGGCACGTTCAGCAGGACAAACGCGGGGATTTGGATCCATCAGAGTGCAGGCGCAAATTGGCACTACGACCTGGAGCACTTCGCTCTTTCGAGATAAGAAATCAGCCTCGTACATTCTGCCATTGAAAAAAGAAGTACGACTCAGTCAAAAACTGAAAGCTGGCCAGTCCGTCAAAGTGAAATTTTCACTTACTGAACTCTGAATCAACGACTTGCGGCATAGAGCGCTCATCTCTGGCCACCCAATGTGGGACCTCAAAAAGATAACGTCCAACATTATTCTTCGTGATGCGAAATAGGAAAAGAGCAAAAACGATGTCAAACGCTAAGAAAGCGATTGGGAATATTGCGATGAACCACTGGTTGTTATAGAACGAATAATCATTCTTGAAGACCTGTTGCAGGATTAACATGAACGGGAATTGCACGACGAAAATCGGCAAGGTCTCTCGGCCAATAACGATTCCGTAGGAACGCACTTTAGGTAACACCACCAATGTGGAAGCGAGCATCACTGCCAACACGATGTACAGCAATGATGCTGGTAAAACTGACTGCTCCCAGCTCCACGGAGTGTTGTAACGCCAAAAACCGATCAAGGTGAGCGCTGCTGCTATACCAATGATTCTGGGCCAAGTGGCCGAAGCCGCGATCCGTTCGATAATGGCCTTAAAGTGAATACCGATTAAATAGAACACCAAATTGATTAAGACTTTCACAAACATCGAACCGGAACCTGTGCCTAAAAGGTGTTCCCGATTCAGGGTAAGAATTGGCTCTTTCATCAAACTCAGCACGATCGCAATGCTGAACAGAATCCAAATCGGCCACCGTTGTGTGACTTTCACTAGACAGAAATAGATGACGAGCGCGTAGAGGTACCAATAGCCATTACCCGCTACCAATATCAATTTTCCATAAGTGAGAAGTTGTTCAACGAAAGGTGCTCGAACGTAACAGGCGACCACTGCAAAGAAAATGACACTCCACAGCACATAGAGATAAGCCATGCCCCAAGTTCGTCGGCGAACTTTATTCCAGGGTCGGTTCAGTGCCGATGCCGCTAACATGCCCGAAATCATGAAGAACAAAGGCATTCTCATGGGTTCCAAAATGGTCATGAACATTTGCCAGACCGTTTGCGCAGGTTGCCCCGCGGCTACCGGCGCAAGGAGGTCAACTGCATGGGACACCACGATGACGATGACCGCCGTGGCCTTAATAACATCCATCCACTCGATACGCGGACGGGCTGAAGTCATGCCGCAATCATGCCGCACCTGCCCATGTCCTCGAAATCACCGGTCAAGGTCATTGCGGGAACACTGGAGGGGCGCGACAGGTGTAGCGTCCACGCGTGACCCGCCTCAGCGAACTCGTACTCGCTGAATCAATAGCGCTAGAGCTATTTCAGCTGGCACTAGCGCGGGGATTGCTCGAGCCCGGTAAAACTGAGAAAACCGCCAGTGATGGGATCCGCGAACTCGCTGAACAAGAATTTGGCATCACGCAGTTTTGGCACAAACGAATTATTCGGTCTGGCGTAAATACCCTGCACCCGTATCGTGAGAATCCGACAGTTCGAACTTTTAGCGACGATGACATTTTGTTTCTCGATTTTGGTCCGGTGCTAAAACAGTGGGAAGCCGATGTCGGCCGAACCTACGTCATTGGCAACGACCCGGTGAAGTGCCTCTTGCGAGATGACACCGAGAAAATCTGGCGTCTGGGTCGGGATTTTGCACTTTCGAGCCCAAATATTTGCGGCGCCGAACTTTTCCGCTTCATGAAGAATGCGGCAGAATCACATGGCTACCTGCTGGGGGATCAACGCCATGTTGGTCACCTGATTGGCGAGTTCCCGCATGAAAGGATTGAGGATGATGACGCGACTTCGTATCTCACACCTAGTAACACCCTGCCGCTTCATCGGTTAGACCATCAGGGTAATCGGTGGCACTGGATTTTGGAATGCCACCTGGTATCTCCCGCACTTGGCATCGGTGGTTTCTTCGAACAGTTACTGAAATGAAAGCAAACTCAATGACTTCCTTTACTGGCTTTGGCAAAGATCTCATCAAGTACTACTTGCAGCTGGAAGAAAATAACAATCGCGAATGGTTCCACGCCCATCGCGCTATGTATGACGAAAACGTGGCAGTTCCACTCAAGAATCTCGCTGCAGATCTCTCACTTGACTTCGGTCCTGTCAAGATTTTTCGGCCCTATCGCAATGTTCGTTTCTGGCCCGACCTGCCGCCACTAAATGAGCACGCATCACTTACCGCCGATGCTGAGTACAACTCGGCTTTCTATTTGCGCATAGACGCTGATGGCATGCTCCTGGGAGCCGGGAATTGGCAACCGAGTAAGGCCCAACTCACACAATTTCGTGCGATCGCGGCAACGGAGACCGGGGCACGAGTTATCCGCGCCCTACTCGACGAGATGCAGAAACATTTATTTGAATTAATGACCGACAACGCTTTGAAATCAGCGCCGCGCGGTTACCCCAAAGACCATCCGAATATTGATCTCTTGCGTCTTAAGAGCCTGTCGCTGTCTGCTCACCTCGCGCCCGGGCCTTGGTTGTATTCGTCCAAATGTCGAGACAAGGTGATGACGGGTTGGCAAGCTCTCACCCCATGGATTCACTGGCTACGCGCCAACTTGCCCCCTGATTAGCCAACAAGGTGGGCGCCTGAAAGTAACGAATCAGGCATTTCAACCCCAAAGCGACGCAGTTTCCCGTAGTTTGCATTACGTGGAAAATCGCGAACTCATAAAAAGCTGGGTGTAACCGTGGATGAGCGCCCCCTTGATTGGAAACGTAACAACTTTGCTGCCTCGCTTGCCGTATTTCTGTTGTGCATCACATTCGCCTTCACTAATCCCTTCCTTCCGCTTTATATTCAAAAAATCGATGGCCTGAGCCTCCCGGATGCGGCTATGTGGGCTGGAATAGCTGCTGCTGCCCAAGGCGTCGCTGCGTTTGGCTCTGGTCCGCTCTGGGGTATGGCTGGCGACCGTTGGGGCCGCAAACCCATGCTCGTTCGAGCCTGCTTGGGTGGGGCAACCGGTCTGCTACTCCTCGGGTTTGTCACAACTACCTGGCAGGTCGTAGCAATTCGTTTCTTCATCGGCGTGATGGCTGGGGCACCAGCAGCTGCGATGGCATTGGTCGCTGCCGGAACACCAAGTGCCGTTCTTCCCAAGGCCCTGGGCCGTATTCAAGCTTCCGTTCTTGGTGGAGCAGCAATGGGCCCCCTGATCTCAATTGGTTTGGTCGCCCTATGGGGATACCGCACTACTTTCATCACAGCAGGAATCCTCATGTACTCAGGTGCTGCTGTCGTGATGCTGATGATTCGCGAACCGCGTGAAGCCCTCGCTCCCGCTCATTCGGCTGAAAAGCAGGGAATGGGCTCGTTACTTCGGACTCCGGTTGTCTGGGCAGCTCTTGGGCTGGTGATGTGCTTGAGTTTTGCAGGGCCGCTCATCCAGCCAATACTTTCCCCATATGTAGTGACGCTTCTACCTGAGGGCACAAACCCAACAGTCCCAGTCGGCCTCATGTTTTTCGGAGTCTCAGCAGCAAGCGCTGTAGCAGCCATCTATGCTGGAAGACTTATTACGCGTATCGGCATCCAGGCAGTTTTGCCTGTGTCAATCATTGGAGTATCGCTCTTCCTCTTCCCAATGGGCTTTGTTAAAGGTGTCGGCGTACTCGCCATTCTTGTTGTGATCATGTCGCTCTTCCAAGGGCTACTTCAAACAAGTTCGGTCTCGATTTTGCCGATGTTGGTTTCTGCAACAGCGCTGAGTTCGATGTTTGGTCTCTATCAAAGTGTCAGCTCACTTTCCTCTTCGCTTGGGCCAGCAATCGGTGGCATCGCTGCCGCCCATATTGGGTTTAGCGCTGTGTTCCCATTCGCAGCTGTAGCCTCACTAGTTCTTGCGCTACCGATGTTCTATAACTTTAAACGAGTAGCGAGTAAAGCTGCAGCAAAGGAAGCTGCTGCTGGGCTCGTACAAGTGTGAACCTCGTTCAGCCTGAGGGTAACTAGTCGGACTTATTTCCTTCGTTGATTGCCCACTTCATGAACCGAATGAAGCCAAAGATTACAAGGCCAATCACTGCTGCTGATTCCAAAATTCCAAGCCACATAGTGATCTGAGTAGATCACGACTGGCACCTCGTTGGCACTGCTGGGTCGCCTCACGACCTCGTAATCTGATCTAAATACGTCACAAAACCTCTTTTTATCGCGAGTCCCCTACGCGACAACAGAGTTCGGGCTAACGTGCGACTAAGTCGATCTAAGGAGCGGAAAATGAGTCGTGCTTTGATTTGTGGTGGTGGCGGGTCCGTCGGTACTGCTTGGGAATCCGGCTGGTTCGCGGGTCTTCAGCAAAAGGGCGTTTGGCTCAATGATGCCGATTTAATCTTGGGCACATCTGCTGGCGCTGGCGTCGGCGTTCAAGTTGCCTGCGGCCACGACATGATGTCTCAAGTGGAGCGCTACCGCGCCGCTGGTAAAAGAGCTGCCGCGGGCGGTGCCACCGCGGTGCTCCATTTCGATACAGGCGGTCGAACTGCCTTCGCGCAACTCTTTGAACGTGGGCAGGCTTCAGGAAAAAATGGCGATATTTCTGTCCGCAAGGATATTTCCGAAGCAGCTCGCGCAGCAGTCCCAACCATCGAACTTGATGCCTTTATGCGAACCTTCAAATATCTCGCCAACGAGCCATGGCCAGCTTCCTATAAAGCAGCCTGCCTCAATATTGATACCTATGAATTTGAAGCGATCGGCGCAGATCTGGGCGGCGCTCTACAAAATGGCGTGGCCGCCGGCTGTGCCGTTCCTGGTGTGTACCCACCGATTCAGGTAGGCAAGCACTTCTATGTCGACGGTGGTTGTCTTTCACCAACAAGTTTGGACCTTGGAATCGGCTACGACAAAACTTTGGTATTGCTCGTTTCAGAAGCACCGCAAAGCGAGATCGATGCCTTGCGCAACAGCGGCACCGAGCATCTCATCGTCTCGGTGGACACTGACGTGCATGCGAAGTGGGGCGGAAATCTTATGGATGCATCACTGGCATTTGAAGCCGCTGAGCAAGGACTTGCCCAGGGACTTCGAGATGCTGAACGCGTTCAAGCCTTTTGGCAATAACAGCGGACTTATCCCAAAGCTGCTTTCGCAGCGTCATACGTAGCTCTCGCAGTTTTAGCCCCAGCGATCGCAGAGTCCATAGCAGCTTTAGCTTCTTTCACTTTGCTGTCTGCTGCTCGAAAAACTGCACGCAACGCCTCATCCTTTGGATTTGCTTCGCCTGCAGCTCTTGCAGCCTTTGCCTCCCCAAGTCGCGCTTTGAAGTTAGCGACAGCGGCATTCGCGGCGGCGGTGGCAGCTTTACCCGCAGCGGCTGCAGCTTGCACAGCACGAATTTGCACACCTTTAGGATTCACCTTCGGTGCTTTCTTAGCCGCTTGTGACGGTCTTACTACCGGTGCCGTACTGCCAGTAGCAGTAGCAGTAGTCGGTCTTACTACCGGTGCTGCGGATGCAGCAGGTGCAACGGGACTGACAGGAGCCGGTGACTCCGCGGCAGATGCCGCACTTGCGCTCCCGCTTACCAAGATTGTTGCGATGCCGACACAGATCAGTACTTTCTTCACTTTGAATGCTCCAATCAATCGTAACTGTTCGACAGCGCGCGGGACGCATCCACTTTTGTGTATTACTTACTGGCAACTGTCCCTTGCGGCCACATTATGAGGTACGTCGTCAATCTATATGCCGCTGACTCTTCGTGTTCGAGCCTTCAGATTTTCCAGAATAACTATTTACTTTCGATGCGCAATTACTACTCGTCAGCGGGGATTGGATTTAGAAACATCCAACTCAGGAAACTAATCGACCTTCTAGTTCAACTAACTCCGACTCAGTGAGACCTAGCCCATTGATTAAGTAGCCCTCAACATCGCCATACTTCGACTTCACCAAAGTGAATGCCGCGTCAAGGTAATCAGGATTCGCGTTAATGAGCGCCAGAAAACCTTCTACGTCCCCGCCGGAATTACGTACATCCTGAGTTGCTTGGGCATAACGCTTGACGAGATTTATGTTGCTCTCGGTATAGGCCGCGACAACGGCCGAATCCTCGACACCCATAAAGCTTTGGAGAAACGCCGCGGCCCAACCAGTGCGATCTTTACCCGCTGCACAAAACACCGCTGTCGCTCCATCTGCATTAATAACACAACGCACAAATGATGCGTAGCCCGCTTTAGCCGATGACACTTCAACAAACTTGCGGTATGTCTCGATCATGGCGTCTTTCCCGCCGGGCGGTGCTTCCCTAGGAACAAAATCCTTAGTACTCGCACTCTTCTGACTCATCGCTGCACCCGCAGCTTCTGCACTGTTGTCAACGAGATCTGCTGCCACATCGGCTATGACATATGAAACTGCGAATGGCAAAACCACCGGCAGGTTCACTCGCTCGCGATCCATCCGCAGATCAACGAGATCAGTTAAACCTAGGTCAGTCAGCGCATGCACAGTTTCCGGCGAAGGCGACACTAGCGCCTGAGTACGAAAGACTACGCCAGGTCGAAAAGTTCGACCTGGGCCAGCCGGAACACCACCGAGATCCCGAAAGTTCGCAAATTCAGTTTGAATGATTGCACTCGCCTGACTCACCACCGGAGAACTCCCATTCAATTCAGCATCTTCTCGATTTACCGCTACTTCGATCATGGTAGTTGTCGGCTTTCGTTCCTCTCATTTGGCACTCCAGTGCTGACTTGAGGGTGATATATCCCTTTTGTCGCAGGGAGATTTCGACCCACACTTCCATTGACAGCACCAGATCGTTCGCTTAGGTTTGCTACGAATTTCCACTCATTATTTAGGGAGCAAGGAATGCCACAATTCGTCGGTGCGCCAATTTTTGACGCTGACCAACACATGTATGAAACCGCTGATGCACTCACGAAGTTCTTGCCAGAGAAATATCAGTCGGCAGTTCAATTCGTGCAGATTGGCCGACACACCCGCATCGCGATTAAAGGTCGCATTACGGATTACATTCCTAACCCAACCTTCGACCGGGTGGCAGTGCCAGGCTCCCATGAGCGGTATTACTCGGGGCAGAATCCCGAGGGTCTTTCACTGAAGGAAATGACCGGCAGAGGCATCGATGCGATTCCCGCTTTCCGAAATCCTGAAGCACGGCTTCCGCTACTTGATGAGCAAGGCGTAAATGAAGCATTCATGTTTCCCACGCTTGCAAATCTTGTGGAACACAGTGCTGCCGAGGATTACGAACTCGTCGCAGCAATCATTCATGCGCTTAATCAATGGATGCTTGAAACATGGACTTTCGATTACCAGAGTCGCATCTTTGCAACCCCGGTAATCAATTGTGGAATGGTTGACAATGCGCGTCGAGAATTTGAATATGTCGTAAGCAACGGTGCCAAGATTGTGCTCATCAAGCCATCTGCCGTCTACGGCCCCCAAGGTTGGCGTTCACCTGCTCTTCCTGAGTTCGACGCATTCTGGAGCGATGTTGAATCATCGGGAATTCCTGTGGCCATTCACGCCAGTCAGCCACCACTTGATGCATATGTCAATCAGTGGGAGCCGCCTGGCTCTAATAACTTCATGACGCAAAGCGCATTTCGCAATGTTGTGTTAGGTCACCGCGACATCTCAGACATGGTTGCAAGCCTGATTTGCCACGGAACATTAACCAGATTCCCTAAGCTCAAAATCATGAGCGTGGAAAATGGGAGCGACTGGATCAAGCCTCTCTTCAATGATTTTTCAACTTGGCTTAAGAAGATGCCCCAGGCATTCGAAGAGAACCCACATGAAGTATTTCGACGCAACATGTACGTGAGCCCCTTTTGGGAAGGCTCGGTACAAGGTTTAGTCGATTTGGTCGGTCGAGATCGAGTTCTTTATGGCTCCGACTACCCACATCCTGAAGGCCTCGCTGAACCGCTTGGTTTCTTTAAATATGCCGAGCCAATGGATGAGAACCTCACCTATGACTTCATGGGCGACAACGCACGCCGGATGATGGGAATGCCTGTGCGCAATCCAACAAGTGATGCACTACCTATATCGGCCTGACTATTAATGTTTTGGTGCCTGGATCTGCATTTGATCCTGGCACCAAAACTTTGAACTGAGCAGTAGACAAATGCTCTTCAGCACTCGGCGGCGGCGATCTGATCCAAGATCTGCGCTGCCCGGATTGAGTCCGCAAGCGGGAGGACCCATGAAGGTTCGCCAAGAATCTTGGCACTGACTTGCTCAACCATGAGCTGATAGGCGTCAACAGCGTCAAAAGATTCTTCGCGATCATTCACAGAAAGTTGACTCACTGATTTCCATGAAGTGAAAGATGCCTCACCCAGCATTTTTACCGAACCGTGTGTACCTAAGACTTCGAGTTTTTGAAACTCGGGTTGCTCGAACGAACTCAGCAACTCAACTTCACAAGACCCAGCAAGCATTCCTGTTACTTTTGTTGTGAGATCCACACCGCTAGCGCCAAGTGTTCGTTCAACAGAAATCAATTCAAACTCAGGTTGACTTCCGAATAGGCCTACCAAAGCATGTAATTCATACACGCCGACATCCATCAGCGCTCCGCCACCCATCTGGGGATTGGCCCGATAGTTGCCATCGATAACAGCCTCAAAGGTAAACGCTGTTGAAATCTTGGTGACTTCGCCAATTTCGCCAGCGCGAACAACCTCAACCAGTCTGCGAAAACGCGGGTGCCACCTCGACCAGACAGCCTCGACGAGTAACTTCCCGCTTGCTTGGGCCGTCTTGGTCATCAGCTCAACTTCGTGCGCATTTAACCCAAGGGGCTTTTCACACAACACGTGCTTGCCACCTTCAAGTGAACGAATTACCCATTCACAATGTTGATGATTGGCCAGCGAAATATAGACAGCATCAACTTCAGGGTCGTTGAGCAAATCTTCGTAGGAGTCAAACACCACTTTGGGCGAGAGTGACCACGACCTGTTCGCATCACGACT
>WLNQ01000036.1 GCA_009699705.1 Actinomycetota bacterium | reverse complement strand
GCTTCTGGACAAGGGGTGATTGGCTATGCCGGACCGGTAAATGACGCGTGTACATCTTTCAACTATTGGGGTAGCCAAAACATTGGCCCCGATTTCGTTCTCGCTGATCGCTTTCGTGAGTCCGATAACTATCTCCGCGGAACGTGCCACCCAATTTATGTTGGGGAACTCGATTGCGCGGGACCTGGGCTTGATTCATGTATGTATGGAAAAAGCCTCGAGGTAAAAGTATGAATCAGTTCCCTAACCCAAAAAGCGCAAGGACTCTTGCGAGGAAAGGACAGCGTCATATGTCCAAGAAGCTATTTGGAGCAGTAGTTGGCCTAGCGGCTGCCTCACTGCTCATGACTGCATGCAGCAGCAGCGACACCAGTAGCAGTGCATCTTCTGCTCCCGCAACAAATGCAAATGCCAAGGTGGGCGTCATCCTTCCGGATGCGTCAACTTCGGCTCGCTGGGAGACAGCTGACCGGAAGTTCCTCGAAGAGGCCTTCAACAGCGCCGGCGTCCAGTTCGACATTCAAAATGCAAATGGTGACAAGGCAAAGTTCGCCACCATCGCAGATCAAATGTTGGCTAGCGGCGTGACCTCTCTCATGATCGTTAACCTAGACAGCCCATCAGGAGCCGCAGTAATCAAGAAGGCAACTGATCAAGGCGTACCAGTTATCGACTATGACCGACTCACTCTCGGTGGCGGAGCTAGTTACTACGTGTCATTCGACAACGTGGCAGTTGGCACCAAGATCGGTGAAGGCTTGGTTACTTGCATGACCAATAACGGCAACACAACAGGTCCAGTTGCACTGTTGAACGGTTCACCTACGGACAACAACGCCACTCTGTTCAAGCAGGGTTACGAAACTGCGATCAAGGATGCCGGATACACCATCGCAGCAGATCAGTCAGTGCCCGATTGGGATAACACGAAGGCTGGCACCATCTTTGAGCAGATGTACACCAAGGCTAAGGGCGACTTTATTGGTGTAGCTGCAGCAAATGATGGTCTGGGCGGCGCAGTTATCGCAGTTCTCGGACGTAACGGACAAGCTGGAAAGATCCCAGTAACTGGCCAAGACGCAACCGATGAAGGTTTGCAGCGCGTGCTCTTGGGCACTCAGTGCATGACCGTCTACAAGGCCATCAAGGCTGAAGCTGCTTCTGCAGCTGAACTTGCAATCGCACTGAGCAATGGCGACACCGCTGCTGCTGATGCACTTGCAACCGGTTCAACCTCTGATAGCCAGGCTGGAACTTCAGTTAAGTCAGTGTTGCTCGTGCCTCAGTCGATCTTCCCTGAGAACGTCAAGGATGTTGTTGCAGATGGTTTCACCACTGCAGCAAAGATCTGCACCACGGCAAAGCTCAAGGCTGCCTGCACTAAGTACGGCGTTCAGTAACAATCAAATAAATCAACGGTGGGGGTAGGTCGATGTCCTTCCCCCACCGTTGGTTCATTTACATGACAGACTTGAGTTAAGTCTGAGGAGTGAACCGCAACGAAAGGTGATCGATGTCTGACCAAACCCCGATCCTGCAACTACGTGGGGTCAATAAGAGTTTCGGTCCTGTACAGGTGCTGAAGAATGTCGACCTCAAGGTGTATTCAGGCAAGGTCACCGCATTGGTGGGCGATAACGGCGCAGGCAAAAGCACTCTGATTAAGGGAATCGCGGGCATTTATCCGTTCGATTCTGGCGAGTACCTGTTTGAGGGAAAGCCCGTACATATTTCGGAACCTCGTCAAGCTAATGCGCTTGGCATCGAGGTGGTTTATCAAGATCTTGCTTTATGCGACAACCTCGATGTTGTGCACAACATGTTTCTGGGGCGTGAGCAGTCCAAGGGGTTGATACTCGATGAAATAACGATGGAACGGCGGGCCAAAGAGACACTGGCAGGACTGTCAGTTCGCACCTTGAAGTCGGTTCGCCAACAGGTATCGAGCTTGTCGGGTGGTCAGCGCCAAACGGTTGCCATCGCTCGAGCAGTCTTATGGAATTCAAAAGTCGTTATTCTCGATGAACCGACTGCTGCGTTAGGTGTAGCGCAGACTGAACAAGTATTGAACTTGGTCCGGCGCCTGGCCGATAACGGGTTGGCGGTCATCATTATTTCGCACAATATGAATGAGGTGCTTCGAGTCTCAGACAATGTTGCTTGCTTGTATCTCGGCAACCTTGCGGCGCAGGTGCCTGCTGAGCACCTGACCCATAGCCAGATCGTTGAACTCATCACTACGGGACGTAGCGGCGATATGGGACTTCACCCAGACGTACTGAACGGGGCAGCACTATGAGCGTTCAAGTAACTGATGTTGATGTTCCAGAAGCTGGTGATGTCGGCGGGATTGGCGATGCCCTACGTGATTATTCGCGCCGAGTACGGGGCGGTGAAGTCGGATCTTTGCCAGCGGTGCTGGGTCTCATCGCACTCGTTGCGTTATTCAGCATCTTGCAAGGCGATACTTTCTTCACGGCACTGAATTTTGCAAACCTACTGAACCAAGGCACTGCAATCATCGTGCTTGCGATGGGACTTGTCTTTGTCCTACTCCTAGGCGAGATTGACCTTTCCGCTGGTTTCGCCGCTGGTACAAGCGCTGCAGTGTTGGGTGTCACCCTAACTAAACAGGGCTGGGTTTGGCCGCTTGCTCTGCTTGCAGCGCTCGCCACAGGGCTTGTAATTGGGTTTCTGATCGGACTGCTGGTTGCGCGTCTTGGGATCCCATCCTTTGTCGTCACACTCGCTGCATTCCTGGGGCTGCAAGGCGTCATGCTGCTCATCATTGGTGAAGGCGGCACTATCCCGATTCAAAGCGACATCTTGTTAGCTGTGATGAACAAGAACATGCCGGTATGGGGCGGATGGTTGCTCTGGGCAATCGTGGTATTCGGCTATGCAGCTATTTCATTACGAGCAATTTTGAGCCGCAGACGTATCGGGTTGGCAGGTTCAGCAACATCGGTGTGGATCGCGAAAGTTGTTTCATTGGCGGTGCTTTTTGGCGGAGTTGTGTACCTCCTAAATATTCAGCGCCAGATCGTTCGCCCGGGCCGACAAACATGCGATGTCGTGGGCGACATAAATCAACCAGTGGGATGTATCCCAATTATTCAAGGCGTGCCTTGGGCGGTGCTCGTGATTTTGGTGCTACTCATCATCGGCACCTTTATTCTTGGGCGCACCTCATATGGCCGCCATATTTATGCAGTGGGTGGGAATGCTGAGGCTGCTCGGCGCGCTGGAATCAGCGTATCGATGATCAAAATTAGTTGTTTCATGATCTGTTCATTCATGGCAGCAATTGCTGGTGTGCTCATCGCTTCAAGAGACAACTCCGTATCGCCAACAACTGGCGGCGCTCAAACACTGCTCTTTGCTGTAGGCGCGGCTGTCATCGGCGGCACTTCGCTCTTCGGTGGTCGGGGTCGCGTTATTGATGCCGTCATCGGTGGGCTTGTCGTGGCAGTCATTGCAAACGGACTCCCACTTGTCACCCAACAGTCAGGTATTCAATACGTAGTCACTGGTTTGGTACTGCTGGTTGCGGCCAGTGTCGATGCGATTTCGCGCAAGCGAACATCAGCTGCCTAACGTGCAAAGGACATGAGAACTTCGCTCGCTGCTTCGCAAGATGAAGTACGCCGCTACAACTTGGCTGCAGTGCTTCAGCGTCTGCATATTGGTGGGCCGGTAAGTCGGTCAGAACTCGTAGCACTGACAGGTCTTAACCGAAGCACAGTTGGCGCGCTTGTCACTGAACTTGCGGAACAGGGACTTGTTGTTGAGGGACCAGGCGTAGCAGGAACCGTAGGGCGTCCATCGTTGATGGTGATGCCGCAACCTCGCTCGGCAATCGTCCTAGCTTTCGATTTTCGCGTGGATCGCACTGTTGGTGCGGTCGTTGGCTTGGGCGGTGAAACTATCTCGCGAGTTGAGCGATCACGGCAGCGGTCAGAGTTTGCTCCTGATCTTTCGGTTGCCCAGCTGATTGACATGGCTCACGAACTACTTGAAGAAGTGCCAGAAGAAACTCTGTGGGTTGGTACAGGTGTGGGTGTGCCGGGCATTGTGAATGAAAGAACAGGAGTGGTGTCGCAGGCGCCCAATCTTGGCTGGATTGATGTGCCCTTCGCCCAGATGGTGACGGATGCTTTGCGCAAGGAATTTGGCGAGGTTCCGGCCACCGTTACGAGCAACGATGCTGATCTTGGCGCGCTTGCTGAACACACGCGTGGTGCAGCAGTTGATTCAGGCAACGTCATTTACATCTCTGGCGAAGTGGGTATTGGCGGAGGCGTCGTTCTCGGTGGTGCACTCATGACAGGCGCTGGTGGGTTTGGTGGCGAGATCGGGCACATGATCGTGAATCCAACAGGTGTTGAGTGTCGCTGTGGATCACGAGGGTGCTGGGAAACGGTTATCGGTCGTGGTGCTGTGTTGTCTTGCATTCAAGACTCGAAACCCGTTGGTGATGTGCAAGATGTAATTAATGCAGCTCTTGCCGGTGATGCTGATGTGCAAGAAAGGCTCGCAGCTGTAGGCCGATGGCTGGGGATTGGACTTGTTAATCTCATTAATATTTTTAATCCGGAAGTGATCGTCCTTGGTGGTCACCTTGGCCAGCTCTTCTCAGCAGTCGCTGAAGAAGTTGAAGAACAAATTGGTCATGCCCTGCGCGCACCTCGCGAACAAGTTCGAGTGGCTTTGCCCGCGCTTGGCGAAGACAGCACCTTGATTGGCGCAAGTGAATCTGCATTTGCTTCCCTGCTCTCGCGCCCGATTGAAGCCGTGAGTGAATCAAGCACGTTCGTCACTTCCAAGTGATGCATCACCTGGAAGTGGGCTAATGAGAAGCGGGTGGACTGAGAATTACCCGCTGCCCACTTTTTACTGAAAGACGTGCTGCATCGAGCACCCGCAAGTTTGCAATGACTTCGTTAAGCGCGACGGGCGGCTCGCCAGCCTTAATGATTGCGTCACGAACGGCAGCATAGAAATGTGGCCAGCTGCCCGGAACGAGGGGGAGTTCGCTAACAGTCTGCGTTCCATCCTCGTTACCGATTCGCATTTCGGCGGTGAATGACTCTTGACCCCAGCCACTGCCGATTGGAGCTCGGCCAGCGCGCAGATGCGTTTCTTGGGTGTCAGATTCAGCGATACGAACCGCACCCCTTGAGCCAAGGAGCAAGAAGCGAGGATCGGGAAACGCGGATACCTGACTTCCAGTGAGCAAACTGATCGCACCACTTTCGTGGGTCAGGATGATTTGCATATCGTCATCTGCGGAATCCGGCTGACGAATTGAGCGTGCGTACGCATCTATTCCGATGACAGTGCCAAGTAATTGGATGGCTTGATCAACAAGGTGAGCACCAAAATCTAGGAGCACTCCGCCAAGATCTTGTACGTCATTTGATTCGCGCCAGTTACCTCGTGGGGTCACGCGCAGCCGTTCAAAGCGGGATTCGAATCGATGGATGGTTCCCAGCTGCCCATCGGAGATCACGTTTTTTAGGGTGCGGAAATCAGAATCCCAACGCCGATTTTGAAAGGGATGCAATTGCACACCTGCATCCAGAGCGGCTTGAGCGAGTTCTTGTGCCTCTAAGGCTGATCCGGCGAGTGGTTTATCGACAACGACATGTTTTCCGGCTGCAATCCCTTGGTGGGCATCACGCACGTGCGCCCGGTTTGCATTGGCAATCACCACAACATCGATTTCTGGACTTCTGCTCAGTGCTTCTTCTAGGGATGCATAGATGCCCACGCCAGGGATATCGATGAGTGCCTGCTGGGTACGTTCTGCATCGCGAGTAACAACGCCGCGGATTGCGTAGCCAGGAGTCGCCAAGATGAGCGGCGCATGAAAAACCTTGCCAGCTAATCCGTATCCAACGAGAAGCACGTTCAGGTCATTGCTCACGATCTAAGTGAACCACTTTCCATGTTGGATTCCTTAGGAGGTGAGCTCTATTCGATTGCCTTCTGGATCAAGGATGACGGATTCGTAGTAGCCATCTCCGGTGCGTCGAGGCCCGGAAAGAACCGGGACTCCCTGGGATGACATGGCCGCGGTGAGGAGATCGACGGCCTCATCAGTTCCCAGATTGATCGCAATATGCGCGTATCCAAGGGCGAATTCCAAAGGAGCAGCGTTGACATCAGGCCGCTGCATGAGCTCAAGTCGGGGTCCGGATCCGATGGAAATGAAGAAGGACTCAAAGCCAGTGGCCGCATTCCTATATATAGGTGACGCCTGGGCATCGAACCAACCCACGTAGAAATCTCTAAGAACCGCAATATCCGCTGCCCAGAGAGCCATATGTTCAATTCGCATGGTGGGTAGCTCCTCGACAGGTTGGGTTTCCTCTATTTTGCCCTTTGAGCCTTGCGAATAGGGGAAATCACCGGACTCGGGTAATCTTTCCCAACGTGCCTGCGATCATTTTGCTCGGATCCCAATGGGGAGACGAAGGTAAGGGAAAAGCAACGGATCTTCTTGGAGGTCGCGTTGATTACGTCGTGCGCTATCAAGGCGGCAATAACGCGGGTCACACCGTAGTTATTGGTGATCAAAAGTTCGCCCTTCACTTACTTCCTAGTGGAATTTTGACCCCTGAGGTCATCCCAGTTATTGGCAATGGCGTGGTGATTGACCCGGCTGTGCTCCTACAAGAAATGCGTGGGCTCAACGAGCGCAACGTTGACACTTCAAAGCTGCTCATTAGCGCGAACGCCCATTTGATCACGCCGTACCACGTCACGCTGGATAAAGTTTCTGAGCGTTTCCTTGGCAACTCCAAGATCGGCACAACCGGCCGTGGCATCGGACCGACCTACGCCGACAAGATCTCGCGCATCGGTATTCGTGTACAAGACTTATTCGATGAATCAATTCTTCGGCAAAAAGTTGAAGGCGCGCTGCTGAGCAAGAACCAGGTTCTGGTCAAGGTCTACAACCGTCGCGCTCTCGAAGTGGATGCGATCGTTGAGTCGCTTCTTGAATATGCGCAGGCACTTGCACCGTATGTGGTTGATACCGCACTCGTGCTGAATAAGGCACTTGATGCGAACAAGGTTGTCCTACTTGAGGGTGGCCAGGGGACCTTGCTTGACGTTGATCACGGTACCTATCCCTTTGTCACGTCGAGCAATCCAACTGCGGGCGGTGCTTGCACGGGTAGTGGCATCGGTCCAACCCGGATCGATCGCACGATTGGCATCTTGAAGGCTTACACCACTCGTGTTGGCTCTGGACCTTTCCCAACTGAACTTTTTGATGCCGATGGTGAAGCCTTGCGCACGATCGGCGGCGAAGTTGGCACGACAACGGGCCGAGCTCGTCGTTGTGGTTGGTTCGATGGGCCGATCGCAAAATTCGCCACTCGCATCAACGGGCTTACTGACACTTTCTTGACCAAGCTCGACGTGCTGTCGGGTTTTGATCGCATTCCTGTATGCGTGGCCTACGACGTGGACGGCACTCGGATGGAAGAACTACCGATGACGCAGACCGGCTTCCATCACGCTAAGCCAATCTATGAAAATCTTCCGGGCTGGACTGAAGATATTTCTGGGGCTCGCGTGATTGAAGATCTTCCGGCCAATGCTCGGTCATATGTGCAGTTCCTTGAAGACATTTCAGGCACCCGCATCAGTGCGATTGGCGTTGGACAAGACCGAGATGCGACGATTTCCCTGCACGACCTCATCGCCTGAGCCAGACCGCGGCGCAAGCTAGAAGGAGTCGAACCAGAGTGAACACTCAAGAGGGTAAACGCGTCTACGACCTTGATCGTGCGCATGTGTTTCATTCGTGGAGTGCGCAAGGCGCACTTGCCCCGATGACTGTGGCTGGGGCCGAAGGAAGTTGGGTCTGGGATTACGAAGGCAATCGTTTTCTCGATATTTCTTCGCAGTTAGTCAACGTCAATATTGGTCATCAACATCCACGAGTAGTCAAAGCGATCGCCGACCAAGCCGCAGTGCTGGCCACGATCAGTCCCAACCATGCCAATGACAAGCGTGGGGAAGCAGCGCAGCGCATCACTTCGCTTGCCCCATCGAAACTCAATAAGGTTTTCTTCACCAATGGTGGAGCGGATGCAGTTGAGAATGCAATCCGGATGGCACGCATTCATACTGGCAAGCGCAAGGTGCTTTCATTTTATCGTTCGTATCACGGAAACACTGGTGCGGCGATTGCCTCAACTGGTGATCCACGACGTTGGCCCAATGAATACGCCGATGGACATGTGCACTTCTTCGGACCGCATTTGTACCGCTCAAGTTTTTGGGCAACTACCCCAGAACAGGAATGCGAACGCGCGTTGGCACATCTTGAGCAAGTGATCCAATTTGAAGGCCCAGGAACCATCGCAGCTTTGTTACTAGAAACCGTCGTTGGTACCGCAGGCATTCTTGTTCCACCGCCGGGCTATCTTGAAGGAGTTCGCGAACTCTGTAATCGGTACGGCATCGTTTGGATTGCGGATGAAGTCATGTGCGGGTTTGGCCGCACGGGTGCCTGGTTCGCTTTTGATCATTTTGGTGCCCAACCTGATCTCATCACTTTCGCCAAAGGTGTGAACTCTGGATACGTGCCCGTCGGTGGTGTCGTGATTTCAGATGAGATCGCAGCAACTTTTAATACGCAGGTATTTCCAGGTGGATTAACGTATTCAGGTCACCCACTTGCGGCAGCATCGATCGTTGCCACTCTTGATGCTATGAAAGATGAAGGCATCGTTGAGAACGCCGGCATGATCGGTGAAGATGTCCTTGGCCCAGGTTTGCGCAACTTGCAAGAAAAGCACAAAGTCATTGGTGAAGTGCGTGGCCTGGGGGTGTTCTGGGCGTTAGAACTCGTGACGGATCGCGATACAAAGGAGCCACTTGCTCCTTATGGTGGTTCGTCACCTGCGATGAATGAATTCATCGGGGCCTGCAAAGACAATGGCTTGCTGCCCTTCGCCAATTACAACCGACTTCATGTTGTTCCGCCATGCACCATTACCGCGGATGAAGCAAACGAAGCATTAGTGCGCCTTGATCGCGCACTGGCTGTAACCAGTAAGCATTACGTCGGCGCGTAGCCGACAGACGAGGGTTTTCAACATGCGTGTTCTTGTTATTGGTTCTGGTGCGCGCGAGCACGCGCTCGTTCATGCTCTGCAAGCCGATGATTCGGTGAGCTACATCATCTGCGCTCCGGGTAACGCCGGAATTTCTGCAGAGGTGGATGTCTTGCCCGTCGATGCTAGTAATCCCGATGAGGTTGCTGAACTCGCAGTGAGAGTGCAGGCAGATCTCGTTGTGATAGGTCCTGAGGTTCCTTTAGTTGCGGGCGCCGCAGATGCCGTTCGCGAACGAGGCATCCCTTGTTTTGGTCCGTCTAAAGAAGCAGCTCAGCTTGAAGGAAGTAAGACCTTCGCGAAGCAGATCATGGCTGAAGCCAACGTTTCTACTGCCCGAGCTTTTGTTTGCACCACCGTGGATGAAGTTGCCAAAGCTCTTGATGAATTGGGTGAGCCATACGTCGTGAAGGACGATGGGCTTGCTGCAGGTAAAGGTGTCATCGTCACTTCCGATCGTCATCAAGCTCTCGAACATGCCGATAACTGTTTTGCGAAAGGTGCAGCGAGCGTTCTCGTCGAGGAATACCTCGATGGACCGGAAGTTTCACTATTTGGAATCACTGATGGTGTGACGATTGTTGCCTTGCAACCGGCACAAGATTTCAAACGGGTCCACGACGGTGACGAAGGGCCAAACACGGGTGGGATGGGGGCGTATTCTCCTTTGCCTTGGGCTCCGGCAGGTTTGGTTGAAGAAGTGACAGCTTCAGTCCTGCAACCGATGGTTGATGCAATGCGACTTCGAGGCACGCCTTTCGCAGGTTTGCTCTATGCAGGTTTAGCGCTCACGAGCAAGGGCGTTCGCATCATTGAATTCAATGCGCGCTTTGGCGATCCTGAGACTCAGGTAGTGCTCGCACGATTGAAGTCTCCGCTTGGTCAGGTCTTGCTCGCTGCAGCCACGGGAAAAGTCGCAGAACTTCCACCTTTGCAATGGCGGGAAGGCGCAGCTGTGACTGTGGTCGTAGCCTCAAAGAATTACCCGGATTCGCCAGTGACGGGCGACATCATTTCTGGCCTCGAAGAAGCAAACGCATTGCTCGATGTGGATGTGCTTCATGCGGGCACCCGTATTTCCGACGACGGCGATGTGGTCTCAGCCGGTGGACGAGTGCTTTCAGTGACTGCCGTTGGAGAAACTCTGGCCCAAGCGCGCGAGCGTGCTTATGCCGGTGTTGACCTGATTTCACTGGCTGGTTCACACCATCGGCGAGATATCGCTCAGCACGCCGCTGAGTAGAGGGAAACGCGCTCGCCATCGCCAAACTGGAATATCGTGAGGGAAAAGGTCGAGTTTCACACCATTGGCAGCCCCTGCCTGTAGGTGGCCTACCTTGATTCATAGACATGAAAGAATGTTCCAGTGAGAGCCTCTATCCCCAATGTCCTTGCTGGTAGGTACGCCTCCGCAACCATGAATCAGATCTGGTCGCCAGAGGCCAAGATCATCATGGAACGCCAGTTGTGGATCGCCGTAATGAAGGCGCAGTCTGAGCTCGGTCTCAATGTGCCAACTGATGCGGTTGCTTCCTATGAAGCCGTCATTGATTCCGTTGACCTGGAGTCAATCGCTGCGCGCGAGCGGGTAACTAAACATGACGTGAAGGCACGCATCGAGGAGTTCAATGACCTTGCTGGTCACGAACTCATTCACCTTGGCATGACCTCCCGCGACCTCACCGAAAATGTTGAGCAGTTACAGGTATTGAGTTCGCTGCTACTCGTGCGCGATAAGACAGTTGCCGCACTTCAACGCCTTGCCACATTGTCTGTTCAGTATTCAGAGACGGCACTCACCGGCCGCTCTCACAACGTTCCTGCTCAAACCACCACTTTGGGCAAGCGCTTTGCCTCGGCTGCCGATGAAATGTTGATTGCCTATGAACGAATCGACAATCTCATCAGTCGGTATCCACTGCGCGGAATTAAGGGTCCAGTTGGAACCGCGCAAGACATGCTCGATTTACTCGATGGCGACTCAGCCAAACTTGAGCAACTCGAATCCCGCGTTGCAGAGCACCTTGGTTTTTCGCGAGTACTGAACAGCGTTGGTCAGGTCTACCCACGAACCCTTGACTTCGATGTGTTGTCAGCCTTTGTTGAAGTTGCGGCAGGACCGTCCAGCCTTGCTACAACTATCCGTTTGATGGCAGGGCTCGACCTTGTTACCGAAGGCTTCCGCCCAGGTCAGGTTGGCTCGTCAGCAATGCCGCACAAGATGAACTCGCGATCTTGTGAGCGAGTCAATGGATTCACGGTTCTGTTACGCGGCTACATGATGATGGCTTCTGAGCTCGCTGGCAATCAATGGAATGAAGGCGATGTCGCCTGTTCGGTTGTTCGCCGGGTTGCGCTTCCTGACGCAAGTTTTGCCCTTGATGGTTTATTTGAGACCTTCTTAACCGTGCTTGACGATTTCGGCGCTTTCCCTGCCGTTATTGATCGCGAGCTCGAGCGCTACTTGCCGTTCTTGTCGACTACCAAGGTATTAATGGCTGCAGTGCGCAAGGGTGTTGGCCGCGAGATTGCACACGAAGCGATCAAGGAGCATGCAGTTTCGGTCGCTTTGGCTATGCGCGAATTAGCTGCCGGAGAAAATGATCTCCTTGTTCGCCTCGCAGCAGATTCACGTTTGCAGTTATCACTTGAAGAGTTGCAGGCATTAATCGCTGAACCGCTGGCGTTCACTGGCGCGGCTGGTGCTCAAGTGAAGGCAATTGCTGATCGAGTTTCAGTTATCACCACTGCGCATCCAGTTGCAGCGGCTTACACACCAGGAGACATTCTGTGACAACCGTTGAAGCAACCGACTACGGATTGCCTCCTGAGTACTTGCACGTGTATTCGGGCAAGGTGCGCGATCTTTACCGCACACCTGAAGGACGTTTGCTGTTTGTTGCCAGTGATCGCATTTCTGCTTTTGACTGGGTTTTGCCTTCGCTGATCCCCGATAAAGGCCGCATTCTCACTGCGCTGTCACTGTGGTGGTTTCGCCAGCTAGAAGACATCGTGCCTAACCACATCACTCCAGGTCGAGTGCCAGATCAGGTCGCTGGTCGAGCAATGGTGTGCGCTGAACTTGAGATGCTTCCAGTGGAATGTGTTGTGCGTGCCTACATCACCGGTTCGGGGCTTGTTGAATATCAAGAGCAACGTTCAATCAGTGGCGTCAATCTGCCACCAGGGTTGAAGGATGGATCGCTCCTACCCAAGGTGATTTTCACGCCGGCAACAAAAGCCGCAGTAGGCGAGCATGATGAGAACATCAATTTTGATGAAGTCATGATCATGATTGGTCAAGAAGAAGCCCAGGAACTCAAGCGACTCTCGTTGTTGGTATTTGAGCGTGCGTCTGAAATTTCTGCTGAATGTGGGTTGATTTTGGCTGACACGAAATTTGAATTCGGTATTGCGCAGCAGGGCCGTTTCGCAGGCCAGATCATGTTGGCTGACGAAGTCTTAACCCCTGACTCTTCGCGTTTCTGGGATATCGAAAAGTGGGCGCCGGGTGGACCGCAGCCTTCATATGACAAGCAGTTTGTTCGTGACTGGTTGACTTCGCCGGAATCGGGTTGGGATAAGAACAGCGGACAGGCTCCGCCCCCACTTCCGCAAGACATCATTGAGAAGACTCGCGCCAAGTACATTGAGGCGTATGAGTTGTTGACGGGAAAGACTTTTAAATGACAACGTGGCTAGTGACTGGTGGAGCCGGATATATCGGTAACCACGTCACTCGCGCATTATTGGACAGTGGTCGGCAGGTCGTCGTGCTTGATGATCTTTCGTCTGGGCATGCTGATCGGATTCCGCAAGGTGTTGTCTTTGTTGAAGCCGACGTCACTGACCGGGTGGCCTTGGTCGCTGCATTGGCAGAGCACAAGGTTGACGGGGTTATTCACTTAGCTGCCAAGAAAGCCGCCGGGGATTCCGTTAATGTCCCGCTGTATTACTACCGCGAAAACATCGCGGGGATGTTGTCTGTTCTGGAAGCCATGCAAGAAGTTGGCGTTAAGAGATTTGTGTATTCATCATCGGCAGCTGTCTATGGAACGCCGTTGGTGAATCCGATTGCAGAATCCGCAGCTCTGGCCCCTGAATCTCCTTATGGTGAAACCAAAGTGGTTGGCGAATGGATGACGAAGGCACAGGGTGTAGCCAATGATTTGTCGTGGGTAGCTCTGCGGTATTTCAATGTTGCAGGTGCTGGCAGTGACGATCTCGGTGATACGAGCGTGAACAATTTGATCCCCATGGTCTTTGAGGCCTTAGAGAAGGGCAATCGTCCACAGATTTTCGGTGATGATTACCCCACACCCGATGGCACCTGCATTCGTGACTACATCCACGTGTCCGATTTGGCAGACGCACATGTTGTTGCTGCGGCTTTTAGTGAAAATCTCCAGGTATCAGAAACGCTGAACGTCGGTCGAGGAGTCGGATCATCAGTCCGCGAAGTCATGGACATGGTCAGCCAGGTCATCGGTACGCAGGTGAATCCCCAGATCGTGGCTCGGCGTGCCGGAGATCCACCGGCTTCCACGGCAGCAACGCAGCGCATAACCGATGTACTCGGCTGGCAGTCCAAGCGCGATTTGCACGAAATGGTCAGTTCGGCATGGTCTGCCTGGCAGCACACTTCCCACTAAATAGGCAGATATTTAGCGAGGCAATAGGCCGATAGACTGGCCTTTTAGTCCTCAAACTCAGGAGTCCCCGTGGCCCGTGTCGTCGTCGACGTCATGCTCAAGCCGGAAATTCTCGACCCACAAGGTCGCGCCGTCCAAGGGGCTTTAGGCCGCCTTGGAATCACTGGCGTGACCGATGTGCGCCAGGGAAAGCAGTTTGTGATTCAGGTCGAAGGTGAGATCACTGACGAGCGCCG
>WLNQ01000035.1 GCA_009699705.1 Actinomycetota bacterium | reverse complement strand
CCCGGGCGCGTCAGAAACGGTACTTATCGGAGCAGGGGGCATAGGTGCTGAGATGACGTCTTCCCTCACCCGTGCTGGTTCTTCTGGCGGTTCGTCAACGTTTACTGGAACAAGTGCACTTGGCGGTGGAGCTGGTGCTTCGTGGGGTGATCAAGCAGCCGGAGGCGCGGGCACTGCTAATGGAGGTGGTGGCAGCCAACCGAGTGGCACGTACTCCGGAGGCATTGGCCAGTTTTTCACAGGTGGGTCCGCTCAGGGAATCTCACAACCACACTCCGTCGGCGGCGGCGCTGGCGCGCGGGGCAACGGTGTTTCGGGGGGCTCCCTTGCCAGCGGGAATGGGGGGATTGGCTTTTCATCAAGCATCACCGGCACCGCAACCTTGTACGGAGGGGGCGGCGGGGGAAGCGCACACCAAGTCTGGATCAGCCCAACCCAACTCCAGTCACCGCAGACATTTTTAGAGGCTGGCGTAGGGGGCCTTGGGGGCGGCGGCGCTGGCGGCAAAGTAGTCAGCGATGTCATTGGTAGCAACGTGACGGGCCAGAACGGAACAGATGGTCGTGGTGGAGGTGGTGGAGGTGCCGCAACATATTGGGGAACGAACTACACATCCACGGGTGGAGATGGAGGTGATGGCGTGGTGATTATTCGATGGCTTTCTTCCACCGGGGGCCGCGTGGTTGATTCCCCCGTTGAGGCTCCACCCACCTTGTTTCAACAGATAGGACGTCCGAGTCAGTTAGCAACTTGCGCGTCAGGTTGGTCGGCGTCTTGGGCTGCGTGGGCGCAGCCCGTCACCGGTGGCTGGGTTTGTCAACGTTGGATCTATTGGAGAGATGGGTTGTGGTACTCCAGCAACAATGAGCCAGGAACCGCCAACGGTGCGGCGAGCAGCCAGCGAATTTAACCCTGAGTGATGCACTTGAGCGCTTCGCCGGTCGCGGCCCGCACCAAGTATCAGTCTCCGAGTAATTCAGAAATATCGTCAGGCACATCAGCGCTGCATTCACGCAAAGCCCAATTCGGCACGATTTCTAAGGCTTGCTCGTTGGTGGCAGACAACAGGATTGGTGCCTTCACGCCATCCTCGAATGCCTGTAGCCAGCGACCGGCACAAACAGCCCACTTATCCCCCGGCTGCAGTCCGACAAATCCAAACTGAGGCATAGGCGTCGAAAGATCATTACCGATAGTTTTTTGGTGCTCAAGAAATTCTTCAGATACGACTACACAAACGGTGTGTGATCCGATGTCCTCTGGCCCGGTATTGCAGTAACCATCCCGATAGAAGCCAGTAATGGGTTCCAGGCTGCACACCTGGAGTTCGTCGCCGAAGACATTACGTTGAGCCATCATGTGATTCTAGGGAAAAATACCTATTCAAATGTCACGACACCGCGTGCGCCATTGCCATGAATGGAACCTTCAGAGGAGTTGAATATAGCTCTTATCGAAGTTCCTTAAGAAAATACGGCGTCAATTGCTGAGCAGCGCCGACCGAAATATGCCCGTCGTCTCGATACAGATAGGTATCGCCGAATTGGGTTCGGCACAGGTTTTCTGGGCAGAAGAACTCGCGAAGGTCCAAGACCGATGCACGGGTTTCCAATGCGACTTGCGAGATTGCCGATCGCGCTGCTTGCTGATTTTTGTCAGCAACGACCCTTGGCATTTGGCTGCCTAAATCACTGCCACTTGCGATCTGGAGTGCCGAAAATTGATGTGGATCAGCTGCGTAAGGGTTGGCGAAGTAGGGAACATCTTGTACGAGTACAACCCGATGCCCAGCTGCCTCCAGTTGCTTAACTGTTGAAGCGAGTCCGGCCTGCAGATTGACTCGCTTCGCTTGGAGTTCGTTGGTCATTGCATCCTTGCTCGGACCGGCACTGAAAACTTTCGAATTCCAATACACACTCGATGCTGAAACGATCACGATCCCTGGCGGCTGCTGCTTTAACCACCGCAAGGTTTCCTGAACGAACTGGCGGCAAGGTGAACGCGGTGCCGCTGTCGAATAGAAATTTGTGTCGTAAAATGGGCAGGTATTTGCGGTAGCAATTGTCAATGGCTCGTCTAGTTGAGTCGTAGCTCCGATCACTGCTTCGCTTAAATGATCAGCGTGCGAATCGCCTACGAGATATACCGGCGTTCCCGTCCCATTCGCATTCCACACACACTTCGTTGGCTTTCGATCACTCGGTGCAATCGATTCATTACAACCAGCGACGTTGCCCGCGTGCCATGGTTCCACTGAAGAAACGAATTGCTGGATCCGCTGATTCCAGAAGCCATGATCCGCCGCCGACTTCAAACCGAGTGCGAGCACAATCGGTGGCACCATGGTCAGCGCAACAATGATGGTCATTTTCTTCTTGCCGACATCACGCAGATTGCGAATTGGCTGTTCAAGCCAACGATAGGAAATGAGTGACGGCAGCAAGGATGCAACCGCCGCAATCACTGCAATGCCAGGGGTTGTTGGCCAAAGTATCAATGCGAAAACAATGAAAGGCCAATGCCATAAGTACAAGGAATACGAAATGTTTCCCACATGCACAAATGGGGATCTTCCCAGGAATTTACTCACGGGATTCGATTCTGCATATCCCGCAACAAGTAGACACATCGTGCTCACAACAGGAAGGATCGTCAGTGGGCCCGGCCACACGGTTGCGTCGTTTACAAGATAGAGCGAACTGACAAGTCCAATGACTCCAAGGGCACCAAGAAATATGCCGACGTTCCTCTTGATAAGAGGCTCAATCTTGAATGCCAGAAGAGCCAAAATCGCTCCGGCAGCAAACTCCCAAGCGCGACTCGTCGGTCCATAAAACCCGCTCAACCAACTTGGTAGAAACGGGATCGTGCGACCAGTCGCCTCCAACATCGCAATGGTGAACGATAAGCCTCCGACAAACCCGACAAGAAAGTAAGGCGCATGCTTGGTTTTCTTGTGTCTTGCAAGTTTCCAACCAAGAAACAACATCAGCGGAAAGATCAAGTAGAACTGCTCTTCAACTGAGAGCGACCAAGTATTTAGCAGTGGGTTTGTAGCGGCCGGTGCATCAAAGTAACCACCCGTCGTTTGTGCGATCACGATGTTTGCACTCAAGAGCAGTGCGCCGATGCCTGTTTTGGCCGTTATCTGCTGGTCACCCATTGGAGATGCAATGAGTGCGGAAAGAACGACTACACCGATGACAAGTAAAGCAAGGGCAGGAGTGAGACGCCGGAACCTACGAGCATAGAAAGTGGTGAAACGAATCGTCTGAGATTTGGCCCATTCCCGACCCAGCATCGCGGTAATTACAAAACCTGAAATTACGAAGAAAACGTCTACGCCGAGAAAACCGCCCGGTACTGGTAATCCGGCATGAAAAGCCACGACTGTGCCAACGGCGATTGCTCGCAGCCCTTGAATATCGTTGCGTCGGTTTTCTGGGGATTTAGGCACCAGCGCCGTGGGGCTGCCCTGCGTCATTCATCCTCCAGCAACCGCGCGAATTGTTCTGGCCGCAGTCTAAAGGTCCCTGGCCGCGCGCCATTCAAGGTCCCTTCGGCACCTCTTAGGAGAGCAACGCCACGCTACGGGAGTCGATTCGCCATGAATTTCTGACGTATTGTGATCTTCTGCCCCCCGGCAGCTCGCAGTTTTCTTCCCCTGGAGTGACATCTTGACGCAAGTGCATGGCCGCAAGCGCATTGAGGTCACAACCGCAGCAATAGTCACCATCAGTGTGATCATTGCTGTATTCGGCATGGTCTTCCTAGGGACAACCAAGGCCGCTCGCGCTGGTGAAACTGGTGCTGACTCCACCCCTGCTCTAGATGGTTCCACCACAGGACCGAGCGCACCCACAGTCCAGCCAGCTACCGGCACTGTGGGGGATATTAAAAACGTTGTTGTGATTTTGGCGGATGATCTGGATTGGCCAGCCTTTAACCAAGTACCGCGGTTGGCTGCGCTGAAACAGCAAGGCACCACCCTATCGAATTTTGTCGTAACAGATTCGCTGTGCTGCCCATCTCGCACTTCATTCATGCGCTCCCAGTTCGTACACAATCACCGCGTTGTTTCCAACGTAAAGAAGACTGGCGGAGGCTGGGAAAAGTTTCAGTCTCTGGGCTTGGAAAATGACTGCTTGCCGACTTGGTTACAAAAATCCGGGGTCAGTACCTCACTTGTTGGTAAATACCTCAATGGCTTTCCTAACGCGACCCCAACAGATACCTATATCCCGCCAGGCTATGACTACTTTGTGACGTCCACATCAAAAAACCAGGCGTATCAAGGCATAAATTACACCTTGAACGAAAATGGAACTTTGAAGAGCTATGGGAGCGCACCAAAGGACTTCATGAACACTGTGTTGCTGAAGTCAGCAACAAGCCACATCAGCACGGCGAAGACACCGTTCTTTATGGAGTTCGCTTCGTATAACCCGCACACCCCCGCACCATTCGATTCAAAATATGCGGGCACGCACGCAACAGACACGGTGCCGCGAACCCCATCGTTCAACACCCCTGGCATAAACGAAATGGGCTGGCTCGCATCTCACCCCGTACTCGGACCCAACAGGGTTGAAAACATGGACCGCCTATGGCGCAAACGCCTGCGTTCAACTGAATCCATCGCTGATACCTATGAAGCGTTGCAGGCCCGACTCAGGGCTACCGGTCATGCAAATGACACGCTAGTAATCGTCACTTCTGACAATGGTTATCACGCTGGTGTGCACCGCCTAGCAACAGGAAAGCAAACCGCATTCACCGAGGATGCAGTTGTGCCTGCAATCTTTATCGGTCCTGGCATGGCAAAGGGTGCTGTAATTTCGAAAACAACCTCGATGGTGGATCTTGGTCCCACAATCGCCAAGATTTATGGTGCAAAAACTCCATCGTTCGTTGATGGTCGCGATCTCATGCCTTTGCTCCGAGGCCAAGAAGACACTCCTTGGCGAACTGCCACCTTGACGGAAAGCCTTAGTCGCACTTTGCCTGGCGATCCTGATTATTCGCCGCTTGAAGCTCCGGAGTTCCATGCTTTGCGCAGCGAAAACTGGCTTTATATCGAATATCTAAATAAAGACGTCGAGCTTTATAACCTCAAAACCGATCCATACGAGATGAACAATGTGCAGGCCTCAACTAATCCGGTGATCGTGAGTCAACTTCATGCGCAATTGGCCGCGATGAGGCACTGCGAAGGACCAAGTTGCCGAATAGCAGACGCAATGCCAAACGGGAACTGGATCTCTCCCATGCCACAAGTAACAGTTTCGCCAACAGAATCAGCCACACCCGCAGTTACCGCCACTCCTTCGGCGGCAGCAACAACTCCCGCCATGCCTAGCCCTTCATCGTCCGTTCAATAACTTGCTGCGCGGCATTTCCTTTATCGAACTCGCAAAATTTTTCGCGGAAGGCTTCGAGCCTGGCTCGACTTTCAGGTGAGTTGTACAGGTCTCTAGAAAATATTTCATTGAGCTGGGATTGGTTGATCGCCAGAGCTCCCGGCGGCTGCTCGAGAAGATCGAAGTAGGTTCCTCGCGCTTCTTGGTAGGCCTCCCAGTCATCCGCGAAAATTACAATCGGACGATCAAGAACCGCGTAATCAAACATCACTGACGAGTAATCAGTGATCAGGATGTCGGCGGCCAGATAACAATCGACGATGGATGGGAACGCCGAACCGTCGATAACTCGTCCAGACTCAACAAGTTTTGCAACCTTCGGCCCTAATGTCGTGGTGTGGTGGGCTCGCAAGATGAAGACGTATGAATCATCCAACTTCTCGATGAGCTCCTCAAAATTAATCCTTAAGGAACTGTCGCCTTCAACATCACGATACGTGGGTGCATACAACACTGCTTTTTGATTCTCTTTGACACCGATAAGGGAACGCGCTTGCGCGATGTCCTGGCTCGAAGCTTTCACGAGAACGTCATTGCGCGGATAACCCACCTCGAGCCAGGAGTACTGGCACGGATAGGCATGACCCCACATTTCAGTGGAATAGGCGTTGGAGCTCAATGCGTAATCCCAGTTATCGCTTCGCCGAAGCAGGTCAGCAAACTCTTGGCGACTTCGTGACGGATCCAGAGTCACGACTTGGTCGCCTTTTCTCGGTGCTTTACGTTTTGGATCAATCGCTGAACTTGCGACCTCGTTATTCATCACATCAAGTCCGCAATACTTCAGCGGGGTTCCATGCATTGTTTGAATGACAATTTGCCCGTCTCGCTTTTTAAAAGCACCAGGAAAGTTCACGTTGTTCACGAAGTATTTGGCGCGAGCGAACACCACCCACTGCCGTAATGAGTTGGGTGCAACATGCTTCACACCTGCGGGAAGTCTGCCAACCTTGTCTTTCTCCATGACCCAAACAGCCGTGAGGTTTGGTGCGAATTGAGGGAGAGCTTCATAAATTGCTCTCGGATTGCATCCGTAGCCTGAACCCCAGTATTCCGAGAACACAACAACATTCTTTTTTATGGGAAACATCCTGAAAAACCCATACCAAAGCCGACCAACTGCACGAACCTTGCGAGCTGCGCGTCGAACCGGCCAGTAAATCTTGCCGATGAACCTTTTAGTCGGCGTGCGTTTTTCATCTACCCAGCTGTATGCCATGAATGCGGCATATGAATTCTTTCGGAAAAGATTTCCACGCATGTTGCTCGGTAGATTTTTGGATTGTTCGGAAGATTCTTCCGGGTAATGCTTATTAGCTGACACCGATGCTGACTCAAAGAACCGCTTGCGTTCTGATGTAGCGATACGACCCCGGTGGCGAATGATCGTGACGTAGTGATTAATCATGATGTCGTAGAGGTGCTTGCGCATTGCATCGCTCACCTGAACGCGGGTTGCTTCGGCAAATACTCGGTCGTACTGCTCAAAAATATCGAAATGGTGTGGGCTTGGAGTGCCAAGAATATTTCCGCCAGAACGACGTTGGCGATAGAGCAGGACTACGCGATTCAATGAGACAGCACGTCGTGCATTGAGCAATACGGTGTAGGTGAATGAAATATCTTCGTATAAGCCAGCGGGAAATTGAACGCCTAGGTTGAGCAAGAACTCTCGTCGGTAAGCCTTATTGCAAGCGATCGGAAGCAGGTTGAACAGTCTTCGATGCGCTTGTGGCGTGAAAGTTCCAACTGAAAGATTCGCCAAAAGTTCGGCGCCCCAACTGACCGCTTCTCGACCGTCCCACCACACTCGAGAATAGTTAAAAATCAAAAGGTCAGGTAAGTCGTTTCGTTGAAGTTTCTCGGAGATCGCTTTCAGCGATCCGGGCGCGAGGGTGTCGTCGCCGTCAAGGAAAATGATGTACTCGCCAGTCGCGGCTGCGATGCCAATATTGCGCGCCATCCCGAGCCCGACATTTTTCTCGAGGTGCATCGGCTTGATGCGATCGTCGCTTTTTGCGAGCTCCTTGGCAATATCTGCGCTGTGATCAGGAGAGCAGTCGTCCACCACCACGATCTCAAAATCCTGGAAGTCCTGGATCAGGACAGACTCCAACGCGGCGCGCAGGTATGCCTGCACGTTGTAGATCGGAACGATGATGGAGAAGAACGCCATGGTGGTTGAGAATAGGGCTTTGGGATGCGACTCTCCCACCCATCAAAGTCTTGGGGGTTGAAATAGTCGCTGTAGTAGGGTCAATGAGTGAATTCAGGCGCTGTTAATTGCTTAAATCCAGTCCTCGTTGGCGGCACCGGCAGAAGCGGTTCCACAATTACTGGGCAGTTACTCGGGCAACATCCCGACCTTTTCCTCACGGATCCCCCTGAAATCCGGTTTCTTGCCAATGATCATGGGGTCGCTGAAACCCTCACTCTGGCTCAAGGCTCATGGCTGAGCCGTCGCAAAGCCAAATCCGAAGCAAAATTTTGCCTCGAACGGACCAAAACACTGTGGTTTTGGCGAGCAGCAAAAATCGGTCTGCACACCTCAATCACGATCGAAGAGGTCAATGCTCTAGGCAACACCTACCTCGAAGAATTTGGCAAAGACCCGGTAGCCGCCTCACAAGCCTTCACGTACGCCATCATGCGCAACGTTTCAGCGGCTGGGCAAGGGCGCCGCTGGGTAGACACCACGCCAGCAAATGCGCGCATTGCCGACCAAATCGAGCCGATTTACCCAGACTCCCAGGTGATCGCCATGATTCGCGATGGTCGAGATGTTGCTGCATCCTTTGTTGCTCAAACTTTTGGCCCAAATGAGATCTTCGCATCGTTGCGGCAGTGGGAAAAACGCTCACTCCTCATCCATCAGTCAACGCTGGCTAGCCGTCCCGGACGATGCATCGTGGTTGACATGCTCGATTTGGTTGACCGCGACCGCGACAGCACCCTGCAACGCATCTGTGACTTCATTGATGTGCCTGTTGACCCAGGCATGAAGGCTTGGTTCGACGAGACGGTCAATGCCGAAAATGCAAATGTTGGTCGCTGGCGTACCCAATTTGACGCTGAGACAACGAAGGAAATTAATCGTCAGTATGGCGAGATGGTCGAGCGCCTTGCCTCTCACGGAGTTCAGATTCCCCTTGAGTCGTAGACTGCGCTACTCATGAAGAATCCAGCCGAAACCCAGGATCGACCTGTTCAGGTCTTTCTGCCCCACCGCGCTGGTTTGCCGCGACTCACTAAATACTTCGCGAACCTCTGGGGTCGTCGCCACTTTGCTGCTGAACTGTCACGTGCCGAAATGCGAGCAGCTCATACCAATACCTTTTTCGGCCAATTTTGGTTGGTCATCAGCCCAGCACTCAATGCAGGTGTGTATTTCCTGCTCGTGAATGTGATTCGAGGCGGCAGCGCTGGCCCCGACTTCTTCATGCACCTACTTGCAGGTCTCTTTGCGTTCAACTTCATCCAAGCGGTGATGATCAACGGAGCCACCTCAGTCACTAAGGGTGGCAACCTCGTACTGAACACCGCATTCCCGCTGTTGCTCCTGCCGTTTTCAGCATTGCGGACCGCGTTTTTCAGGTTCCTTCCGTCGATGGTGATTCTCTTCGCCTTCTTTATCTACTTCGATTACTTTGGCTCGCACTCGGTGGAATGCGATGCGATCACTGGGATTTGTAAGGATTTCAACACGATTCACTTCAGCCCAACAATGTTCCTAGCCATTCCGGCGCTCGTACTCATCTTTATTTTCGCTGCAGGATTAGCTGCGCTTATGGCATCAGTCCAGATCTACTTCCGAGACACGAAACAACTTCTTCCCTACGCCACACGTATTTGGTTGTATCTCTCACCTGTGTTGTATTACGCGGACCAGATGAAGCCGTGGATGCTTAAGCTCGAAATCTTGAACCCATTGTACCCACTGCTCGGGATCTTCAGTGAGACTTTGGTTGAAGGACGAATTCCTCCACTTACTTGGTGGTTAGGTTCGGCCGCTTGGGCCTTCGGCACATTAATCATTGGTGTCTTTTTCTTCATCTCCCGCGAGCGCGAGTTCGCGGTGCGGATTTAATGAGTAGCGGAAAGGAGACAAATCGTGTTCGATGAAGAAACTGGAGCCACAATTCCAGAAATTGCTGACCGAGAAATCTCCGGGGAAATCGCAATCTCTGTTCAAGAACTCGATGTCACGTACCGCACCACCTTTGAAAAACGCCCAACGTTAAAGCAAGCTGTCGTTCGACTTGGACGCGGCAAGCGGTCAGTCAAAACTGTTGAGGCCTTGAAAGATGTAACTTTCGATGTTTCTCGCGGCTCTGTTCTTGGCATCGTTGGACATAACGGAGCGGGTAAGAGCACGTTGATGCGTGCGATTGCGGGCATCGTTCCGCCAACGCGTGGACGAATCGAAGTGGTCGGACGAACAAGCACACTGCTTTCCTTGGGTGTCGGCTTTAATCGCTCACTTACTGGCCGCGAAAATGTAATTCTTGGTGGTCTAGCCGCCGGACTCACCAAAGATGAGCTTGAAGATCGTTATGAACTCATTGCCGAATTTGCTGACATCGGTGATTTCATTGACGCGCCAATGAGTACCTACTCATCGGGAATGGGGGCGCGCCTTGCCTTCAGCGTTGCGGTGCATCTCGACCCTGACATTCTGCTCATCGACGAGGCGCTCTCCACTGGCGATGCGGTCTTCAAGGAAAAAGCCACGCAGCGCATGCAAGAACTGGTGAATAACTCCAGCACCATGCTCCTGATTTCACATGCCCTGCGCACCATCATCAATATGAGTACCGAATGCATCTGGCTAGATCACGGAAAACTCATGATGCGTGGAAACCCTGAAGAAGTTGTTGATGCCTACACCGAATATGTTCACGTGAAGAAAACGTCAGCCACCATGAATGACATGTAGCGTTATTCTTCGACTCGTTCGACATGCTGAGGAAGAAATTTCCACGCGATCAACACACCGACAAGTGAAACCCCAGCACCGATCAACAGCGCCCAGGTCATTCCAGTGACAAAGGCTTTGCCGACAACTTCACGGTAAATAATTCCGAGTGAGTCCGGGATCTGAGCGCCTGCAATGGACGCAGCTGCTAGCGACTCTCGAGCTGCTGCGACTGCACTCGCGGGAAGTAAGGAAATATTTGCTCCTGCTTCAGTGATCGCATGCTCAATATTTTGTCGATAGCAAATCGACATGGTGGCTCCAAGAATCGCGACGCCAAATGACCCGCCAAGTTCACCCATAGCATCGTTCACAGCAGACCCCATGCCAGAACGTTCGGTAGGCACCGAAGAAAGAACACCGTTCGTTGCCTGCGGCAAGGTCAATCCAAGGCCTGCGCCAATCGCACCAAAAACAATGCCTACGTACGCATAAGGAGTGGAGATGGTGAGGAAACTAAAGAACACCATCCCCACGGTCACAACGCTCATTCCAATAACAACGAGGCGCTTGGTTCCAAAACGATCAGCTAGTTTCGGGCTAACTAATGAAGCCGTTAATAGCCCGCCTGCTCCCGGCAACACAGCAATACCTGATTGAAGTGGCGTCATACCTTGTACAAGTTGTAGGAATTGTGGAAGAAAAAACATCGCCCCCATCAATGCGAAATACACCATCGCAACAATCACGATAGATGAACTGAAAACCCGCTGTTTAAAATATTGCAAGGGCAATAAGGCGCGTGGTGCGCGTTTCTCCCACCAAATAAAACTGCCAAGTGAAATAACTGCGATGAGAGCAGTCGTTATCGTGAAAACATCAATACCTGCGTCGGGGATTTCAATAATCGTCACTACCAAAGCGATCAGGCCGATTCCTGATAGCACTGCGCCCAAGAGGTCGAGTCGAGGTTTACTCGGATCTAGGGATTCAGGAACTAACAGAAGTACCGCAACAAACACAGCCGCCGCAATCGGTGGGTTCACCCAAAATATTGCGTGCCAACTGAAGTGCTCGAGCAGCAGCCCCCCAACGATCGGGCCGATGGCAACACCAAGACCGGCGACAGCGGCCCACGTTCCGATGGCTTGCGCGCGTTCTTTGGGGTCACGAAATACTTGAACCAAAATACTCAGAGTTGACGGCATGATGAAGGCTCCGCCAAGACCCATCAGCGCTCGGCATGCTGTCAGAGTGCTTGCATTGTCGACAGTGACGGCTAAAAGCGAGCCCAGAATAAATATTCCCAGACCCGTAAGCAGCATCCGGCGCCGACCGAAGCGGTCACCCAAAGAACCCGCCAATAAGAGTGAACCTGCGAACACAACCGAGTAAGCGTCAATAACCCACTGCAATTGCGAGGTCGTCGCCCCCAGATCTTCCTGTAACCGCGGCAAGGCCACGTTCACGATCGTGTTGTCTAGGGAGATCACAGCCAGTGCTGCCGACAAAATCACGAGCACGGCCCAGCGATTGACCTGCTTCATAGGCGCACTCTATTGGGGATTTCCTTTGACCTCTCGCCTTAAGATCACGCAAGCAAATAGGCTCTTAACTATGACCGATGATCAGCCTTCACGACGCGAGACGACAATCAAGCTCGACCCACGAAATATTTGGCAGATTGGCTTTGTCGTTCTCGGTGTCGCAGCTATCGCTCTGTTAGCGCAGTTCGTCCTCGAAGATGGTGGCTCGGTCATCTTCAGTCTGCTGATGGCTTGGTTCGCCTCAATAGCGATGGAACCTGCAGTTCGCAGATTCGCGCGTCGCATGAGGCGCGGTGCAGCAACATTTTTGGTCATGGCGTTATTCGTCGCTTTCATGTCGGTCTTCTTCTGGGCCTTCGGAGCACTGTTTGTTGATCAGATAGCCCAACTGTTGAAGGCCCTGCCCGATCTTGTCGATCAAGTTATCAACTGGGTCAACCAGCGATTTAGTACTGATTATCAAGCGCAAGATGTGCTCACCCAACTAAATATCACCCCAAGTGACGTCGCCGGTTACGCCTCTCAGGTAGTTGGCGGGTTACTCGGACTTCTGGGATCAATCGTCGGTAGTTTCTTTGGTCTGTTCACCTTCGCCTTGTTCACTTTCTACTTCTCTGCTGATGGACCGCGCTTTCGAATGTATTTCGCATCCCTATTCCCGCAGAGGATTCAGCCCCAAGCCATGCAGGTGTGGAGCATCACCCAAGAAAAGGTGGGTGGCTATGTCGCTGCTCGCGTAATCCTCGCTGCCATTAACGGATCAACCACTGCTCTTGTTTTCTATTTCATCGGTATGCCGTCATGGTTGGCCCTTGGAGTCTGGGTGGGCATCGTGGCTCAATTCGTGCCGACGATCGGCACGTACATCGCTGTTGTCTTCCCCGCGATTGTTGGCTTCTTGAGTCCAAATCCTTGGATAGGTGTCATGGCACTTGCTTGGGCGTTGATCTATCAGCAGGTTGAAAACCTCACCCTCGAGCCGAAAATCAGTGCGCGTGCTGTCAATGTGCACCCCGCCGTTGCATTCGCCTCTGTGATGTTGGGAGCGGCGCTCTTCGGTGTTGCCGGTGCACTGCTTGCGGTCCCAGTGTGTGCAATGTTCATTGCAATTGGGGAAGCCAACAGTGCTCGACACACAGTCCGACCAGATGTCGTGGCCACTCTCGAGGATGAAGCGAGTTAGACCTCGAGCGATTTTTTATTCATACGAATCGCCCACTTAGCACCATAAAGTCCGGCACCGACCGCCGCGGCTGCTCCAACTCCTAAAGCCCACCTTGGTCCAGCTGTCTCTGCAACCCAGCCGACGATAGGCGCACCTACAGGTGTGCTACCTATGAATGCAACAGTCCACAGTGACATCACTCGCCCTCGCATGTGCGGCTCCGTATGAAGTTGCATCGCACTATTTCCTGCAGAAGTGAACCAAATACTTGCCGCACCTACCGGGATGAGTGCGATGCAGGACCACAGCACATTTGGCATGACCGCCGAAGTCAATACAGCGAAACCAAAAACAATGGACGCCACGGCAATCGCCTTCACCCCGCTAGTTTGCCGAGTTGCACTAATCAATCCACCTATGACAGCGCCAAGGCCCATCGCGGCCGAGAGCCAACCTAAACTCTGCGCTCCACTTTGAAAGGTTTCTGCTGCCAACGCTGGAAGAACGACATTGAACTCGTACGTGAGAGTGCCAACCACAGCCATCATGATGAGTGGCACACGTAAATCTGGATTGCTCCAGACATACTTCATGCCTTCACGCAGTTGCCCTGGAGCGCGTTCGATTGGTTCCACGGCAATAAGTTCACCCGTTTTCATGAGCGCATACGCTGTCAGCACTCCAATGAAACTTGCCGCATTGGCTGCGAAACACCAGCCAAGTCCGATGGTGGCAATCAATACACCGGAAAGTGCCGGCCCAACCACCCGCGCACCATTGATAACGACCGAAGTCAGACTCACAGCATTTCTCACTAATTCCAAGGGGACCATCTCCCGCACAAATGCAGATCGAGCAGGCATGTCAAAGACATAGATGAAACCAAGAAATAATGAGAGAGCCAAAACAAAACCGATATTGGCATTGCCGGTCAATACCAATATCGCCAGTAGACCAGCTTGGATGCCTGAAAGAGCCTGCGTCACAATCAGTAGTCTTCGTTTATCAACTCGATCAACGATGACTCCGCCATACGGGCCAAAAATTAGTACAGGTAGAAACTGCAATGCCACAGCGAGCCCAATGGATGCTGGTGAACCCGTGATTTCAAGAATTAGCCATGCAATAGCTACAGATTGAATCCAAGTACCAACGAGTGATATTGCTTGACCCGCAAAAAATTTCTGATAGTTCGGAATCGCTAGCGCAGCGAACGTTCCATTTCCCATTAGCGAAAACCGGCTACAGCCCTTGGGGTGTACGGATCTTCTAACAGTGTGAGGTCTTGAGTTGAAAGTTTCACGTCTACTGCTGCAATCGCGTCCACGAGGTGCTGCGGTTTCGTGACTCCAACAATGGGCGAAGTGATACCTGGCTGTTGCATCACCCAGGCCAAAGCTACTTGCGCTGCAGAGAGAGCCAAACGTTCAGCAACCTGAGTGACTCGCTCAACTATGGCGAAATCCGAGTCTTGGTAAAGCGACTGCCCGAATTCATCAGTCTCGCTACGGGCGCTCACTGTGTCCCACGGCCGGGTAAGTCGACCCCGAGCCAATGGGCTCCAAGGAATCACTCCGACGCCTTGATCAATGCAGAACGGGAGCATCTCGCGCTCTTCTTCACGATGGAGCAAGTTGTAATGGTTTTGCATTGATATAAAGCGAGTCCAGCCATGAGTATCAGCCGCGTATTGCATCTTCGCGAACTGCCATGTGTACATTGACGAAGCGCCGATATAGCGCACCTTGCCCGACTTCACTACATCATGCAAGGCTTCCATTGTTTCTTCGACCGGAGTCCTTGAATCAAAACGGTGAATTTGATACAGATCAACATAATCGGTGCCGAGGCGACGAAGGCTATGATCAATTTCCGTCATGATGGCTTTGCGTGAGAGCCCGCCAGCATTAATGTCCGAGCGCATCGGTCCGTTGACTTTGGTCGCCAGTACAACGCTATCTCGATCGGTGAAGTCCTTCAGCGCGCGACCAAGAATTTCTTCGCT
>WLNQ01000034.1 GCA_009699705.1 Actinomycetota bacterium | reverse complement strand
TTTGCGTGATTGGCGCCGCATGTTGCCTGCATTCTCAATCGGTGTTCAGGGTCAAGATCGTCGACTCTGGGTGCACGTAACCCACGGTGATCCCGTCGAAGTATGGATTGAAGCCGAAGACGGTTTTCGCACTGACTTGGAACAGATGGACTTTTGGGTTGAACCCAGATGGATTGACGGGGTGCAGATCGGCGAAGCCAGTTTCACGATTCCTGGTGATTTACCGATTGGCTATTACACAGTTCACACAACCTCAGGAACGCGCATTGAAGTTTCGCAATTAGCGATGACCCCGGCACGGTTAATCCCTGAACAGATCACCGGCGAACGCCAGTGGGGATTCATGGAGCAGATCTATGCCACTCGTTCGCGCAACTCTTGGGGTCTAGGCGACCTTCGCGACTGTGCTGATGTTGCAACGTGGAGTGCAGCTGAGTTTGGCGCGGGCTTTCTACTGATCAATCCATTACATGCCGCAGCACCAACGAAACCGATGGCACCATCGCCATATTTACCGGTGACTCGACGCTTTTCTAATCCGATGTATCTGCGTATTGAAGACATTCCAGAATTCGCTTCCCTGTCACGTAAGAGTCGCAAGCGCATCGAAATGCTTCGAGCACCTTTGCGTGCGCTGAACACCACAAATGACCTCCTTGATCGGGACGCAGTCTGGGAAGCCAAGCGCACTGCGCTAGAACTCATCTTTACTGAAGGGATGATCCAAACTCGGGCCCAGCAGTTTGCAGATTATTGCCAGCGCGAAGGCCAAGGCCTTGTCGATTTCGCAACGTGGTCAGCGCTGTGTGATGTGTATGGAAACGATGGATCCACTTGGCCGGCGCAGTTCAGTGTTGCCAGAAGTTCCGAACTCACCGCATTCATCTCCACCTACGCCAACGATGTGCAATTTCACATGTGGCTGCAATGGATTTTCGATGAGCAACTTGCGCAGACGCAGGGTGCAGCAAAGGCTGCGGGTATGGCCATTGGAATCATGCATGATCTTGCGGTCGGTGTGCATCCTGAAGGGTCAGATGCTTGGGCCTTGCGTGGAGTTTTAGCGCAGGGCATGGGTGTTGGAGCGCCGCCAGATATGTACAACCAACTTGGCCAGAATTGGCACCAGCCACCTTGGCATCCCGTTGAATTAGCTGAAGCGAAATATCTTCCGTATCGGGACCTGCTACGCACAATGATGCGCCACGCAGGTGGTTTGCGCATCGATCATGTGCTTGGCCTCTTCCGGTTGTGGTGGGTACCAAGTGGCATGCAAGCCAACAAAGGCACTTTTGTGCGGCTGGACTTTGAGGCGATGATCGGCATTCTTGTACTCGAAGCCCATCGGGCAAATGTTCTTGTTATTGGTGAGGATTTGGGTACTGTTGAACCTTGGGTGCAAGAAGTTCTGCACGATCGAGGCATTCTTGGCACGAGTGTGTTGTGGTTTGAATCTGGAGAAGACGGCTCACCGCTTCAGCCAGCTGATTGGCGAAGCGAAGTGCTGGCCAGTGTGACCGTGCACGATTTGCCTCCCACCGCAGGCTTCCTTCGAGACGAGCATGTGCGTATTCGACATGAGCTGAATTTGCTTGCTCGCTCCGTTGAAGATGAGCGAGCAGATGCTAAAAACCGGCGCGAAGCTTGGGCCAATATCTTGCGTCAGCACGATTGGCTTGCTGCAGATGTTGATCTGGGAACCGAGTCAGGCTTAGACGCAATGGCTATTGGTCTTCATCGTGCGCTTGGCGCGTCACGTGCACGCTTATTAGGTATCGCATTGCCAGACGTCATTGGCGACCGTCGAGCACAAAATCAGCCAGGCACCGATCAGGAGTACCCAAACTGGCGGGTACCCATGACCAATGCAGCAGGAGAAATCATGTTGATTGAAGATCTACAAGCCAACAATCAAGCAATCAGAGTTTTTATCGACGCTTTGGGCTAGACGCGATCGCGAGCTTGCGCGCGGATGGAGCGTTCCACTCCATCGCGACCTTCGCTGACCAACCGGCGACCAGCAGGACCAAGATCTGCTGCTTCGTCGCTGGCTAGCAACGCGTCGGTAAGACGAAGAGTCTCAGTGTCAGCAAGCAAGAACGGATACAAACCAACGGTGAGCTCCTGAGCAATTTCATGGGTGCGATCGCGCCACATCCGTGAAATTTCAGCGAAGTACTTTTCCCGGAAGGAAATAAGCAGATCACGTTGTTCTGGCTGAATGAACCCGCCCAAAGTTGCTCCGATAAGAGCATTTGGCAGGTCGGTGCGCTCGAAGAGATCAGTCCAAGCGATTTGCTTTGCGCCAAGTAATGGGCGCGAAGCAAAGGCATGGGCGGCATGGCGACGGCCCGTCGCAGTGTCGTCGGCCTTAAGTTCGTTCTCAACTGCTTCGTCATTGAGATTGCCGGTGGTGACCAAGCGATCCAGCATGAACCAACGTAGGTCGGTGTCAACAGCAAGACCTGGCCAGACAACCGAGCCGTCGAGTAACCCGGCCACGACAGCCAGATCGGCTTCGTTGCGTGCAGCACCAATGAAAGCTCGCGTAAATGCCAGCTGATGATCGCTGCCTGAAATGGCGGTCTTGGCAAGCTCCCGAGTGGCTGCAGCCAAGCGATCGTTATAGGCATCACGATTATTTTCGGCTGCGTATTGATCGATCGCACTCTTGAGTTGGCGAAGCACACCTTGCACAACACCGATATCGGATTCCGTTGCAGTTCCGCTGAGTACGAGCGCTAAGTAATCGCCCGTTGATACTTCAGCATCTCGGGTCATGTCCCAAGCTGCGCCCCACATGACGGCGCGAGCGAGTGAATCTTCCAAGTCGCCAAGATGGGCAACTGCGGTAGCCCAAGAGCGTTCATCAAGGCGAATTTTGGCGTAGGTGAGATCCCCGTCATTGAGTAATAGAAGATCGGGCTGCTTCACACCAACAAGTGCTGGGATCTGCGTTTGTGCACCCGATATATCAACTTCGATGCGCTGACGAAGTTGAAGGCTGCCAGCGTTGAGGTCATAGAGCCCAATACCCAAACGATGTGAACGCAGGGTTGGTGCGATGCCGGCAGGTGATGACGGCGGTTCTTGTTCCACGACCACCGAGGTGAAGTCTCCTGCTGCATCAACTTCGATCAATGGGCGCAACAAGTTAACGCCGCTGGTGCGAAGCCATTCATCTGTCCAAGACGAAAGATCGCGACCTGATGTAGCTTCAAGTTCAACGAGCAAGTCAGGAAGTTGGGTGTTCTTCCAAGCATGCTTTGCAAAGTAGAGTCGCAAGCCAGCAAGGAATTCTTCTTCGCCTACCCAAGCAACGAGTTGGCGTAAAGCCGAGGCTCCCTTGGCATAAGTAATGCCATCGAAGTTCACACGCACTGAATCAAGATCAACCATGTCAGCTGCAATCGGGTGCGTTGATGGCAACTGATCTTGACGGTAGGCCCAGGCCTTGCGCTGATTGGCAAAGGTTGTCCAGGCATCCTGATAACGAGTTGCGTGCACATTTGCGTAGTGCGCAGCCCACTCCGCAAAGGATTCATTGAGCCATAGGTCGTCCCACCAAGTCATGGTGACCAGATCGCCAAACCACATGTGCGCCATTTCGTGCAAGATCGTGTTGGCGCGTTGTTCGTAGGCAGCATCTGTTACGCGGGAGCGGAAGATGAGGTCTTCAAGGAAGGTGACACAGCCAGCATTTTCCATCGCCCCGGCATTGAACTCAGGAACGAAGAGTTGGTCGTACTTACCAAATGGGTAACCCACTTTGAATTGTTCTTCAAAGAAAGCAAAGCCCTGCTTGGTGATGAGCAGGATGTCATCGGCATCTAAATACTGAGAAAGCGATTGGCGGCAGTAAATGCCAAGTGGGTAGGTGCCATACGTGCCTTCGTAGGTGTCTTCAACCTTGAAATATGGTCCGGCGACAAGTGCAGTGATGTATGTAGACATCCGAGGAGCGGGATCGAATTCCCAACGGGCAACGCCTTTGCTCACGGGTACCGAGCTGGGGCTGGTGCTATTCGAAACCACTTGCCAGTGAGCGGGTGCTGTCACGCGGAGTTCAAAAGTGGCCTTGAGGTCAGGCTGTTCGAAACACGCATACATCCGGCGGGCATCTGCGGATTCAAACTGGGTGTAGAGGTACGTCTCGTCGTCAACAGGATCAACGAAGCGGTGTAGTCCTTCGCCAGTGTTCATGTAGGAAGCATCTGCTGTCACAGTGACGATGTTTTCGGACTCAAGATTCGGCAAAGTAATGCGAGCTCCGTCAACAACAACCGCTAAGTCAAGAGCGACGCCGTTAAGTTCCACACCTCGTATTTTGGCGATGTGATCCAGCCAGGTGGTGCTGCCTGGCGTGCTGCAGCCAAAGGTCGCAGTCGTGATGACCCTGAAGGTCTCGGCATCACCAGTGAGGTCGAGGTCAACCACATAACTGTGGGATTCGATCAACTGGGCACGATCGGCTGCTTCTGCTCTTGTGATGTTCTCATTGTTCGCCATACGAGGATCCTGCCACTTGTTGCTCTGGACTCGGTTACGGTGTCTGTCGTGACCACAACAATTGACTTTTGGATCGACCCCATGAGCCCCTGGGCTTGGACAACCGCGCGTTGGCTTGAAGAAGTCCAGACCATGCGAGATATCAAGGTGAGCTGGCGCGTGATGTGCCTGGCCATCTTGCATGAAAACGATGAGACTCCGCCGCCAGAGCAATTCCAAGCATGGCTAAAAAGCACCTGGCTGGGTGCGCGGGCGGTCGAAGCCGCTCGTGCCGATGCGGGAGATGAAGCAGCTCGCGAGTTGCTCTTTGCCATCGGCCGTATGAGCAACGTTGAACGTAATCGCGACTTGCCTGCAGTCATTGCGGCTGCAGTTTCTGAATGTGGATTGCCAGCCGGTGTCAACGAAGCTTCAACCACTACCGAGTTTGACGCCGCGGTGCGGGCAAGCCACGAAGCTGCGATGGCGCTTGGCGGCAAAGACGTTGGTACTCCAATTCTTGGCATGCCTGGACCGGATGGAGCAGCGGTGGGTCTCTTTGGACCAGTCGTTTCGCCAACCCCTCGCGGGGATGCGGCAGGTCGACTTTGGGACGGCATCGTTCTTTTGGCACAGACCCCTGGTTTTTATGAACTCAAGAAAGAACGAACTGCAAAGGTTTGGTGCGACTGATGAAGGCGACTTTTTGGTTTGATCCAATGTGCCCATGGGCATGGATCACTTCCCGCTGGGTAGTTGAAGTTGAAAAGGTCCGCGATGTGAGTGTGAACTGGCAAGTCATGTCTTTAGGCGTACTGAATGAAGGAAATGATGTGTCAGATGGGTACGCCGAACTCATTAAGCGCACCTGGCGCCCAGTTCGCGTGTTACATGCCGCGCAGCAACTTCAAGGTGATGGGATTCTGGGGCCGTTGTACACCGCGATGGGTAATCGATTCCATCTCGAAAAGCAAAAAGACGTAGATGTGGTGATTGCCGCAGCGTTGGCTGAAGTTGGACTCGATGCGAGCTTGGCCAAAGCAGCAGATAGCACTGAGTATGACGACGCAGTTCGGGCCAGTCACGCAGCAGCGGTAGCTTTGTCAGGCAAGGGCGTTGGCACTCCAGTTATTGCTATTGATGATCTTGACGGAAACCCAGTTGGTTTCTTTGGCCCAATCATGACACCAATCCCACGCGGTGAAGATGCAGGAAAACTTTGGGACGGCTTCGTGCTGGTTGCTCAAGTTCCTGGCGTAGTGGAGATTAAGCGGACTCGTTTCTCTGGGCCGTTAGTCGACTAACTCTGAGCGATTGCACGTTGATTGGGCATGACCCAAGGCGCGTGACCCAGACTCGTGACCCCAGGCAAGGGGATTAGGCCCAGATTATTGGGCCTTTTCCTTTCTGCGGCCATCGTTGTGCCACGCCATTGGCGATGCGCAAGGTGCCAGCAAGGGCCGCTAGAGCATCCAGCGCGTCATCGACCGGCACGTCAGTTGGACACTTTTTCATCAGTAAGACGGATGACGTACCAAGGGTGGTGAGCCAAGGATCCAGGGAGCGCATTCGTGCGCCGGCACCAGCGGCACTTTTCTTTGATGGCATCACGGTGCCGTCATTCAAGGTGGCAAAGACGAGTTCAGGGAAAACTTCGTAGAGGCGCGAGTCAGGAAGTAGTGCGTTGACGGCGAGGATTCGCTCAGCCAGTGCCATCGCTTGCCGAGAGACTCCTTGTCCGGTGAGTGCAAGACTGAGTTCCTGCACTGTTGCATTTGGTGCCCGAAAGCCGAGTTCAAGTACTGCTTGCGGGGGAGTCATAAACACCCGTGAACCGAATTTTCCTAAGGCCTTCTTGGTTTCTCGATCGCAGGTTCGCCAGCCGGTTTTTTGTAAGTGAATCGGAATGTCGATTCCAATCAGATCGAGATCAGCTACGTGGTCTTTGAGTTCGTGAATTGCACAGGTGCGCCAAGTGATTTGCTGGTCAGATAAAACCGCAATTACCCAACCTTTGGCGTAGCCATCGATGCCGGCCAACGGTTGGGTCATGTGCTGATCTTTGCAGATATTTATTGTTCGAGATGGTGGAGTTCCTCTGGGTGCTCTTTTCCAAGAAGAGGTGAGAGGCGGATCTCTTTTAAGAACCAGGTCAGGATGAAGCCAATGATCATGACCGGGAATGCCACGATGTACACGTGACCTAGTGCGCTTGCGTATGCATTCAAAACGATGTCGTGCAGAGTTGGCGGCAGGCTAGCAATGGTTGACACTGCACTTGTTAAATTCGAAATGTCCGTGTCGGTTACGGAACCAGCGGGTAGCGAATCTTTGATGTTCTTAGCGAGCTGCGTCGTCATGATCGCACCGAAAATTGCGGTACCCAAGGTGCCGCCAATTGATCGGAAAAATGTGCTGCCACTGATTGCGGCACCAACATCTTTCATAGGTACAGAGTTCTGCACGGCGAGCATCAGCACCTGCATCGTTGAACCCATGCCCATTCCCAGGATGAACAATCCAAGGGCGATGTGCCAATAAGGCGTGTCAACAGCAATCTGGCTGAGGATCAGCATGCCTATGGCTGCGCTGGCTGTACCAAAGATGGGAAACATCTTGTAGCGACCAAGCCGAGATGTCAGGCGACCGATAATGATTGAGGCGCCTGCCATGCCGGCCATCATCGGCAGCATCTTCATCCCAGCTTGGGTGGGTGTCACTCCCTGCACGATCTGCATGAAGACCGGCATGAAGATGATCGCGCCAAACATCGCTAAGCCGACGACGAAACTGATTGCGCTCGATACTGTGAAAATTGGGTTCTTGAATAACGACATTGGCACCAATGGTTCTTCGGTACGCGTTTCGTGCCAAATGAATGTAGCGAGCAGGATAAATGACGCAGCGATCATCGACAGGATCGTTGACGAACCCCATGCGTACCGGCTACCGCCCCACTCCACGAGCAACAGGAGAGTGCTCACACCGGCAACCATGAGCACGGCTCCGATGTAATCGATCTTGTGTTGCACCCGTTGCGCTGGGACATTGAAAACGGTAGCGATAATAAAAAATGCGATAATTCCAAATGGGAGATTGATGTAGAAGATCCAGCGCCAGCTGATGGATTCAACAAAGAACCCGCCAATGAGCGGGCCAGCAACACTTGAGAATGCAAATGTTGCAGTGAATAGGCCGGTATATCGACCGCGCTCGCGCGGCGGAATAACGTCAGCGATGCTGGCCATCGCTAGCACCATGATGCCGCCGCCACCCAGTCCCTGTAAGCCACGCGAAATGATCAGCCATTCCATGCTTTGAGATGCGCCAGCTAGGAAGGACGCGGCCAAGAACATCACGATGGCGATCTGCAGCATGATCTTTCGGCCATATAGGTCGGAAATCTTGCCCCAGATCGGTGTTGAGGCAGTTGACGCCAAGAGGTAGGCAGTGACAACCCACGCGAGTGAACTCAAGCCGTTGAGGTCGCTGACAATCCGCGGCAGCGCCACAGAGACGATCGTTTGGTCGAGTGCTGCCAAGAACATGGTCAGCATCAACGCGATCATGATCCAGCGAAGTCGAGCCCCGGTGATGCGATCTTCTGCTGGTGCACCCTCCTCGATCATTTTCTGCTCAGGATCCGGGAATACACCTGGATCCTGATCTTGCTGCGTGCTGGTCATGCTTGCTCCGCTTCGTTAATCGAGTGATCAAAGTCCGTGACGAATCTGGCAAGCAACGCGCCAAAAGTGGTGCGGTCTGCTTCAGACCAAGCTTCAGTAACTTTTTCTATTTGGGCGATACGTTCGAGCAAACGAGCGCTAAGTCGGGCTCGGCCGCGGTCGCAGATGGCAATCCATTGCACTCGACGGTCGTGCTCATCAGTGGTTTTGGTGACGAATTGGTCATCCAGCATGGAGTTGATGTGTCGGCTCACTGTGGATGGGTCAAGAAGCAAGAAGTGGGAGAGGTCGGCTGAGCGCATGGGGCCCTCAAGCGCCAGTTTGCTCAACATCGCGTTCACCGTGGCTTGTTCATGCTGGGCGGGGCTCACTCGCTTGGCGGTCATGAGTAGCTGGATGAACGCGAGTGCGAGCTGGGTGTTCGCGGCTTCACCGGCTGCCTCGGCCAGAAAGGCACGGGTGCGCTCCAGAGGTGAGGAAGTTGGTTGCAGCATGCAACTATCTTACAGCATGAAGATTCGTTGACCGACCATCCTTGAATGACCCAACCGATCGCGTCTGGCTCAAAGTTCCCAACCGCGTGCAGTACCAAAGACAATCGCATGATTGGACAGAAACTTTTGCTTCGCAGTTTGACGCTGTGGAGCGGGTGACCGGGATCGAACCGGCATGACCAGCTTGGAAGGCTGTTCATGTTTACGCCATAAATCCTCGTTAATAAGGGCTTTTTCGTTGACTTTACTTGCACTCATGACACATACGTGACACATTGAGGGGTGTAGAGCAGCCCCGTAAGGGGGCGTAGGTGAACCGGCAAGGGGGAATTGTGGCGAGCAAGCGGTCAGGATTTGGAAGTGTGGACCAGCTCCCTAGCGGGAAGTGGCGTGCCCGGTACAGGGTCGACGGACTGCTCAAAAGTGCCCCAATGACTTTCGACTCTAAAACCGATGCCAAACTTTTTTTGGATTCTGTCCGAACAGACATGACCCGTGAAGTGTGGAAGGCCCCCCGCAAGTCCTCGTACACGATTGAGGAGTACGGCACGAGGTGGATATCTCAGCGACCAAACCTGAAGAACAGCACCCGGGAGCAGTACGAGACTGATTGGCGGCTACACATACGGCCCTATCTAGGGAAGGTTCGCCTAGACAAGCTCACTCCTGACCAAGTGCGAGCTTGGAACGCTGAACTCGCTAATGACCTCAAAGAGCAATTTGCAGAGGAAGAACTCCACAGGAAGAAAAAATCTCAAGCTGTGGTCCGTGACGGTTCTTCTACTGTCTCACGGTCCTACCGCTTGCTACGTGCCGTTATGGGTACAGCCACCGATGATGAGCTGATTACCGCTAACCCCTGCAGGATAAAGGGTGCGGGAGTCACGCGCAGCGCAGAACGTCCCACCTTGTCAGTTTCAGAAGTGAGCAACCTTGTTGAAGCTTTGCCTGACAGGTACAAGGCTCTAGGGCTAGTCCTCACGTGGGTAGGGCTACGTATTGGAGAAGCTGCCGCTTTACAACGTGGAGATATCGACCTAACCACGGGTTACGCCACAGTGACAGTGAACAAGCGCATGTACATCGTCAATAACCAAGTAGACATAGATACCCCTAAATCAAAAGCAGGAACCCGCACTGTTTCTATACCGCCTCACCTTGTGCCCGCTCTACAAACTCACCTAGACACGTTCACGGGTCGTGCTCCAAGTGCCCTCGTATTCACAACTAGCACCGGCAACCATGTGCGGCGGGGATATTCGGAAGTCTTTAACCGGGCACTAGCTCGCATAGGTAGGCCCGATGTACGAGTGCATGACTCACGGCACACAGGAATGACTCTCGCGTCACAAGCTGGGGCAAGCGTTGCAGATTTAAAGCAGAGGCTAGGTCAGTCCTCTACTGCAGCTGCAGAGATTTATATGCACGCGACAAAGGACCATGGCAGGGAAGTCGCGAACCGCATGAGCGAACTCGCTGAAGTCCCAGATAATGTTGTTGCGATCTGTAAGCTAGAAACTAAATAGTGCTGGAATTAGAATTGGGAAACGAAACATCTTTGGGGACATGAAAATGGCTAAAGGTTCGGTTCAGAGCATAAATGTTCTGCTTGCGAAAGCAGCTCTATTGCTGAGCGCTGTGATGGCTTTAGGAATCTCCTTGCAACCAACGTTACAGGACTTGGCGCGAGATACAGTGCCGAGTGATCCTTATGGGGGTTTTATTCAATCGATGGAAGCAATCGATAATGGGCTTGTCAGTTTGGTCAGCTGGATACCTGCCTATCAAGTTGTTGTGCCCTTGACTTGTTTAGCTTCCATCGTGTGGTTACTTGTTGCTAAGTCGCGAGATGTTGAACGCAATAAACCTGTGCCGCCGACATAAAGCCTCCCGTTTCAGTTACGTTGGCGCAGGCGAAGCTCACTGTAAGTCGTGCGTTGGGTTATGACTGCTCGGCTGAAGGACGTAAGCATTGGCACGATATTCCATTGAGCAAACGTGAGTTCAGGTCGAATCAGCAGTTAGCGTCAGTCGCTACAGGATCGTCGTTGACGAGCAGACACATGTAGTGCTCCCCCAGGGTGGCCTTGCTCTTGTATTCGGGAAGTTAGTCTGCTTCTTTAGATGACTCTTTAGAGTCTTTGAGTCAAAACCTGTCAGCCATGTAATCACCTTGATGAGTTCAGCTTCTGTACGATCTTTACGTTCAACTTTATTGACATAGTGAACATAGACATCCGCTACTGGCATCTCGAATATTTTGTGGCTCAAAGTGCCTCGAACTCCGCCTTACGTGCAGCCATCCATGAATCCATTTCACCGGACTTCATTAGTTCCATCATTGTGCCCATCGCTGCCATGTGTGGGCCATCATTTTTACCAAACATCTCTTTGCCATGTTGTTGGCTTTGGGCCGCGAGGTCATCAAAAGTTTGACCTGAAAAAATCTGCTCGCAAGCACCACCGAGTTGATTGCAGGTCATTGATTTCATTAAATCATCATAGTTTATTTATTAAAAATAAAGAAGAGTCGCCCTATAAGCCTCGAAAATTAGTAGTCATCGGATCAACTTCGTAAAGTTATTTGTGGTTGAAATCTGCCCATAGAACTGCCCATATTTGCCCATGGATTCCCCATAAAAACATTCAAATCTGCGACAGGTTATGCAGCAACTTGTACAAACTTTTTTGGACAAAGTAAGCACAAACTGAGTTCACCAACTATAAAAATAAAGAAGAGTCGCCCTATAAGCCCATTACGGTGACGGCAACAAAGGGCTCAAAGGTGGTGAAGCGGTGGATGATTACTGCCAAAGCTGGTGGAACGGTTTCCACGATGATTCCCAAATCTTTGCGCGGGAGTCGCATCACCTTGGTATCAAATAAAAAGGTCCTGTTTAACAAGGTAGTCCAGTAAGAGTTCTGTCATTTACTGCGGGCTTGAGGCCGGGATTGGCAACTAAGGACTGAATGATTGCGTGTGCACGTACCCGAGGCGATCCTCGGATCAACGGTTAAATGCTGCCCTAACTTGAGGAACCCGCACCGGTTGTTGAAGCCAACTGGTACCCAAAGGGTTATAACGAATTCAGCGATGGCGTTGCTTTCAAATGGGCGAATGCAAAATCTGACTGTTACAACTGCCGTTACTGGTCAATGTATGTGGTTTCGCGCTACGGATGTCCATCTTCCGTGTATGCGAAGTTGAACATCCTGGAAAAGGGAGTGGTTGTTTCGTATACCAACGACGTGCTCGGCGGTTTAGAGCCCATGCAAAAAGACCTGATGAAATTTGAAACCTACGAATCAATTTCGGGCAAAGCAATAGGACGTTTGAGAGAAATTTCCTGTTACTAGTTTCTAGACGCAATAGGCGGGTACGCGTTGGAGAACAATTACACGTTTTAGTTTCCTTTAGTTCATGCAAGGCTCTTTTAGTTTCCTCTGTGCGGGGTTTATGTGTTTTGGGGGGATTTTTGTGAGGGGCGGCGGGAGTGAATTAAGCCTTGTCTAAAAAACAGTTTGTGTTCTTGTGGTGGTCGACAACGTCGACAATGACGACAATGTTTTATTGTGAGACGCGTGAACGTTTTTGACGTGTCAGCACTGTAAGGAGATGTAGAGTCAATACATCATGAACTTGCAAAAGATGAGCCGCGCCGATAGCGAGCCTGACCCTTGGCTTTCGCAGTGCTTTGACGATGTTGCTATCGCTGACTGCTCGCGTCAGGTAGTCCGTGAGTTTCAGAAAAAGGCTGTTTTGCGGTTTCGCTACCGCAGTCGTGAAGTGTCGTTAGGTAATGACCGTGTGTTGCTTCGAGTTCGCAAACTCATTGAGGAAGCAGATTCAGTTGGACACCACGAACGTGCTGCCCTGTGCGCGCTATCTGTAGCAGGTGACGCTGAAGCACTTGCAATTGTGTGGGATGAACAAAACGATCAAGAGCCTGGCCTGTTGGAACTGCGTTCAATCTTGGATGAACTTGATTTCCTACGTGCTGAACGTGATCAGCTCGCAATTGAAGGTGAGCAGCTACTTCATCTTTACTCACAGGTCAGTGCACAGAGTTTCCGTACACCTGTGCCTGATCCTTTTAGCTCTAGACGTGAGCTTGTTGGCTCACTTGAACGAACTGGTCCACCTGCAGCTCCCGTATACGTGCCTAATTCATTGGGCTACGTGACGGGTAACGCGGCGTGACCTGAAGCAGCTGCACGTTCTGCCACTGCGCACCGCAAGTTCTTTCACCTGTCGCTAGTCCTTTCAACCACTTTTGGAAGGCAAGACATTGACTATTCAACACGAAGACAAAGACAAGTTCCCGGTTCTGTTAACACTTGAGCAAGCTGCAGAACGGATGAACAGTTCACCCCGGCTGGCTCGCAGACTCGTCGACGAGCGACGCATCCCTGTGTACAAGGTAGGCAGGTTTGTGCGTATTGCTGAATCTGACCTGCTTGAGTTTATTCAAAACGGCTCACGAAGTGCGAGGGCCTGATTGTCATGTCAGACAAAAGAGAAGACCGCGCACCCGGCAAGGCACGCGGTCTGCATACACAACACCAACTAGTAGATACAAGTGTATGGATATCGGAATCATTTTTCGGTAACCGTGTGACGTTCTTACAGCGGCAGATTTTCCGTGATGCCGCTGACACGAGATATTCACCTAGCGAGCCGTCAGAAGTGACAGATGCGAGAAGTGAGATAGAAGTCTCGCTAGATGTAGCCCGGCACATGCAAGCATGTGGCCTGCCTGCACTTGTGCCTGCTCACATTGTTGAAGCTTTGCGTTATGCGGGGCGGGTGTCGTGAGCTACGTACCTGAAAAGCCTGACGCGTGGGACAAGTCTGCTCCACAGCTACAGACAACCCACACAACCGGTTCAGAAATTGTCGACATTGTCGACTTTGTCGACGCAGACGGGAAAGTTATTCCGTTACCAAGCTTTGACAGCCGGCTAGCTTTGCCTGTTGAAGTTCTCCCTGAACTTATCCGTGAATATGTAGAAGCGACGAGTGAAGCACTACAGGTAGAGCCCGACCTGCCTTTCTCAATGATCGTTCCGGCATTGTCCTGTGCTACTCGCGGAAGGTTCACTGTGAAGCTACCTAGTGCTGGCTTTCGTGAGCCGCTTTCGATTTATTCGCTAGTGCTCGCTAAACCGGGGGAACGCAAGTCACCTGTGTTAAAGCAAGTCATGAAGCCCCTGTGGGCTTTTGAAAAGCGTCTAAAAGAAAGCACGCGCTTGTCTAGAGCTGCTCAAAATGAACGGCACGAAATGCTCAATGGTCGCGTGAAGCATTACCGGGCGTTAGTGGCAAAGGACCCGCAAAACAGGGAAGCTCAAGCTGAACAGGAACAGGCACTTGCTGACCTAGAAAGCTGCAAGCCCATAAGCGAGCCTCAGCTCATTACGCAGGACGTCACCCCTGAACGTTTAGCGGGGATACTTTTCGAACAGGGTGAATCTGTTGGAGTGTTTTCGGCTGAAGGTGGCTCTATTGCCACGTTCAAAGGTAGATACAACGAAGGAAAGGCAAACCTTGATCTCATTAACGGCGCGTACAGCGGTGACCCTGTGACAGTGGATAGGCAAGGTGGGAAGTCCCTTCATCTAGAAGAACCGCACCTAGCTATCGGGTTGGCTGTACAGCCTGACGTTTGGCGGGAGATGAATGCCTCTCAAGAAATGCGCACGCGAGGATTTAATGACCGCTGGCTAGTCGTTTATCCGCTCTCAAGAATGGGTCAACGTGAACTACAGCGGGAACCTGTGCCGGCTCACCTACAAAGTCTGTGGGATAGGAAAGTCACAGAGCTGTTCCAGAGGTCAACTGACTTACTTAACGCGGGGCAGCGGGTAGAGCTGCCGCTGTCGCCTGAGGCTGAAGCGATGTATCTGTCGTGGTGGAAAGACACGGAGCATCGGTTAGGGCCTGACGGAGACCTAGCAGAGCTCAGCGGTTGGGCTACCAAGCTCACCGGCACTGTAGGACGGAGTGCGACAGCGTTCTCGCTCCTAAATGACCCGCACTGTGTACAGGTCAAGGGGGAAGACATGGCGGCAGCTGTCGGTCTAGCTCCTTACTACATTAGCCACGCGAAATACCTGCACGAGTCGCATCTCGCAGGCGGTACAGAAGTGATTTTGAGGAAGGTCAAGGAGATGCCGGGGCCTGTGTTCAGCACACGGGATATCCACAAGCGGGTTGAGAAGCAAAACAGGTTCAAAACATCGGAATCTGTATCTGTGGAGCTGTCTGCACTCGCTCACCTTGGTTTTTTGGTGAAAATGCCCGACGAAGGAAAGAGCAAGAAATGGAAGCGTCACCCACTTTTGTAGCGTCCTCATAGAAGTATTCACCCCCATACAGGTCACACCCGTCCTGTGTGGGGGTGCTTTCTTAGGGGTTTTAGCCGATGAGGGCGTGACACTGTCGTGACACATACGTGACACATTGAGGGGTAAATAGGGGTCAAAAAGGGGGCTTTAAAGGGTGTGGCTATTTTTGGCAAAAGCGGAAAACCCTTTGAAACTAAAGGTTTTATGTGGAGCGGGTGACCGGGATCGAACCGGCATGACCAGCTTGGAAGGCTGGGGCTCTACCATTGAGCT
>WLNQ01000033.1 GCA_009699705.1 Actinomycetota bacterium | reverse complement strand
CACAATCACTTACAACAGCACCCAGCATGTCGCTTATCTGTTCACCCCGTCGGATTGTGTTAACGCACCAGTGACCGAGTACCTACTGACACTCAAACTTGGCCCAAGAAACCTCGAATGCGCGTATTCGCCGGACAAGCCTGCGCTGCAGCGGTAGCAAGGGGATGACACGCAGGGGTGTCGAGTTGATCCGGCTACTTGACGAGATATGCGTACTTCTATGTATGCATCGCTTCAGCGTTTCGTTGGAATGCGTGACCACCAGTTACCGCCAAATTCTGCGATAGTGATTGCCGCAGTATCGAATTCAATTGTGAGTGCCTTGGGGGCGCGAAATGCCGGAGTTGGTCGCCACTCAATTTCGCCGCTGATAATCCGAGCATTCGGAAGTAGCGGAACCAAATTGCGGAAGATGATCCCAAACTCCAAGGATGCAAGACCTCGTCCAGTGCAGAAGTGGCTGCCATGTCCGTCGCATGAAGCCGCTGTTCAAGTGCGGCTGTGGGCTAGCTCTTCTGTTTGATAGTCACATATCGAGAGGTGACATCTCCATTTAATTTGGGATCTAGTGGGTTCAGAGTTCGCACTGGCTGACCGGCGCGAAAATCCAACTTTGATACGTCGGTAACAAGTAGCGCGAGACGACGAGTCGGTTCGAACGCGTAGGTGCGATGAGTGAGGTCAGATAAAGTCCGGTAGTCCGTTTCATCCACTGTCCCTGGTTGATCCATTGGCGCACCGATGGGATCGGAGACATTGCGGGCAACCGACATAAGCCCAGCTTTGGCAGCTTCCAAACTGGCGGGGCGCGTGCGACGTAGGAAATCTAAATAGAAATTTGCTCGCACAAATCGATCTGAGGAATTTGTATTACCTGGTAGCGGGTCGTTTCGGGTGAAGTTCACGTATCCGTTTGGATTGACGAGTTTCAACGCTTCGTCGTATGCCGGATCATTGGCCAGCACTCGGAATTGAGGCCCATGATGAACAACGAGCTTTCCGTCGATGTATTGCAGGATTGCAGAGTCACCGGATGGGTCTTCAACCGCAAGGGACAAAGGAACTACAAGGTCACCTAGCGCTAGGGCAGTCACTTGAATTTCTTTTGCTGCAGCAACGGCCTGATTTACTGTCGCAGCGTTATCCAACATGTACTGAGCCCATAAACCGACGTTGACGCCGGGTTTGCTGGCGTCTCGGGGACCGTAGTTCGTGGCATTGAGCCAAAGGGCGTACGCAGTAAGGCCTTTCTCGTTCATTCCATCCGCAGTTCCAGAATCTTCCGCGGTGACAAACACTGAGCCGTATTTCGCATTCCAACGAGCTGGATTCACCAGGTTCTTTGTCGTAGTTCCAACTGAACTTCCGATACGTGCGATTCCGCGAGGAGAGGCTACAAGAACGGGCTTAGAAGTACTCGGTTCCCAATCCATGCTGCGACTCGATAGGACCGCTTGGGAATTATCGTTCCACAGCACTCTTGTGCAGGCGCTGGCTTCACCGGCGAAAACGACCGCTGTTGTTGTAGCAATGATCAATGACGCGCCGCTAATTCGACGCAGATGACTGAAGTTCATTTGGGCATCGTGTCAAAGAACACGCAAGGAACACAATTCACTCCTACGCATCGGGTTCAGTTCTCTGAGTCGCAGGTGCATCTGAGGTCCACCGCTGGTGATGAGGACTGAAGTCATGGGGGCTTCCTAACACTGCTCATGGGCTGACGAAGAGTATTATTGGCGATAGTGCCAGATCTGGTAATCAGCGCTTACGCCACGAAGGCCCTTGGATGACAACGAGTCTCAGCAGTTTTGGACAGCGCAATGAAGCATCACCGAAGTGAACGAACTAAATCCCCGAGTTTAAACGCCCGCCAGTTCTCCAACATATTCGTCGTTCCGTGTAACAAGACTCGCGCGGTGTAGAGGTCTCGAAAGATCGGGTCGCGCGGGCCTGAGACAGCGTCAATATCGGCGATGTCGCGCGCCACAGCAACCGGCGCTGCCATTGAGATCCCGAAATTAGACGCCATGGAAAGACGAACGTGCAGGCTGAATTCAGCAAGGTCCAACGCCGGCCCGCCTTGGGCCTGAACCTCATCGAGAAAGATGCCTAAGAATTCATCAAGGTGCTGCGCCCAAACGTAGGGCTCAGCGCAACCTAGTGCACCGCTAACGATCTGGGTGAAGGGCAGCGCTCCGCAGTTGGCCCAATCGATGAAGCCGCACTGAAGAACGTCTTGCTCGTCACGTTCGAACCAGCAGTTGTCGATGTTGCCGTTCCAATGTCCAAAGGCGACAAATTTCGGACGGCCACTTAAGAGAATCTCGTTGATGCGGTCTTTCGCAGTGACTACATCGGCTATGTAGGAGATGAACTCTTTGCGCATCCCTGGATCTTGAAAATGGTCAGGAAATAATTTCGGATAGCGCTCGATGAAGTCGAACATTCGGTTCGCCCACATCACCAGCTGTTCGTGGGACGCCCGAGCGCGAAATTGTGCTGACCCCTGTTCGGCGTCAGGGAAAAGGTCATCGAATTCTGCTGAAAGTTTCCCCGCACGGTGGGCCCCAGAGAGTCGGCCAAGGCTGCTGAAGATGGCTCGGTAGTACTCGACCGGGTCATCAAGAAGGTAGTCCATGCACTTTGGGTGAGGCGGCTCAACATTTCCTTCGCCATACGGGATTAATTCGGTCATGATCAGGCCGGTTTCGGAAGTTGACTCGACGTCAGCGAACATGAAGCGGGGGACCATGACGGGGAAATCGGGTGATCGCGAGAGCAAGGCGAAGTTCACCTCAGAAACCATCATGTGTTTGGCACTGTCCCAGAGTGCATTGTCAAAGTGACGCGAGAACTTCACGAAGAGCCGCTCGGGCAAATCGGTGTCTGGGCGTTCGTAAGAGACAGTCAGTTTGAGTTTTTTTCCGCTTCCGCCGTCAAAGAATTCTTCTGAGTTGACTATGGCGGTGACGCGGTTGTTCTCGCCCAAGACCCCGGCCGCGCGAAACGCTGTGGTGAGGAACTCGGCACCTCCGGCTAACAGTGCCTCGGGATCGGCAGGTACGGAGAGACCAAAATTGTCTCCGGTGACCCAGACCTCTCCCATCAATGCTTCGAGGGCATCCATGGGGGAATTCACGTGTCAGAGGTTACCAAGCATTGCTGGGAGCCGAGTTGCCTTGGCCAGATCAGTGCCCGAAATGCGGGCCTTAGGTACTCGTCAGCACCTGAGTTATTCTCATGATCAATGAACTCTGGAGTGTCGACACGCGTCCTCAGCAGATAGTGGTGGGTATGGGGTAACTTTCCCCCAAAGTTCAAGAAGTGAACTGTTGGATGTGGCTGCAAGTGGTCGTGTCGTTGGTGGCTGATCGTCGTCTCAAACTTTCCGACCCGAATATGAGGAGTGTCGTTACATGAGTCTTATCCAAAAGCCAGACGCATGGACTTTACGCATGTCGCGATCTTCCCGCGAAGCTGAGCCAATTCATGTGAGCCACACGTCAGTTTTACTTGCCGCAATTGGCTTCCTCGCACTTGGAATCGGGGAGTCGCTTTTGTGCTGGGCACCAACGGGAACAAGATTCGAGTACGTCCTTTTAACCTTGGGCACGCTGACTATCGCATCAGCACTCGTGAACCATCTTGATCATCACAGGGCACGGTTTGGGCTGCCTGCGCTTGCTCTTTTCAACCTTGGAATTATCGCATCGGCTGCCGTTTGGGTTCCCTATGCGGTAGATCCCAGTCTGCGAGGCACGCAAACCTGGAGTCAATTCTCGTACCTGGCCTGGGGCGCAGCATGGTTACTTGGTTCCGTCGGGACATTCGTGGTGATGGCTCGAAAGGAAGCTCGACTCGAACATGGAGATAAGTCTGCTGAAACTGAGATTCATGCGACGTTCTTCCAACTGACCGCACTTGCAGTCGGAATGCTGATTTACTCCATCAGTTTCTTCCAAATGAGTACTGACCGAACCAACCATTTCGATGCTGCTTTAGCTGTAGTCGGCCCGGCACTTATTGCCGTTGCAGTCATTGCCCACATTGAACATCTGACACTTCGTATTGGTCGACCTGCCGTCATTATCACTGTGCTTAGCGCATCACTTTGGGCCGTAAAGAATCTCAGCAGAGAGGTTGATAGCTGGATGGAAAATCCTGATCTTGCGAAATTCTTTGTTTACGGAGTGCAGGGCGGGATCTTCTTACTAGGAGCGCTTGCGTGTCTGCTTGTTTTGTCACATAAGCGCAGTTGGATAGCTGTGCGACAGAATTAGTTGCAGGTCACTGCTGGGTGATACTGGGTACACACTTAGTAAGCCGTAGCTCTGTACGCCTGCGATCACTAGAAGGTGAACTGCTTATTTTGTTGACCGCCCGCCGTTGGCTGCCATGGCAGTCGAGTCTTGACCGACACCTTCCAGCTGCCGCTTGTGAGTTTGGCTGTACACGTCACGGTTGAACCAGGAGAGGTCACTGAGCAGGTGCCTGACTTCGTGGCCGAGCCTTTTGTTGCAATCATTGTGTACGCCACTGCTGGCATCAAAGAAACCTTGCCGGTCACTGACTTAGCGCTTTTGGATGATGTCCAGGTAACCGCCGCCGTTGGTGCTGTTTGCGCGATGATTGACAAACTGCCTGAGCCGGAATTGCTCGCAAGAACAGCTTGACTGCCGATGGTTGGGTTGGTGGAAACTGCGACTCCGAAAGGATTAGCGCCCGAATTGATGGTCCCAACAACCGAACGCGAGCTCGAGCTGATCACCGAAATTTTTCCGCTTCCGTAAGCCGCCACATACGCAGCCGACGATGTAGCAGCGACGCCCCACGGCTGATTTCCTACGCTGACAGTTTTCGCGACAATGTTTGAAGAAGTGTCAATGATCGAAACGGAGTCGGAGCCGTTATTGGTTGCGTACACCGTCTTGCCTGCTGGATCGATGGCAATATCACCTGGGGCAGATCCAATTTTGATTGTTGCGCTCACAGATCTAGCACTTGTGTTGACCACGGATATCGACCCCGCGCCATTGTTCACAACGTAAGCCCGGGTGCCGTCAGGGCTTACTGCTACTCCCCAAGGCTTAGTTCCGACAGGAATTCGGGCGTCAACTTTTTTACTTTCCGTATTAATTACAAGCAGGCTGTCTGAACCTTTGTCGCTGATGTAGACCCAACGCCCATCCGCACTCGCTGCGATTCCAGTGGGTTCCCCGCCAATTGTTATCGTCGATGGCGAAGATGACATCGAGGCGGTCGAGGCCTTTATTGGGATGATGGTGATGGTGCCATCGTCAGAGTTTGTGATGTAGGCGGTGACTGTTGATTGACCAGAAACTGCCGAAATTGCAACATCGGAAGGTTGCTTCCCAACCGTAACTGTGGCTGTTTTAGTAGGCAGACATGACTTCGGTGCGCAGGTGTTGAACAGCGTGACTGTTCCGTCAGCCGAGTTGGCAGCGACACCGACCAGCCCAGAAGTTGCCACCCCTTTTGGCGATGAACCCATCGCGAACTTTCCGGGAACATACGAATTGGGATTAACCGACACAGATGCTTGTGCAGCAGAAAACCAAGACGCACACATCACAACTACGAGTAAGGGGACTATCGGGAGCGAACGCTTCATCTTTTCCTCTTACTTCTTCGTTTATGTGGGAGTTCATGGCTAGACGGACTGACATTAGTGTGTCACTTTAACCCAACCTATTGGACAAGATGTCTGAGTAAACACCTTTGATTGTTTGGTCTGCGTGTTTCGACAGGTGACTTTCTTCGTGGTGGCGCCCTTGGAGGATGCAACTGTTGCTGGGGGAATCGCCGATGGTTTTCCCGGAAAACTTATGGATAATTTTTGGATAAGCGGTGTCACTACCGACATCTTTGAAGTGTTAACCGTGTTCCAATCATCTTGCAAGATTCCTCCGGTATCACCCGAGTCTGGATTCCAAGCCCAGAAAGTCCAGCTGATCCCTTTGCTGCTCAAATAGTCAGCAAATTGTCTAAACCACTTACCGGACGTTGCACTTGTGCTCACGTCTTTGACGCCAAATTCGCCAACCAAAATGGGGGCCGTTCCTGAACTCTGAATATAGCCAAAGACATTGTTCCAACGGCTGTAAAGCGTGGACACCATGTCTGTATCCGAGAACCACGGTTGGTTGTAGACCTCCGGACCATATTCATGCAGTGAGTAGACAAGTTTGTGTGCAACATTGAGTCTGACCGGGTTACTTTTCACACCTTGCAGATTGCCGCCCCACCAATTCGTTGCGATGGTCTGGCCACCAACTACTGTCCCTTCGATACCTTCGACGAAGATCAACCATTTCGGGTTACTTGCCAATACAGCGTTACCGGCTAACTCTGCTGCCCGCCGCCAGTCGTTTGCGGCGCCGGTGCCCCAGGTTGCGCTGCCATGTGGCTCATTCTTGAGGTCAGCTCCAATCACATTAGGCTTATTTGCGTATCGCGTAGCCAAACCCTTCCAAGCATTAACCCATTGAGTCTCCGTGTAACCATTTTGCCCGTACCAAAGGTCGTAACCGTAACCGTCGTCTGCTTGTGAGTGATTGTCCAAAATCACCATCAGCCCGTTGGCTGCGGCTTCATCAATAATGATGTCCATTGCTTGTTGCGGTGTCTTCCCTGCGAGAGCAGCATTCTTTCCGTTGCTGAAATCCACGTTGCTCGTCGCCGAGGCTGTCAATCCCTGCAGCGAGAATGGCAGTCGAATTGTGTTAAAGCCCGTAGCCTTTATTTGGGCGAGCATCTGCTTGTAGTCGCGAGTCCATAAACCATGGGGAATGTGACTTTGAGTTTCAAACCCGAACCAGTTCACTCCTTGCAAAATAACAGTTTTTCCTGAGTTATCAACGATCACACTTCCGTTGGTAGAAAGTGGGAAGGAGGGCGTGGTTGACGCGGCAGTTGTGTGCGGTAGCGAGGGGAAGGTAGCAAGAAGTCCAAATGCAAGCAGTAATGAGAGTAATACGCGACGTGTCAGCATGTCCTGAGATTACACCGATGATAAGGCATACCAAGGGTCCTTCAAGTACACACAAGTACACACCGGTAAAACCGAAGCGAGAAACTCTTGCGCCTGATTTTACGTAGACGCATTCTCCCTTTTGGCTTTAAAACGTAGACACATTCCTCCTTTTGGCTTTAAAGTACGGGTCCACTCCATCATTGGGAATTTTTATGCGCGAAAATAAATATGTGACTTCGGTGTACGTTTCCGCATTCTTGCTAGCAACTTGCATGTCCTTGGCATCGGGGCCAGGCGCAAGCGCAGCCGAAAAGCCGGTAAGCCAATCCGCGACAGCTCAAGATTTCATTGGAAAGCCTGCAGTTGCTAATCCGGTGATGATGCCGGTGGTGCCAACGAATCCATTTATGGCACCTGTGGGCAAGTCGAATATTCACAATGATGCCTATATGTCGGATTCATACCAATGGGCCGGTCCGCTTGGTAACAAGATGAAAGTCTCTGGTCAGTGGGCGGGTGGTGAATGTGCAAGCATCACGTTCAACGCGGCTGGTCAGCTCGTTGGAATTTGTCTGACGCCACAAACTCCGGCATTCTTGACACTGCTTGATCCAACAACTCTCAAGGCATTGGCAAGATATGACCTTTCAAAAAAGCCAGCAGAGTCAACACCCGGAAAGCTCACCAGCCGTGATTACACCGAACTATCTGGTGGATATTTTTATCTCGATAACCTAGATCGACCTGTCGTCGCAACTTCTAGCCGCCACATCGTCACTTTTGAAGTAGTGTCTTCGGGCTCAAAGTATTCATTCAATCCAATAAGCGATATTGATCTGGCCGCATCTGTCCCCGCGGGGCAACCGAACTTCGCTGCAAGTGGCGATTCAATCTTGTCTGCATTGCCAGACTTCAAGGGAAATATTTGGTTTGTCACCACTGGAGGACTTGTCGGCGCTTTAAATCCTCAGACCGGGAAAAGCCAAACCATCAGGCTTGCGAATGAAGGCATCACTCAGTCATTTTCCATGGGCGAAGATGGCGGTGTGTACATCGTGAGCAATATTGCGATGTATCGCTTTGATGCGATTGCGGGTGTTCCAACTCAAGGCTGGCGCGCTGTGTATCCCAATATTGGAGGAGATCCGAAGCCAGGACAAAAGAGCGCAGGTTCCGGTACTACGCCAACAGTGATGTCTGGTGGCCGAGTAGCAATCGCTGACAACGCCGATCCGATGAATATTGTTGTTTATAACACCGCGATCAATGCTGTCACTCGCCAAGTCTGCCTGGCTCCGGTATTTACCAAAGGCGCAAGCGCTACTGAAAACTCATTGGTATCTGTAGGTAGCTCACTCATCGTAGAAAATAACTTTGGGTATTCAAGTACGAAGGCAACCATGGGTGGTAAAACCACCACTCCAGGTTTCGCCAGGGTTGACGTCAAGTCAGATGGCACGTGTGTAAAAGTATGGACAAACACCACGGAGAGCGCTCCGACGGTTGTGCCGAAGTTTTCAGCGGCCACTGGGCTTCTCTACACCTACACCAAGCCAAAGGGCCCGGGAAAGATTGATCGCTGGTACTGGACAGCACTTGATTATCAAACGGGTGCCCTCAAATACAGCAAGTTGGTGGGTACGGGCAGCACCTACAACAACTCCTATGCCTCGCTTTACATTGCGCCAAATGGCGCGGGTTATGTCGGCGTACTCAAAGGCTTGATCCGAGTTCAAGACACTAATTAAGTCTCGTTACGTTGAGTAATGAACCGCGAAGCAAGGGCAGAGCAATGGAGCGTAAGAAAAGCGAAAGACAAGATGCCCGCACCGCTACTAACTACGCGCAAATCAGACGCACCATCATCGGCCGGGTCAAGCACGAAGACATTCAAGCCCCTACTGATGGTCGAAAAGGTGTATCGCGCCCAGCGGGACCTTCAAGTGTGGTGTTCGCGAGGGCGGCGTTATCGGCAGACGGATTACTCAAATTTGTTACCGAAGTCGGCAAGACGTATCCGCAGATATGTCACTTTCGGTTAATGCGCGAACACGCGTACATCCTGACTGACCCGACATTCATCGTAGAAGTCTTTGCAAATAGCGGCCGACACACGATGAAAGGCCGTGCGCTGCAAGGAGCAAAGGCGTTCCTTGGTAATGGGCTCCTGACCAGTAATGGCGATGCACATTTGCATAACCGCCGACTTATTCAACCGGCTTTCCACCGAGACCGAGTAGCTGGATACGCACAACAGATGGCGGCGTTAACGGTTGCTCATGAAATGACCTGGAAAGACGGCATGGAGATCAACATGTCGAAGGAAATGTCTGAACTCACCTTGTTGATTGTTGGACGCACTCTCTTTAATTCTGATCTCAGCGGTGATGCTCGTGAATTTGGCGAGGCACTCGTGCACGTCACTCAGTCGATGAATGCTCGTTTACTCATGAGTCCAAGGGTTGTAGCTATTGATTTACACATTCGTACACCTCGCCGACGCCGACTATTGGAAAATCTTTCTCGGCTAGACCAAACCGTTCAAAATATGATTGATGAACATCGCGCACTTGGTGACGTGGGGGATGTTTTAAGCATGCTGGTGGATTCATCTGATGGCCAAGATGCATTATCAGATGAGCAGATTCGCGATGAAGCGATGACCTTTGTGCTGGCCGGCCATGAAACGACGTCGACCACACTTGGCTGGCTGTGGGTGCTTCTTGCCCAAAATCCACAACAGGCTGCATGGCTGCACGAGGAACTCGACACGGTGCTCGGGGGGCGTTCTCCTGGGCTTGAAGATCTTCCAAATCTCCCGCGCACTCAAGCAGTGCTGCACGAGACGATCCGGTTATACCCGGCTGGTTGGATACAAGGCCGGAGATTGTTGGCTGATATTGAGGTCGGCGAATGGACGTTGCCTAGGGGCGCAATGGTGTTCGCTAGCCCATGGCTAATGCATCGAAGTGAGCGCTGGTGGAGTGGCGCTGAACAATTTCGTCCGCAACGATGGATCACACTTGAGGGTGCCTTTGATGAAGATGCTCCCAAGGTGCCAAGGGGAGTCTGGTTCCCCTTTGGGTGGGGAAATAGAAAATGTATTGGTGAAACTTTTGCGACGACTGAGGCTCTGCTGATCATTGCAACAATGGCGCAACATTGGAGTCCTCAACTGGTGGATGAGCAGGCCCCGGCACCACTTTCGGGTGTGGTGCTCAGAACCAAGGACGGCATTAAAATGGTGCTACACAAGCGGGAACCGTTGGCCGAGTTGAAACAGGGGGTCGGCCTTTGAGCCTGCTTGGGGTTAGCACCTGAATTCCTTAACCGCTCAGTACAGCGATTGTGTGTGTTTTCCCATATATTTTCGTGTTCTACCCATTGCCTCAAGAACTTGAACCGCTCTGCGCCAAGCCGTCGGTCGATCGTGGCCGCACTCATTCGCACCAGCAGGGCCGCCTCCGCGTCACTGAGCTCGAGCTCGTCGTCGCGGCGGAGCATCGGCACCAACACGGCCAGCATCGGTGCGAGCCGCTTCCCGGACGGCGCACGCAACACCGCCCAACACTTCACCAGCGCCTTCGTCACGACCGGCCCATACGTTGGCGCCCGCCCGAGTCTGGGTTTGACGACCTTCAGCGTCAACGCGTTCCGCAACGACGCCCGCGCGTAGTCGCAGTGCCACCCGGTCAGCTCGACCAGCTCGGTCAGGATCCGGCCTTTGCCGGCCCGGTCGGCGCTCCGATACGCGAGCGCCTTTTTCTTCGTCACAGCCTGCCGCTGCGTCATCGTCAGCTCCATAGAAATGGGCGTCTCCCACATCCATCTCCAATTTTGCGAACCACGCCGAAGCGGAGGTTTTCAACTGAGGCAACGAATGGTGCTACGCAGAGGTTTCTTATGAGTCAACGCGTTCTGTCACATGAACCGTAACGAAAGCAGTAAGTTGGAAAAATGATGACTTGGGCCAAGTTGACTGGAGCTATGGTTCTGGCCAGTGCACTGATTGCTTCCTTAACTGTAGATACTGCCCAAGCTGTCGATCTGATACCCAATGGGCGAGCGGTCACAGTTCAAGGCCAGAACAACCCAGCCGTGGATCGAGACAACGTTCAGGAAGCAGTGAACAAAGCGGCTCTAGTAGGTGGCGCCGGGACAGTGCAGCTCGTGGGTACTTTTGACTTTGGGAGTTGTTCCCTCTGCGTCATCATTCCTGGCCCAATTACGATCAGTGGCACGGGCGATCCGTCCGTCTCGGATCTTGCAGGCGCTCCGACCACAGTGATTAAGACAACGGGATCTGCTCCGATGGCCGTGCTTGATACTGGAGGCCCGACAGGGAACATCACTATTGAGCGCATCTGGTTTAACGGCGCACAGACTATGGCTGTGATGATGCTTCAAGTCCGTGGCACCTTCACGATGTTTCACAATCGCATTTCAGGCGTGCTCCCAGGTAACGAATTTAGATTCGCAGTTGCAGGTGCGACTGTGGGGCCAGTACCCACCGAGCAGTCAGCGTCAATTGACGCCGCCTTCACCCGTCTTGGCACCCAAGATGGTCCAAAGCTCACTGGCGCAGTGGTGTTCGATGGCAATTACATCGACAACAACGTACCGATGCAGTCTGGTGACGACAACGGGTTCGCGTTTGCACAATGCCACCTGTCACGCATTCAAATTATCAACAATTTCATTCGCGCGGGAGAAGCCGTTGAAATTGAAGGTTGCCGAGGCCCAGGCGCGGTGTATGTCATCGCTGACAACCGAATCGTGCAAACGCCAACAGTTTCCAATCTTGCACAGTTAACGGACACGCCAGGATTTATTCTCCATGGTGGTCATCCTGCAGCTATTAAGCCAATCGATGCAGAAGCTGCATTAATCGTTATCCAAAACAATCAGATAGATGCAAGAAATGCTCCTCGCACAGGTGTGTGCATCATGACCGGTAATACCAACAAGGAGAGCACGACGCTCATAGAACGTAATACTTGTGTCATGAATGGGCAGTTCGCAGCGATCCTGGGCGGTTGGGCTGGAACGCCGAACTTCTTCAATGCTTCGTATATGCAAAATGCAACGATTCGCGAAAATCGATTCCTTGGACGAGCAGATCTTGGGTTTGCATTGTTGAATTTCACGTACCTAAAGAACAGCGATATGACGCTTATTAATAAAGGTCACGACAATGTTCTGTATAACAATGATGTGCGCCTGTTCCGTGCCACCAAAGCAGCAGTTTCTCTAGGTCTTTTCACGCATGACAACTTGATCGTGGATGACCTACGTGGAGATGTCGTTAATCGAGGAATGAAAAACACCATCGTCCGTCGTCCTTATTCACCATTGCGCTAGGAGATCTCATGGATTTAGAAGAAGTCGCAGGCTCAAATTCTGAGGTCTCACGCCGGCGCATGCTCCAAATGCTGGGAGCCACCGCTGGCGCTGCGGCATTGGCGGGTATGACTGCTACTAATGCATCAGCAGTGCAGCCACTCCTTCCATTTACCCCTCGCGGTCGACTTACTCGACGTCCAAATTTCTTAGTCGTTATGGTCGACGAGATGCGCTACGCACCGATTTACGAGACGGCAGAGCTGCAGCAGTGGCGCCGTCAGAGTTTGAGTAATATCAACTCGCTCAGTGACAACGGGATGACCTTCGTCAATCATCACATCATGTCTTCAGCATGTGCGCCGAGCCGGACCTCAATTTTCACCGGGCAATACCCGTCCCTTCACGGAGTTACCCAGACTTCCGGTGCTGCGAAGAGTGCGATTGAAGAAGATCTTCCTTGGTTGGATCCAACAAGTGTGCCAACAATGGGACACTACTTCCGCGCCGCTGGATATGAGACGTATTACAAAGGCAAGTGGCATGTCAGCGACGCTGACCTGTACGAGCCAGGCACGTATAACGCAGTTGCAAGCTACGACAGCAACGGTAATCCGATCCCGTCTGTTGAAGAGTTGTATTTACTCGCTAATCGTCTTGGACCCTTTGGGTTCGATGGCTGGATTGGCCCAGAGCCGCACGGCAAGAATCCAATGAATTCGGCTTCGTCAGCAGGCCCAAATCAAACAGGTCGAGACAAGGCCTACGCCCAGCAAGGCGCAAACCAACTGCAGCGGCTTCGCACAGCTGACCGCCCTTGGCTACTTGTGACCTCGTTCGTTAACCCGCACGACATCACACTGTGGGGTGACCTCACTTTGGCGTCACCTTCTTACTATCTTGCGCGCCAGCTTGAGGGCGCAACAGTGCCTCGACGAATGTTCGATGATCGTTATGACGTTTCAAGTAACGAGAACCTCGCCAGCAAGCCGTCAGCGCAAGCGAGTTACAAATCCGTCTATCCAGATGCTTTCCAGCAAACACAAAATAATGAATTGTATCGGCGTTTTTACTACCAACTTCAGGCCAACGTCGATCAGCAAATCGGCAAGGTGTTGGATGCATTGGACTCAAGCAGTGCGCAAACTAAGCGCGACACCGTGGTCATCTTCCTGTCAGATCATGGTGAACTCTTGGGTTCACATGGTGGCTTGTTCCAAAAGTGGCATCAGGCATACGACGAGGTGCTTCGTGTTCCGTTCGTGATCCACAATCCAGCGCTGTTCCCGGTGTCGCGCACCACCGATGCCTTGACTTCTCACGCAGATCTCCTGCCAACTATGCTTGGATTGGCTGGTGTAGATCTCAGAGCAGTACAACGCAGGCTGCGTCAGACCCATTCGCAGGTTCATGATTTCGTTGGCCGAGATTTAAGTCCGTTGCTTATGGATGAAGTGCCGGCGGCTCGATACAACGCTCCGCAATACTTCATGACAGACGATGAACCAACTCGAGGTTCAAATCAGATTGCCTTCAACGGCACCATGTTCTACGCAGTGGCTCAGCCAAATCACATTGAAACCGTGATTGCCCAACTGCCAACAGGGCAAGGTGGAACGCTGGAGCAGTGGAAATACAGCCGCTACTTTGATAACTCCGATTTCTGGAGCAACCCCGGCAAGAGTGACACAATCACGCACATCGATGGCACTGTCGGAAACGCGGGTCCGCATTTGGCAACTACGACAGTGAAGAACCGTCCTGTTAATGAAGAGTTTGAAATGTACAACGTGAGTCAGGATCCCACTGAATTGAATAACTTGGCTGGGACCGGAGCCTACGTAGCCACTCGAGCGGTGCTTGCTGGATTACTTGTGGAGCAACGCCGTCTTAAGCGCTTAAATCCGGTTGTTGCAGCACAGGACCCAGGGCTACTAAGCCGTGGGATTGGGGTGTAAATCTGGCTTTCACGCGTAAGTAAATGCTGCCTATTTAATGAAGAGTAGGCAGCATTTACTTATGTAGCAGTAATTATGAAATCCGCGGTTCCGCAGCGCTCAGGGATTACCGGCACTCTCGACTGCCAGGCCATCGGTCAAAGTAAGAATGCGAGTCCACACGTCGGCACACACATCACCCCACTCGTCGAATGCACGATCGAAGAATGAATGCGGAGCGCCGTCGTAAACAACTGCATCAACAGGCGCACCACCCAACCGCATCTCGTCAGCAAGAGCCAGCTGATCAGCAACAGGAGTGAAGTCAGCTCCTGCGATGAACATGATGGTGGGTTTCTTTGAGTGCTTTGCCGCGCGACCCACGGTGTCTGGCCTGCCGTAAAAGCCGACAACTGCAGCAAGATCCAGATCACTGGATGATTGACGCCAAGCTTGCCCGCCACCGAAACAAAAACCAACGGTGATGATCGGTAGTTTGTCTCCATGCTGGGTTCGCAAGAAGTTCATTGCGCCCTGAGTCTCAGCATTCACCTGTGTGGGTGAGGCATCTTTCATGTGAGTCTGCCAATCGAAATCTTCAGGACGCCAGCCACTTTCTGAAATACCAGCAGAGCGAGCAAAGTAATCGATGGCAACGGCAGCAAGGCCGGCTTCGGCGAACCGCTCAGCAAGGGCTCCGTAGAAGGGATGCAAACCTCGCACGTCGGGGAGGATGACCACGCCAACCTTCGGCGAAGCAGGAGTCGCGTAGAAAGCCGAGAACTGGGTGGAGTCAGCGCTCGTGAGGGTCAACCCTCGATGATCCGTCACCGGTTCGGATCGTGGCGGGGCAGGTGGGCGGCTGGTGTCGTCATGGCACATGTTCCAGATGCTAACCCCCGAACGACGACTCAGGTGGCATTTCTGTAATCCACCTAAGCGAACTGCGGCTAATCTTCGGAAATGAATATTCAGCTGAGCCGTCGCTCAACCGCCACTGTGATCTCATGCGTCGTATCGGCAGGGTTGTTATTGGCAGTGAGTGCACCGGCCCAAGGGCACGCGATCAT
>WLNQ01000032.1 GCA_009699705.1 Actinomycetota bacterium | reverse complement strand
GTGGTCTGCTCGGCTTCTAGGGTCTGAACGAGGATGCGATCCTCAAGTGGCTTAATTGTGACCGACACGGTTACGTCCTCCGGATAGTCGGCTAGGCCCTTTTTAGGGGGCGAAACGGTTAGGTCTAGGAGCAATCCCCGGTGGGGAGAACCAGATGAGAATCTACGCAACGAGTTAGCACTCCGTCAAGTCGAGTGCCAGTTTTTGATGTTCGCTCTTAGAGAGGCGCGGGCATCCCTAGGTGCCAGCCCTGTCCAATATGGACACCGCACTCTTGGAGCAGGTCGGACTGCGCTTGGGTCTCAACGCCCTCAGCGATCACCTGTCCGCCCAAGATTTCGCCAATCACCTGCGCCACCCGGATGATTTCTTGGACTCGCGGCTCATCGATCGCCGCGGTGAATGACCTATCGAGCTTGAGTCGATCAAAGGGGATGTCCTTCAGCGTCGCCAAGGTTGAGGCCCCCACCCCAAAATCGTCAATACTGACGTTGACTCCCATGGCCCTGATCTGAGTGATGAGTCGAACAAATTCAAGCTGATCTCGGGCAATGGCGGTCTCGGTTATTTCAATGCTGATCTGGGTTGGGCCGACGTTAAATGCCGCCATGGAATTTCTCAGGACCTCGAGTAACTCATCTCCGCCATCGGAAGACATCGGACTCAGGTTGATTGCCACGAAGCAATCTCGATCCTGCAATACCTGTGAAACTTCACGACAGGCTTCATGGATCACCCAGCGATCAATTCTTGAAATAACTCCCACTTCTTCTGCCGCGATAATGAAGTCGCCCGCAGTCAGCAGCCCCCGCTCTGGGTGGTGCCATCTCAAAAGCGCTTCATGACCCAGCACTTCACCATCAACTAGGCGCACAATTGGTTGGTAGTACAGCTGGAATTCGCCAGCACCCAGTGCTTCATCAAGTCTGGTAACTAATTCATTTTGCAGACGGCTTTGAATGCGCATTTCGGCCTCGAGTACGACGTCAGCATGTCGATGACCAGCTTCGCGCACCGCTTGTCGCGCACACTCAAACATCTCTTGGCCATCAGTGAAATCTTGAATATTTTCAGTTGTCGCAACACCAATCACGGTATTGAGATAGACGAACTGGTCGCCAATGGCTCGAGTTGGATCAAGAAGCTGGTGAATACGGCTCATGAGTTCGTGCGCATTGGCATCGGTGGTCAAGACTCCGAACACTGTTCCTTTGAGCCGTTCAACGTTAACTTGGCCAAACTCTCCGCGTAATTCTTCAAGTAATGCAATCAAAATTGAGTCGGAAACTTCATAACCAAATTCCGCGTTCAGCACGTCAAGTTGACGCACTTTTACGCATGCCATTGCACCCTTCTCGAGCGCGCCAATGGATTTCGCGCGTTTGCCCAGACGCTCAATTGCGTCAGACCAATTACGAAAACCCGTGCGTTCCCCATTCGAGGCGTCAAGGCCCGCAACGGTTCGGCTTGCATGTTCAAGGGTGACATCGCGGTATAGCCAAATGTGTTCGAAGACCACGTCGTCATTTACTCGTGGTCGATAATCTCGTTGCAGCCAGCGACCATCAACGGTTTCCCACACATCGTTACTCATCGGCCGCTTACTCGCCACGACCGCCCGAGTGGCATCTAGCCACTTCTGCCCATCCTTAAACATGGGTGCGGTATCGACAGCAGTCGCATCACAGTCGCCTCCCACCAGCAGGGCAGGATCAAGGCCAGGAATGAAAATATCGGTGAAGGCTTTATTAGCGAACTTCACATGTCGGGTCTCATCTTCGACCAACACACCCTCATGGAGATGCCCGAAAACTACGTCTAGGCGACCTTCATTATCGAGCACCACCTCAGTTTGCCACCCTCTTCCCGACAATGCCAGACGGCACTAGTGAAAGCATGGAGCTGTGTGGATCACCTCGGACGATGGCTTCGCTGCTCGTCAACTTGCAGCTTCGGTCCTCACCGCTCACCCAAAGGATGCGCTCGCAGCCAATTCCGAGCTGCGCAAATTGCTTCCGGGGCTCGCGACCGAGCACTACGCATCGGCGCTTGACCAGGCTCAGCTAGGTCATTTGGCCATTGATCGTTACGGCATAGATGCATCACTGCTGCTGCTCACTCGCGACGGACTCGAACAAGCCACGAGACCCGCCGTGGCTCAACTTCGGGCCCAAGCTCTCGTGGCCAGTGGCGCAAAAATCGTCCTCGACCTATCTGCCGGTTTGGGTTTTGATGTTCGCGCCTTTCTCCAAGCCGACCTTGAGGTGATCGCAATCGAACGCGATCCAGTGACCGCGGCCTACCTGCGCGTCAATGCGCCGGGCGCTGAAGTTATTGAAGGGGACTCTCTCGCATTGATTGATGCACTTCTGTCTCGGCTAGCCCCATCGGATGTGGTCTTTGTTGACCCTGCGCGCCGCAGCGGTCGCCGAACCCTTGATGGATCGCGGGCGCACCCAGAGCGCGATCCAGAACGCTGGTCTCCCCCATGGTCGTTTGTTGTCGGGCTTGCTGCGCGAAACGTGCGGGTCTGCGCAAAAGTTGCGCCTGGATTTTCACCGATTCATTTGCCCGCTGGCTGGTCTGGAACCTGGACGACGGTCAATCGTGACGCGGTGGAAGCCATGCTGTGTTCTTGGACTGAAGGTCCTTCACGATCTGCGCGCATGATTGAAGACTCAGCACTGCAGAAAACAGTGTTTGATTTTCGTGGCGGCGGCAATTCAGAACATCGTTCAGCTCCGATCGGAGCACACCTATACGAGCCTGATCAGAGTCTGATCAACGCCCAACTGCTTGATGATTTCTGTCTCGTTGACACTGCACTTCAGCGCGTTGATTCCACTTCAACCTGGCTCACCTCGGATGTCACTATCGAACACCCAATGCTTCGTGGTTTTGAAATTGAAACTCAGCTTCCCAATGACACGAAAGCGCTGCGTAAAGCCTTAATCGCACTCGGTGTCGGTGATGTCACTATTAAGTGCCGCGGCATGAATCTCAGTGCTGATCAACTTCGAAAAGAACTGAAACTTCCGGCAGGTACGTCTGCGACAATTGTGATCGCTACTGCAGCCGGTTCTCGAGTCACGCTATTGGTGCATCACCACAGTTGACACCGGCAAAACTGAAAGCGTTGGAAAATTCAATGGAGACGGTGCAATGCCTTGTCGCACAAGTTTCGAACCAAGAGCCGCAATCATCGCGCCGTTATCTGTACATAACTTCGGGCTTGGCACCCGAAGCTGAATCCCTGCTGCATCACAGCGCTCTTGGGCCATGACGCGCAGGCGACTGTTCGCAGCAACCCCTCCACCGATGATCAAATGTTCAACCCCGTGATCCAAACACGCTGCGATGGCTTTCTTCGTCAGTACATCAACGACAGCTTCTTGAAAGGACGCTGCAACATCTGGCACTGACACCACGTGGCCAGCGGCTTGCTGCTGGGTGATCCAACGCGCGACTGCAGTTTTGAGCCCACTGAATGAGAAGTCATATTGGTGTTCCAGCTGATCCTTGGAAGAAGTAAGTCCACGTGGAAAAACAATGGCGTTGCGATTACCTTCAGTTGCAGACTTATCGATCCAAGGACCGCCAGGAAAGGGCAGACCAAGTACGCGAGCAATCTTGTCGAAGGCTTCCCCTGCCGCATCGTCGATCGTGGCCCCAAGCGGGGTTACATCTTCGGCGTCATCATGAACCAGAAGGAGTGATGAGTGCCCGCCGGATACCAACATGCCTACAGCAATTTGTGGCAACGGACCGTGCTCGAGTTCATCAACAACGACATGCCCGGCAAGGTGGTTCACCGCGTACAGCGGAATTTCCAATGCACTGGCAAGGGCTTTCGCCGTTGCGGTGCCGATCAGTAGCGCACCAACAAGTCCGGGGCCTCCCGTTACCGCGATGGCATCTAAATCACGAAGACTCACCCCAGCATCACCGCAGGCTCGCTGAATCGTTGGGATCATCGCTTCGACGTGGGCTCTGGATGCAACTTCTGGCACAACGCCGCCAAAGCGCGCATGTTCTTCCACGCTGGAAGCCACAGCATCTGCCAGCAGGGTTGAACCTCGGACGATGCCGACGCCGGTTTCATCGCAACTGGTTTCGATCCCAAGAATCAAAGGTTCATTCATTGCTTCACCTGCTTTCGCAGTGGGCGTTGTCGCATGACGATTGCATCCACCGATGGCGCGTAGTAATTGCGGCGCACCGTGAGTTCTTCGAATCCGAACCTGGCATAGAGCGCAAGTGCCGAATCGTTATCTGAGCGCACTTCGAGCATTAACTGCTCACAACCCCGATCCAGTGCCTGGCTGATGAGTTCATTCAGCAGCAGTGAACCAAGTCCTTTACCTTGCGCTTTTGGGTTCACTGCAATCGTTTGAACATCAGCTTCTGGCGCTAACGCAAACAGCCCGAAGTAACCCATGATTTCGTTGGCTTCAATTGCTACAACGTAACTTCGCGTCGGTTGAGCAAGTTCGGACCAGAATTGTTCTTTGCTCCAGGCATCGACAGGGAAAAGCTGTTGCTCAAGTGCGTGCACTTCATCAATATGCCACCAACGCATCGGTTCTAATTTCATTTGGTTGGCTCCACTGCATCTGGCCTGCGCACATACAACGGGTAAGGGAGTAAAAGGTGATGCCCCTCCAAGGTGGATGCTGTCGTTCCGTCATCGTGACCATGGAGTGAGAGTTCAGCTCGCGCATTGGTGATGACCTCTCCTGCCTGCAGATGATGCAAGGCAAACCGAGCAATATCTCGTGCATCAGGATAAGCAACGGTGTCAGCCGCAGACGCGTGTAGAAGTTCAAGATACGCAGCTGCGATATCGCCGAACCAAGGCAACTGACGTATCTCCGCATTAATTTCACCAGGGCGATTCACATGTGGGCCGGCCAAGCGTTGCCCATCAGCGTCGTAATATGCCCAGTACATCTCTTTACGGCGAGCATCAATCGCGCAGGCAAAAGCACCCTCGACACTGTCTGCTGCTGCAAGAGCCATGGCATCAAGTGAGCAGACACCAACAACAGGAACATTCCAAGCCAAGCCATATGCCTGAGCCGAACTCACTCCGACACGTAAACCTGTATACGCACCCGGTCCGACACCAACGGCAACTACTGAAACCTTTGGTTCGCCCGCAGCTTTCAAGACTTTGCGCACCATCACTGCGAGTACTTCAGCGTGACTGCGAGCATCGACATGCACTTCATGAGCAAGGAGAACGTCGCCATCAAGGACTGCCACTGAGGTGGCCGGCGATGAGGTATCCATCGCAAGCATCACCATGTAGGACTCAGCTCCAAAACTTGAGTTTCACTCCAACGATTACCAACTCCAGCAAAACTCACCTGCCGGATGTCGTCATCTTCGTCAGATCGCAAAATTGTGATGACAAGACGGTTATCGGCAAGTTGTTCAACCTTGCCTTCACCCCACTCAACCACTGTGACGCTGGTTTCTAGATCGGCATCCAGATCAAGCTCATCTAATTCAACATTCGAACCGAGTCGGTAAGCATCCACGTGCACAAGCGGAAGCACCGGTGCTTTATGCGCTCGTGCAATCACAAATGTTGGACTCGTTACCGGATCAGCCACGCCAAGACCTTTTCCTAAACCCTGGACGAAAGTTGTTTTACCAGCGCCTAAGTCACCAACAAGAACAATTAGGTCCCCGGGAAGTAATTGCGCTGCCACATGCGCGCCCAGGGCATGCATCTGCTCACGCGTATCGACCTGAACCATTAATTGGCCACTTCGTTGTGTGTGCCCGCGATCTGCGCTAGCGCCAACCGCGTTTCAACACGGTCAAAGAGTTCAAGAACAAGTTCGTTCACTTCATCATGATGTTCGATGCCGACCATGTGCCCACCGTCATGAATAACGGCCAAGGTGGATCCCTTAATCCCAGCCGCTAACCGCTCGCTGAACACCACTGGCGTGAGTCGATCAGCATCGCCAACAATCACCGTGACTTCACATTGCGCCAAGGTCGGCAACACTTCGTACTTATCGTGTTCCTGAAGCGCCGGAAGAAATTCAGCTAGGACATCTATTGGAGTGTTATCGATCATCTCTGCAACGAATGCACTTGCCTCCTGAGATGGATTCGATCCAAAGGAGTATGAGCGGAACACGATTTCTGAAAGATCACCACCAGCCCGGCGACTTACCTCAACTATTCCCTTCGTTCTTGCCAGCACAGATGCCACCAGAGGTGCTGCTCGATGCACGAGGGATCTCATAACCGTGGGCATGCCGAAGGTCACTTCAGTTAGGCCGCCTGCAGTTGTTGCGACGAACACGATGCCCTGAACTCTGTTACTAAAGAGTTCCGGCCGCTGTTCTGCAAGTGCCATCACGGTCATACCGCCCATGGAGTGACCAATAAACATCAGTGGTCCGCTCGGTGCATAGGCATCAATGAGTTGGCCCAAGTCTTCGCCTAATTGATCGACTGTGTCGAACTCTTCACGTGATCGGCCAGACTTGCCGTGACTTCGTTGATCGTAGGAAATCACTCTCGCTTTTCCTTGGAGTGCTGCGCGCTGAAAAATTAAAGATTCTGAACTAAGCGCATACCCGTGACAAAGGAAGACTGTGATCGCGTTCTTCGCACCAGTATCTATTTCAACATGTAAGTTCGTGCCGTCGTTCGTGGTGAACTCGTGTACTTCAGGGGTGAAGGTAGGGATGAACCAATGTTCGTCTTGTTGCATGTGTCGAGCAACGATCCTGCGTTGAACCGCTAAACCGATTGCCGCTCCCGCCGCAACAGTTCCGACTGCAAGCAAGCTGCCACCTGCGATCTTGAGAGCACCTGGAACGTTGGGACTCATGAATTGCCTTGATAAACCCTAGGGATTCGATTACCGATGCGGGTAACGATCTCGTAGCCAATGGTGTTACTCGCATTGCCCCAATCGTCTGCTGTAGGTGCACCCGCTGACGCATCACCAAATATCACAATGTCATCACCTGCAGAAACTTCTCCCACCGCTTCTGGAAGTTCAATAACAAACTGATCCATCGCAACGCGTCCCAAAACTGCACACTGAACACCATTGACTAACACCTGGGCACCGATTGCGGCCCGGGGAATCCCATCGGCGTAGCCGACAGGGACTAACCCGACGCGGGTTGGCGCTTCTGCAGTCCAGGTTCCGCTGTAGGAAACCGCTTGTCCAGCTGGGATAGTTTTCACAAGTGCCAATTTCGCATGCAAGGACATCGCCGCCTTGAGTCCGAAACGTTGAGCGCTATTGGGATCCATCGGCGCGACGCCATACATCGCAATTCCGACTCGCACGAGATCAAATTGTGTATCTGGATACGCGAGGGCGCCACCACTGTTTGCTAAGTGCAAAAGTTGCGGCTGGATGCCTGATGCCTTTGCCACCGCGACACCCTCGAGAAAGCGTGCTCGTTGAGCAGCAACAGAAGGGTCGTTTTCGTGGCTGGCATTTGCCAAATGAGACCAAATACCCACAACGTCAATTCGACCTCTGGTTTGCAGCGCTTTTGCCGCTACTACGAGCTCCTCCCATTCATCAATATCGGCTCCGTTGCGCGAAAGGCCGGTGTCGAGTTTGAGATGAATGTGCGCGATTGAATTTGCTTGGGCAGCGGCCTCTGTTACTTCAATTAACGACCACATGGATGAAACTGAAATCTGGACATCAGCGCTGATACAGGCAACAAGATCTGGGTCACCTGGAGCCCACAACCACGCTAACAACGGCCCGACGTCGCCCGCTTCGCGAAGTTCAACCGCTTCTCGCAGCAGCGCGACGCCCACCCAATCAGCACCAGCGGCACGGGCCGCTTTCGCCACAGGAACGAGTCCATGTCCGTAGGCATCGGCTTTGACCACGGCTAAGAGCTGGGAATGCGGAGCAACCTTACGAAGGATCGCGAGGTTATGAGCAACGGCGCCTAGATCAATCACTGCTTGGGCCCGAGTCATAGCGACATTCTCGTCGGTCGCCGAACTGCGGCAACCGCAGCGGGTAGCGCAGCAGCGATCTGGGCGGCAGACACCGGATAACCCCCGTGTGCGGCGATTCGACCGGCCTGGCTGTGTAGCCACACGGCGGCGGCCACTACTTCGGTGGCTCCTGCTTGGTTTATCTCTCCTTGGCTCTGGGCAGCAGCGGCTGAGAGGAGCGAGCCCATAAATCCGGCCAGCACATCACCGCTCCCGGCCGTCGCCAATGCTGGCGTTCCTAATAAATCGACGTACAAGGATCCATCTGGCCCAGCAATAATCGTGCCTGCCCCCTTGAGTACAACGACTGCTCTAAGTTGCTTTGCAAGGGACTTTGCGGCCGCAATTCTGCCGCCGCTCAGTGGTACATCACATAAACGCGAAAACTCACCCTCGTGCGGTGTGAGAACTGTTGGAAATTCGCGATCTAGGATCACCCTTTGTAGTTCGGGAGACGACGCCACGATCGTGAGCGCACCCGCATCGAGCACAACCGGCGTTGAGCACCGCAATACTGCGGCAACGGCTCCATAATCTTCATCCGAACCGGTAAATCCTGGCCCAGCAACCCACGCATTGACTCTTTCGTTTGTTGCCGGATCTGCCACCGTTGCAACAACGGGAGGATGTGCTGCAATCACAGGTTTGGCTAGGTCATCGCCCCGATCGAAATACTCAACCATCCCAATATCTGCCGCGACGGCTGAACTTGTTGCGAGAAATGCTGCTCCTGGATATTGAGCACTACCAGCAATAAGCCCTAAGACTCCCCTGCGATATTTATGATCGCTAAGGATCGGCTCCTGAACCCAATAGGCCACATCGGCGGCATCCAGACAGCCACCAAAAATTGTAAGTGAGTCGGAAATTCCGATATCAACGACTTGGACCTCGCCTGCGAATTCCTTACCTGGTGTGACAACAAGTCCAGGCTTGCAGCCACCGAAAGTTACCGTTCGATCAGCAAGGATCGCTTCACTCGCCACGATCCCAGTGTCGGCATCAACTCCGGTTGGAACATCTACACAAACCATCATGGAATGCAGGTTTCGCGTTGCTCGCACAATCTCCAGAATGCAACCGGTCAGCTCGCTACGCGCACCGATGCCAAGCAACCCATCAATAACGAGATCCGCTGAACGCAACTCATCGAGAGCTTCTTGCCCCCATGGCAGGATGAGTCCCCCGGCTAACTTGAGTGCCTCGGCGCCTGCTGTATGGAATTCTTCGGCTGCAGTAACAGCAATAACTCGCCCACCTCGTCGCAGGAGTTTGGCTCCTGCGAACATCGCATCGCCGCCGTTATTACCAGGGCCGACAAGGATTACTACTCTCGTGCCAGTAACTTTTCCCAGAACTTCGGTCAGCAAATTCATCACAGCGACTGACACTCCATGCGCTGCTCGTTGCATCAATAATCCGCTATTGAGTTCCTGCTCGTGCGCAGACTCAGCAGCTCGGATTGCCGCGACTTCATGCAGCGTAATCATTCTTATTCCACGGTGACGGACTTAGCCAAGTTGCGTGGCTGGTCAACGTCATGACCCTTAGCAGTAGCCATCTCACAGGCGAAGACCTGAAGCGGCACGGTTGATACGAGTGGTTGCATGAGGGCAGGTACAACCGGAACTCGAATGATGTGGTCACTGAAGGCCACGATCTTTTCATCTCCCTCTTCAGCAATAGCCACGATGAGTGCGCCGCGAGCTCGCACCTCTTGAATAGCCGAGATGACCTTGTCGTGCAAGAAGTGACTTGGTGAAGGCACGATCACTACAACCGGAACACCTTCTTCAATCAACGCGATAGGCCCATGCTTTAACTCGCCGGCGGCAAAACCTTCAGCGTGCATATAGGCCAACTCTTTGAGTTTCAGTGCGCCCTCAAGTGCGACCGGGAAACCAACATGGCGCCCAATGAAGAGCACAGACTTACAGTCAGCCAACTCGCGGGCAATTGCCCGAACAGGCTCCACTGTGTCAAGCACTAAATCAACGGCTTGCGGCATGTTATCGAGGTCTTCCAACACTGCACGAATATCAGCTTCGTCCATTGCACTGCGAACCTGCGCGAGATATAAACCGATCAGGTAAGCAGCGATGATTTGGGTCAAGAATGCTTTGGTTGAAGCAACAGCAATTTCTGGTCCGGCGTAGGTGTAAAGCACGCCATCGCTTTCGCGTGGAATTGTTGAGCCAACCGTGTTGCAAATCGCAAGGGTTCGAGCGCCTTGGGCTGCTGCATGACGAAGCGCCATAAGCGTGTCCATTGTTTCACCAGATTGTGAAATGGCAATCACTAAAGTTCCTGGACCGACGATTGGGTCCCGGTACCGGAACTCACTGGCTACTTCTACTTCAACAGGAATTCGAGTCCAATGCTCAACGGCATATTTTGCAACCAGCCCCGCGTGATAAGCCGTGCCGCAAGCGATGACAACAACCTTGTCGATGCCGCGAAGGTCTTCGTCTGAAAGGCTCATCTCGTCGAGTTGGAGCCGACCATCTTTGGTCATTCGACCTCGAAGGGAATCAGCAACAGCCTTCGGCTGTTCTGCAATCTCTTTCAACATGAATAGGTCGTATCCGCCCTTTTCAACTGCTGCGGCATCCCAGTCAACGGTGAAGGGGCGAACAACTGCTTCATTGCCATCGAAATCGGTGACACTCACACCTTCAGGTGTGAGTGTGACGACTTGGTCTTGCCCAAGTTCAAGCGCATTTCGCGTGTGATCAACAAAAGCGGCAACATCTGAAGCCAGGAAGTTTTCGCCATCTCCCACACCAACCACGAGTGGCGAATTTCGGCGAGCTCCAACAACCACGTCTGGGTAGAGCGGCGACACAGCAACGAGAGTAAATGCGCCTTCAAGTTCTTTGCAGACTTCCCGCATAGCAACCGTGAGGTCGCCCACCTTGGGAAGAATGCGTGCTAACAAGTGTGCGACAACTTCTGAGTCGGTGTCAGAAGACAGGGTGACACCGGAATTGGTGAGTTCTTCGCGCAGTTCAGTGAAGTTTTCGATGATGCCGTTGTGAATAATGGCAACCGATCCATCTTCGCTGACATGTGGATGCGCATTGCGATCCGTCGGCCCACCATGGGTTGCCCAACGCGTGTGGCCGATCCCAGTAGTGGAATCTGGCAGTGGATCTTCACCTAGCAGGGTTTCCAGATTGACCAGTTTGCCAGCCTTCTTGCGAGTATCAAGAACCCCGTCTGCGAGCACCGCTATTCCGGCTGAGTCATACCCGCGGTATTCCAATCGGCGCAATCCAGCCACGACGATTTCCAAAGCCTGCTTCTGCCCGACATACCCGACGATTCCACACATGTGTCCTAGCCTAGGGGTCGTTTGGTGTTGGATGTGCTCATGTTGAGCGTGCGCGTGAGTAGCCCAAGTGAACTCAGTCACGCTGTCGAAGCGATCCTTACCTCAGATTCAAATGTGAGCAGTTTGACCATTCTTCGTGGTGCCAGCGCGCAGCCCAAAGGAGACGTCTTCATTGCTGATATTCCACGGGAGCGGGCAAATCCATTGGTGGACAGTTTGCGCGCAATCGGCGTTCATCACCACGGCACGATTTCCCTCAATGCGGTGGATACCTGGATTTCCCACGCAGGCTTCTCCGCCGAAGAACGTGCTCCAGGCCAGTCGGCGGATGCCGTGGTGTGGGCCGAAGTGACTGAACGGGCCTACGACGACAGCCAACTGACCTGGACCTACATCAGTTTCATGATCCTTGCGACGCTACTCGCGGCCATCGCGATTGTTACTGACTCCACCATTTTGGTCATTGGTGCGATGGTGCTTGGCCCGGAGTTTGTGCCGATCGCCGCCCTTGGCCTAGCAATGGTTCGCAAACGGCCCAAACTCTTTCATCAGGCGCTTCGAACGTTGCTCATCGGCTTTGCTATCTCCATCACGCTCGTCACCGTGATTGCACTGATCTGCAATGTCACACATCTGGTTGATTTCAATGAAGCGAGTAGCCCTCGACCAGGAACCAACTTCATCTACCACGCGAACTGGTGGTCTCTCGTGATCGCGCTGATTGCAGGCGCTGCTGGAGTTTTATCGCTCACTGCATCTAAGGGCAATGGACTTGTTGGTGTCTTTATCTCTGTTACGACAATCCCCGCTTCTGGCAACATCGCACTTGGGTTGGCGTACGGGATCTGGAATCAAGTTCTAGGAAGCAGTATTCAACTAGTACTAAACATCTCGGGAATGGCTCTCGCCGGATGGCTTACTTTGTTGTTACAGCAGAAAATCTGGAAGCGACTTACCCAAGTGAAAGTTCAGCGAGCACAACTGCGGCAAGCTGATCAGTAATACGCTGCGCAAGTTCTTCACTTTGCGCTTCAACCATCACCCGAATAACCGGCTCTGTTCCTGAAGATCGCAAGAGTACCCGGCCTTGCGTTCCAAGCTCTTTCTCAGCATCGGCGACAGCCGCAATCACCACGGAGTTCTTGGACAGCGCAGACTTATCTACACCTCGTACGTTCACGAGCACCTGAGGTAGCTTCACTATTCGTGCAGCCAATTGAGACAATGACTCTTTAGTTTGCGCCATTCTGGCCATTAAGTGCAGGGCAGTCAGTAAGCCATCACCAGTTGTTGCGTGCTCCAACATTACGACGTGACCACTTTGTTCGCCACCGAGTGCAAGTTGATCGGCCTTCATCGCTTCCAGAACATACCGATCACCAACACCTGTTTCAATCACGGTGATGGCGTGCGCTTCCATTGCAATCTTGAAGCCCAAGTTCGACATCACGGTTGCAACAACAGTGTTGTTGGTAAGTTTTCCTGAGTCGCGCATAGCAATCGCCAAGATCGCAAGAATGTGATCGCCGTCGATGATGTTGCCATCAGCATCAACAGCAAGACAACGATCCGCATCGCCATCGTGGGCAATACCAAGATCAGCTTTGTGTTCACGAACTGCAGCCTGAAGGTCACCCAAGTGAGTGCTGCCACAGTTTTCATTGATATTCAAACCATCTGGCGATGAATGAATCGCAATGACATGCGCACCCGCGCGCTCATATACGTCAGGCGCAATAAACGAAGCTGCACCATTCGCGCAATCAACCACAACCTTGATTCCATCGAGTCGGTGTGGCGTGGTTGCCAGTAAATGTTCTTCATAGAGAACAGAAGCGTCAGCTTCCACAACAACGCGACCAACGTCGGCGCCTAATGGTCGGTCCCAAGGTTCGCGCATCCTGGATTCAATGGCATCTTCGATGCTGTCATCAAGTTTGTGACCACCGCGAGCGAAGAACTTGATGCCGTTATCGGGCATGGGATTGTGCGATGCCGAAAGCATGACGCCTAAGTCCGCCCCAAGAGCCTCGGTTAAAAATGCAACCGCCGGTGTCGGTGTCACTCCCAAAAGAATGACATCAACACCGGCGCTTGCTAAACCTGCAACAACTGCTGCTTCAAGAAACTCACCGCTTGCGCGTGAATCTCGACCAACAACAGCGCGTGGACGATGGCCAGCAAAAGCACCAACGTCGCCTAAAACATGGGCGGCAGCAACGGCTAAATCCAAAGCGAGTTCAGCGGTGAGATCGCGATTAGCGAGCCCGCGAACACCATCGGTGCCGAAGAGCCGTCCCAAGGGATTAGCGCTTGCTGTACTGAGAAGCCTTACGGGCCTTCTTCAGACCGTACTTCTTACGTTCCTTGGCACGTGGATCACGAGTAAGGAAGCCAGCCTTCTTCAGGGAAGGGCGGTTGCCGTCGCGATCGATCTGGTTCAGTGAACGAGCAACACCGAGACGAAGTGCACCAGCTTGACCGGAGACACCGCCACCGCTGATGCGTGCATGCACGTCGAACTTGCCCTCGGCTCCAGTGGTTGTGAATGGATCATTCACTTCCTGCTGATGCACCTTGTTAGGGAAGTAATCGTCAAGCTCACGACCGTTGATGGTCCATTTGCCAGTTCCGGGAACGATGCGCACGCGGGCAATTGCCTGCTTGCGACGTCCGGTAGCTGCTCCTGGTGCCACAACTACGTCGCGAGTAACAACCGCGCGTGCTGGGGTTTCTGAGGTGTACTCAGAAGGAATCTCTTCTTCTTCGATTTCGACGTCTACGTCGGCGATCGTGGCCTCTGACACTGCCATTTCCTCTTCGTTAAGTTCCGGCTCGGGGATGTCTACTGAGCGATCTGGGTGATCGCGAAAGGCTGTGGACCCTGTGCAGCGTGTGGGTGCTCTGGGCCTGCATAGATCTTCAGCTTCGTGAGTTGCTGCTTACCGATCTTGTTGTGAGGGATCATCCCCTTCACAGCTTTTTCGACAGCCTTACGCGAATCCTTGGCCAACAGTTCGGCATACGAGGTCGACTTCATGCCGCCTGGGTAACCGGAGTGGTGGTAAGCGTTCTTCTGCTCACGCTTTTGGCCCGTCAACGCGACTTTGTCAGCGTTGATGATGATGACAAAGTCACCTTGGTCCATGTGTGGAGCAAATGTTGGTTTGTGCTTGCCACGCAGCAGCGTTGCTGCATGTGTAGCAAGGCGTCCGAGAACGACATCGGAAGCGTCAATAACGTGCCAGACGCGAGTTACCTCACCGGCCTTTGGGCTGTACGTGCGCACGGGACGCCACCTTCATTGTTGATTCGGACTGCTGAATATGTCTTCAGGGCATTCGGGGAAGCACTGAAGCGACCCCAAAGAGTACCCAGTTTTAGGCATTTAAGCCAAATTGGGGTGACTACGCCTCAAGACAAGGACAGCCTAGCCCTCATCTTGGGCCCGCTTTGACCGGGTAATGATCTGACGGGCACTCATACCTTCGTCAGATGGGTAGCCCACCTTTTCCAGGACCAATGGGTGTGCCGGCATCACGGTGGGCCCCAGGGTGCGATCTCGACCCTGTAGGACCTCAGTAGGCCAACTGACGGGCTTGCGGCCATCTCCAACGGGAATGAGCGCTCCAACGATGCTGCGCACCATGGAGTGGCAAAAGGCGTCAGCCTGCACGGTCATGACGCACGCGGCATCTTCTCGATGCCATTTGAGATATTCAACTTCACGCATCGAAGTTGAAGCGTCGCGTGGTTTACAAAATGCCGCGAAGTCTTGAAGACCTAATAACCCCTGCGCCGCCACGTTCATTGCGTCGATGTCCAGTGGCTTGTAATGAAAAAGAGTGTGATTTCTTTCTAGCGGACTCATCTGCGTGGACTCATCACAAACCCGATATGAATACCTGCGCCACAGAGCTGAGAAGCGCGCATCGAACCCAACTGGGGCCACTTCCATCGCGTGGATGCGAATGTCTTCTGGTAACGCACGATTGAGACGGCCTGGGTTTTCTAGGCGATCTATCTGATGCTGATTGAGATCTACATGGATCACTTGACCGCGGGCATGGACACCGGCATCAGTTCGACCCGCAACGAAAATATCAACTTTGGAATGCGTTAAGAAATTAAAGACGCGCAGAATTTCTCCTTGCACGGATCGCAAATCTTTTTGCACACCCCAGCCATAAAAAGCTGTGCCGTCATAAGACAAATCAATACGCAAACGAATCAGCCCGTCCACCGGATAACCTCCGGGAACGGGCTGATCGACGATCTGTTGTGACAGGACTATTCCTTGTCAGTTGCTGCTTGTGAAACTTCCGCTTCAGCTACAACTTCTTCAACCGCTTCAGGCGTCTGTTCGACAACTACGGTCTCTTCAACTGTTGTGGCAACTACGGGAGCCGTAGCTTCCTTAGCAGCGCGCTTGGTAGCGCCAACGGCTTCAGCTACAACCTGTTCCAACATTGGCTCACAAAGCTCAATGATGGCCATAGGTGCGTT
>WLNQ01000031.1 GCA_009699705.1 Actinomycetota bacterium | reverse complement strand
GGTGAGCTGACTCCGCCTGGGATGACATCTTGGGCACGCTCGAACCAGCGTTCAGACTTATTCACAGTGTTATCGATTCAACAGGTGGGCAACTTCAGTTGCCCAGTAGGTGGCGATGATGTCGGCGCCGGCGCGCTTAACCGAAGTAAGGGTTTCCAGGATTGCTCGTTCGCGATCCAGCATTCCAGCAGCAGCTGCGGCTTCGATCATTGATGATTCACCGGAAACAACGTACGCAGCAACGGGAACTTCAACTTCAGCACTCACTCGCGCGATGACATCAAGGTAGGGAAGGCCTGGCTTGACCATCACAATGTCGGCGCCTTCAGCAACGTCTAGGCGCACTTCACGAATTGCTTCATTCACATTGCCCGGATCTTGCTGATACGACTTGCGGTCACCCTCAAGGGTTGATTCCACGGCATCGCGAAATGGTCCATAAAAAGCTGATGCGTATTTGGCTGCGTAAGCAAGCAGGACAGTGTCGATATTTCCTTGCGCATCAAGGGCTTTTCGAACAGCACCAACTTGGCCATCCATCATCCCGCTCAAACCAAGAATGTCTGCGCCTGCGTCAGCAAGTGTTAATGCCATGCGTTGATATTGCGTCAACGTCGCATCGTTGTCGACATTGCCGTTGGCATCGAGCACGCCGCAATGACCATGCGTGGTGAATTCATCAAGACATAAGTCGGCAATGATCGGCAGTGAATCGCCTACTTCTTCTTTGGCCCAACGGATCGCGTCAGCCAGGATGCTGTCGTGCGCGCACGCCGCATCCCCATTGGCATCTTTATGTGATGGAACGCCGAAGATCATTACCGAGCCGACACCAGCGGCGGCGGCTTCGTTCACAGCAGCTTTGAGTGAACTCTGCGTATGTTGAAAAACGCCCGGCATTGAGCCGATCGCGATGGGCTCGCTTGCGCCCTCGCGCACGAAAACAGGAAGGATCAGATTGCCTGGATCGAGGTGGACTTGTCGCACAAGGCGCCGCATGCCATCGGTTCGACGCAGGCGACGCGGGCGCTCGTGAATATCCATGATGCCAACAAGCCTAGACCCCTGGGATCGCGGGTATCGGCCCTCGGGGGTTCGGGCAGCAGGTGCCTGAACAAAGCCCAGCCGGCTTAGTGCGGGTGATGCCATCGTGGAGGGCGTCTTCCACTAAATCGGCTAAGGCCACCATGAAGTCTTCGTCAATGCCTGGCGTTGGAACGCGGATGTACACGAAGTTCGCTTCTTCGGCCGTGGCCATCGCCTCAGTATCCAGATCCCAGAGCACTTCCATGTGATCGCTGATGAAGCCGATGGGCACCACGACCACCGCAGTTGTCTTGCCTTCCACGGCTAGCTGGCGAATCGCATCATTGATGTCTGGCTCAAGCCAAGGATCTGATGGACGTCCGCTGCGTGATTGAAACACCAGTTGGAAGGGTGGGTGCAGTACTGAACTTATGCCCACCATCTTCATGACGTCGTTCATGACTTCAACATGTTGGCGTACGTATTCACCTGGTGCTTCATGCGGTTCCGGGCCAGAGGTGAGCGCGGAGTCTGTTGGGATTGAATGGGTAGTGAACAGCACCTGAATCGCATCGATCATGTGTTTTTCGCTCAAGAGATACTGCAAAGAGTCCAACAGCACTTCAACACTACGCGTGCGAAAGCCAAGTCGATTGCTATAAGGATGCGCCATAGAGATGGACATGTCGGTGATACCTAAGTCGGCTTGAGCCGCAGCGATATTCTCACGATATTGGCGGCAGCCACTATAAGAGGAGTAGGCGCTAGTGCTGATGACGAGCACATTTTTTCGTTCGTCGGCTTGCATATCTGTCAGGGCATCGGAGAAGTACGGCTTCCAGTTGCGGTTGCCCCAATAAATAGGCAGAGACACTTCGCGATTACGGAGCTCGTGTCGCAATTCATCAATCAGAGCAATGTTTTGCTGGTTAATCGGACTGATGCCACCGAAGCGAAAGTAATGCTGACCTACTACTTCGAGACGTTCTCGCGGAATATTGCGCCCGGCCGTCACATTTTCTAAGAAAGGAATGACATCATCAGGGCCTTCTGGTCCACCAAATGATGCGAGCAGGATCGCGTCGTAGTTCATGCGAGGCTGGCAACCCAAGTGGCGGCATCAACTCGACGACCGGTGAAGAAGGGGATTTCCTCGCGCACATGCAGCCGGGCCTTAGCTGAACGCAAGGTACGCATCATGTCGACAATTTCATCGAGGTCATCAGATTCCAACGCTAGCAACCACTCGTAATCGCCAAGCGCGAATGCAGCAACGGTGTTAGACAAGATGCCGCCGTAATCGCGTCCCATCATTCCGTGCTCGAACAACATTTCACGGCGCTCATCATCAGGCAGCAAATACCACTCGTATGACCGCACGAATGGGTAAACAGAGACCCAATCCTTTGGTTCTTTGCCGAGCATGAAAGAAGGTACGTGCGACTTATTGAATTCAGCTGGGCGGTGCATGCCCATGCCAGACCAGGTCATTTCAAGGGACTGCCCGAGTTCGCTCTGGCGAAGTTCACGCAAAGCCTGCTGAATCATGTCTGCGGTTGGCGCGTGGAGCCAGGTCATCACGTCAGCATCAGCACGCAGCCCGGAAACGTCGTAAAGACCGCGAACAGTGATATCGCGCTTAGCCCAACTCGCAAGCAGGTCGTTAAATTCGCCTAGGGATGTCTCACTCGGGCCAAAAATGCGTTTAAACGTGGTCCAGCAGGTGTAACGAATAGTTTCGTTCGCTTCGCGAGCGGTGAGCTTTGGCTCAGAGGCAATTCTGACATCAGAGGTGGTCATGGGCTCAGTTTCTCACCTAGGAGATGGCGGCGTGCGCTTGGCTGACCGTGCCAGCAAGTCCGTTGCCAGCAAGTCCGGCAATGGCAAGAGAAAGACCTTCTATTGAGGCAGCGGCAGCCTTGAGTTCTGACACATTGACGCGATGACCAACGCGAGGATGCAGCAACGATCCAGTCCAGCGAGCGAGGTGAGCTTGGTCAAAGGCTGGCATCGAAGTGCCAAGTAAGAGTTCTAGATCTGCGTGAGCGATCGTTGCGAGATCAGCTAGGTCTTCATTGATCACGCCATCGCGCCCGTACGAAAGTCGAACTATGTGGCGACCAGGGCCATAAGCCTCGCGGATCCATTCCCATTTCGCGGACGCGTGCGTGATGGCCTTGGCGTGGATGCTGGGAGTGCTGGGGGCAATCAATGCACCAGAACCAAGTGGATCTTCGTCCAACACATCAGAACTAATCAGTCCAGCAAATACCACTACGTCACCGACATATAGCCTCGATAACGGTTGGTGAATTGATGGAAGAGACGTAAGCACACGCGCTGCATTTTTTGCATCGAGAGCAACAACAACGTGATCTCCAAGAAATTCTTTGTTTGAGGTTGTTACTTCCCAACTGCTTTGACCGGAACTTTCGGCTTTGCTGATGTTGTGCACTGGAGTGTTCAGAAAAAGTTCAACGTTTGGCGCTTCTTGCAGTTCTTGCACAAGGGCATCAACCAGATTCGACATACCGCCAACTAAGCCATTAACTGCCGCGCCTGGAACACCAGAGGACGCTCGGATCGCTGCAGCAGCCTTCGAAAGCCCGCCGTATTTCGTTGTTGCTGCAGTGATGCCCGGCATGATCGCTTCGGCTTCTGCCAGATCGGGGTGGAGTGCGTGTACGCCACCAACAACAGGCGTCGCGATGTAATCAGTGACCTGATCGCCGAGGCGTTGGCGAATGAGTGCACCCAGCGTGATCTGGGGATCCCAGCTCTCAGGCACAGGAAGTTCGTCGAGTTGTGCAGCTTTGGTTGCTTCCTCGATGCCGATGATGGCAACGACATCGTCGGCTAACGGGTTTGTTGGAATGCCAAGCAAAGCGTGAGGCATAGGAAACGTTCCTTGCGGCACGATCAATCGTGAATCTGAACGCCGCGGTGCGACAACTCGATCGACAAGGCCAAGCTCTTTAATGAGATCAAGCGTTTCTGGCCGAGCAACAGCGAAAGCTTCCGCTCCGACGTCAACCGTTACGCCACCAAGTGTTTTTCCTTGAAGAGCTCCACCGAATCGATCACTTGCTTCAATCACGCACACTGATTTGCCTTGCTGTGCAGCTTTTCGTGCAGAAACCAAGCCGCTGATTCCGCCACCAACGATGATGACATCAAAACGGACTGGCATGTGCTCAGCCTTCCTCGTGTACGAGGGCAACCATGCGAGTAAGAACATCTGGATCGGTGTCTGGTGGTACTCCATGACCTAAATTCACGACATGACCAGGAGCCGAAAGTCCGCGCTGTAAGACGTCGCGCACATTTGCTGCCAACGCGTCCCATGGGCCGCTCAACAATTCAGGATCGATGTTTCCTTGCAGGGGAGTAGTTCCACCCAGCAGTTCATTGGCCACATCAAGCGGCGTGAATTGATCTACGCCGACAACGGTTGCGCCGACATCGCGCATGGCAACGAGCAAGTGACCGGTCTTGGTGCCGAAATGAACGCGAGGCACGGGCAGGTCATCAACCATGCTCATGACTTTTGCGGAATGTGGTGCAACGAAGGTGAGGTACTCATCAAGGGTGAGCGCGCCAGCCCAAGAGTCAAAGAGTTGTAGCGCGCTGGCACCTGCGAACGCCTGAGCTCGTAAGAACGTGCCCGTAACTTGAGAAACCCAAGAAAGTAGTGCATGCCAAGTTTCAGGATCATCACGCATGAGCGCTTTGGTATGCAGATATTCCCGAGATGGGCGACCTTCGACGAGGTAGGAAGCCAAGGTGAAAGGTGCACCCGCAAACCCAATAAGTGGCGTGCTACCCAGTTCTGCGGTGACGATGCCGATGGCATCGATGATTGGGGTGAGCGCGCTTGGATCCAGGGCTGGAAGGTTACGCACCTGATCGGCGGTGCGAATTGCTTCACCCATCACCGGTCCAACCCCAGCCACGATGTCCACGTCAATCCCAGCCAACTTAAGCGGGATCACGATGTCGCTGAAGAAAATCGCAGCGTCCACCTTGTGGCGACGAACGGGCTGCAACGTGATTTCGGCTGCCATATCCGGCCGCAGACAAGAATCGAGCATGGCCGTGCCTTCGCGAAGAGCCCGATATTCAGGCAGGGAACGGCCGGCTTGGCGCATCATCCAGATCGGTCGGGTGGTTGGGCGACCGCCGCGGTACGCGGTGATGAGCGGGGAATCAGCTGTTTTGCCAGAAATCAGGGGGTGCTGCGGCGGTAGAACGTCCGATGCGGTCATGGGTTCAACTTAGTAGAGACGATGGTCACTCGCCTTGGGGAGAGGGAGAGGGGCCTCATAGTCGTAGAATCTCCCCATGGTCATGGTGATGCTTGGTGCAAACCACCATGACGTCACCCTCGACGAGGTAAGCCGGTTAGCACTAGCTAGCGACGGCCTTGCTTCAAGGCTCACAGCAGGCAGTCCAGACATCAACGGTGCGGTGGTTCTTTCGACCTGTAATCGCTTCGAAATTTACCTTGATCTAGAACGCTTCCACGATGCTGTTGATCTCACGACCACCTCGGTGGCACTCGCAGCAGGTCTAGATCAAGAGTTCGTTGTTGACGCGATGCGTGTGGTCGTCGGCACGGCTGTTGGGCAGCATCTTTTTTCGGTCGCATCCGGACTTGAATCCATGGTCGTCGGCGAAGATGAAATTGCGGGCCAAGTTCGCCAAGCACTTGCGACTGCGCAGTTTGAAGGTACAACATCACCAACTCTTGAACGCCTAATGCAACGGGCTCTTGCAACTTCAAAGGCAGTAACGAGTTCAACCGGGCTTGGGGCGGCAGGACGTTCAATAGTCAGCGTCGGTTTGGATATTGCTGAACAGCGTTACGGAGCACTTGCCGGACGTCGCGCACTCGTTCTTGGCACTGGTTCCTACGCAAGAGTTGTAACCTCTGCATTACAAAAACTTGGTTGCGCTGACATTCATGTCTATTCATCTACCGGCCGCGCTCATCAATTCGCAGTGAATCGTGAAGTAACCGCGGTGGGACCGGATGATTTGATAAACGCCGTATCGAATGCAGACGTCATCGCAGCATGTAGTGGGGCTGCAGAGTTCCTGCTGAATCGCGCCCTTATGGAGGCAGCGCAGCAATCGCGTGGAATAGATGGTTTCCCAGTGGTACCAATCATTGACTTAGCTCTCTCGCCTGACGTAGCCCCTGATGTATTCGATTTCCTTGGTGCCGATGTCATTAACCTGGACGTTATTCGTCAGTTTGCTCCCCGCGAGCATTCGTCGGCAATCCTTGAAGCTCAAGACATCGTGTTACAGGCAGTTTCGGAATTTGAATTACACGAATCTGGCCGGACTGCGGATCACGCAGTAGTTGCAATGCGAGCACACGTCATGGGCATTATCAATGAAGAGCTTGAACGCATTCGTGGCCGAGTAGATGCAGAAACGGCTGAAGAAGTCGCAAAGGCACTGCATAGAGTGTCGAACTCCATTTTACATACGCCTTCAGTTCGAGCACAAGAACTTGCCCGTACAGGTGATTTCGCTGATTACCAAAAAGCTATTCACACGCTCTTTGGTATTGAACTCGATGCCCGAGCTTAATCCGATCAGGCTAGGCACGCGTGCGAGCCTGCTTGCTCGAACACAATCGGCAACAGTCGGTGACGCACTGACAGCTCTCAGCGGTCGCGCATGGGAAGAAATTCTGGTTCACACACCAGGGGATGACACCACAACATCGTTGAACCAACCAGGAAACCCAGGACTTTTTGTCTCAACCCTTCGCACGGCACTACTCGCGGGCGAAGTTGATGTCATCGTCCATTCATTTAAAGACTTACCCAGCGCTTTAGAACCCGCAATCTCGCTCGCAGCAGTTCCTTTACGTGAAGATCCACGTGACGTATTGGTATGTCGCGACGGTTTAACGCTTGAAACGTTGCCGCCGGGCGCAAAAGTAGGCACGAGCTCGCCGCGTCGGGCCGCGATGTTGCTTGCTATTCGTCCTGACCTGCAAATCCAGCCTGTTCGCGGAAACATTGACACTCGAATGCGCAAAGCGATTGAAGGCGAAGTAGATGCTGTCGTACTTGCTTACGCAGGTATTGCTCGCATTGGTCGCACCGCAGTGATTAGTGAGATTCTTGATCCACTCGAAATCGTGCCGGCACCAGCACAGGGGGCGTTGGCGGTTGAATGCCGAACTGGCGATGACATCCTTGATTTGATTGCTCAATTGCAGGATCCGATTTCTAGGATTACAACAGCGGCAGAACGCGAAGTACTTGTTGGCATAAACGCGCAATGCTCAACGGCGATTGGTGCCTACGCGACTTTTAATGGCAGTGAGCTAGTCCTAACCGCAGAACTTTTTGATCGTCAAGAACGTTCGCGTGTGCACTTACGCGAAACCTTGCAGGTTGGCGATGTCATGCGTGCGCGTGCGCTGGGCCTTCGTGCAGCAGCGGATCTCCTGCGTCCAAGTGAGTTCAAGCCGGTTCTTCTCGTGCGAGCCAGTGATAACGAAGCTGACGCTGCTGCTTTGAAGTCGCTTGGAATTGCATCAATTTCTGATTCATATTTACAAATGACACAGTCTGAATCAGCGGCTGATGCATCGAGGTTGCTAGAGGCAATACGCACAGGCGTCGACTGGTTCGTCGTCACTTCGCAAATGGCCATTCCAAGTTGGGCAAATCTTGTTGGCCGCGAAGCACTTCAAGCGGCTTTCGTTTCCGCCAATCAAGGCGGCATGAAAATCGCAGTCGTTGGCGAGAAGACTGCAGAAACGGTACGAGCCCTTGGCGTAGAGGTTGATCTAGTTCCGCGAGAACAATCAGCGGCAGGACTCATTTCGGATATGCCACATCCAGTGGGCTCAGTTGTCTTTCCGCACGGCAGCATCGCGATGCGCGCTTTGCCAGATGGGTTAGTTGCCAGTGGAGCAGTCGTGCACGAAGGTGTGGTGTACGAAACCACTGTGGTTGCTCACGTACCTGTTTCAACTCTCCTGTTACAAGAAGGTCACATCGGTGCGCTCATTTTGCGATCACCAAGTGCGGCCAGAGCTGTGCATCAAAAGCTTGGCGGGGCTGCATCAGCTCCTGTTGTTGTTTCCGGGCCAACCACCGCGGTCGCGGCAACGGAATTGGGTTTCACTGTGGTTGGTATTTCTGAAAGTCCCGCGGCAGAAGACATGGCTGCAGCGATTCACCAATACTTAACTGCCTAATTTCTTTACATTTCGAATCTTTGTCATTAGTTACCCACATCTCCGCCCGTTGATGGTTGCCATCCACAGATGAAACTTCGCCATATTCATTGCCTATCCCGCTCCCGCATTGTTGCGACATCGAGAACACCCTCGATTCGCACCTGGGAGGTCCCATGCACGACATCACACTCACCGTCGTTGGTAACGTCATCAGTGACGTTTCCATGCGCTTTAGCTCCGCTGGTGATCCAGTGGCGTCCTTTCGGATCGCTTGCACACCCCGACGCTTTGATCGCACCACTGATCGTTGGGTAGATAGCGATACTCATTATTTTGGTGTCAGCTGTTGGAGAGACATTGCTTATAACGTTGTGCAATCAATAACGAAGGGAATGCCGGTGGTGGTTCATGGCCGCCTTCGATCTCGAGAAGTTGAGCGAGCCTGTGGCGAGGCCAGTCACAAGATGCATTACCAAGACATTGAGGCTCGCTCCGTGGGCCCAGATCTAGCCCGCGGCGTGGCTTCCTTTAATCGAGTGAAGCGGCAGGCAGTGGTGGAAAGCGAAGAACGCCTCATTGCCGACCTGCAGGGCGCAGCCTTGACTCTTGCCGAGGCCGATGGCATCCCGGAGGGCATCGACCCAGAAACTGGCGAGATCCTCGAGGACTACGCCCGAAGCGCGGCAGATCAGATGGATTCGGTCCCCGTCGGAGCCTGACGAATCTGCCGTGGACTCGGCCATAGCCGCGGGCCATTAGGCTCACCGGTTATGGCCGAGTTCATTTATACCCTCAGTAAGGCACGCAAGGCACATGGCGACAAGGTTGTTCTTGACGATGTGACCCTCTCTTTCTTACCTGGCGCCAAAATTGGTGTCGTTGGACCCAACGGGGCAGGTAAGTCCAGCCTCCTCAAGATCATGGCTGGCATGGATGACGTTTCCAATGGCGATGCCAAGCTTCACGAGGGCTTCACTGTGGGCTTCCTGCAGCAGGAGCCCAAGCTGGATGAGACCAAGACCGTCCTAGAAAACGTGCAAGACGGTGTGTCTGAGACCAAGGCCATGGTCGACCGCTTCAATGAGATCTCAGCAGAAATGGCAAACCCTGACGCTGACTTTGACACTTTGCTGGCCGAGATGGGCGTACTCCAAGAAGCCATCGATCACAAAAACGCCTGGGATCTTGATGCTCAACTAGAGCAGGCCATGGATGCCCTTCGTTGCCCAGCACCTGACTCTGAAATTGGCGTGCTTTCCGGTGGTGAGAAGCGCCGCGTGGCTCTGTGTCAGCTATTGCTTCGCCAGCCAGACCTTTTGCTCCTCGACGAACCAACCAACCACCTTGACGCCGAGAGTGTCAACTGGCTCGAACAGCATCTTGAAAAATATCCAGGCACCGTCATCGCGATCACGCACGATAGGTACTTCCTGGACAACGTTGCTGAATGGATTTTGGAACTCGACCGTGGTCGCGCCTATCCATATGAAGGTAACTACTCCACCTACCTGGAAACCAAGTCAACGCGTCTCAAAATAGAAGGCGCCAAAGACGTAAAGTTACAAAAGCGCCTGACCGATGAATTGTCATGGGTGCGCTCGAACGCGAAGGCTCGACAGACTAAAAGCCGCGCTCGTCTTGATCGCTACGAAGAAATGGCCGCAGAGGCCGATAAGGCACGCAAGTTGGATATGGAAGAAATTCAAATCCCACCTGGCCCCCGTTTGGGTTCGGTTGTTGTTGAAGCCAAGAACCTTACGAAAGCCTTCGGTGATCGCATTTTGATCGACAATCTTTCTTTCACCTTGCCGCGCAACGGCATCGTTGGCGTGATCGGTCCCAACGGTGTGGGTAAAACCACGCTGTTCAAGATGATCGTTGCGGCCGCGACAGGTGGTACAGATCCCGATGATCAGCCAACAACGGGCGAACTAAAAATCGGTGAAACAGTGAAGCTTTCCTACGTTGATCAGAACCGTGCCGGTTTGGATCCAGAAAAAAACGTCTGGGAAGTTGTCTCTGATGGAATGGACTGGATTAAGGTTGGCAACGTTGAAATGCCGTCTCGTGCCTATGTCTCGGTCTTTGGTTTCAAGGGTCCAGATCAGCAAAAAGCGTCAAAGGTGCTCTCGGGTGGTGAACGAAACCGACTGAACTTGGCGATGACCTTGAAAATGGGCGGCAACTTGCTGCTCCTCGACGAACCAACAAACGACCTTGATGTTGAAACTTTGGGATCTTTGGAAAACGCACTCCTTGAGTTCCCCGGATGTGCTGTGATTACCTCGCATGATCGCTGGTTCCTGGATCGCATCGCAACGCACATTCTCGCGTACGAAGGTGACTCCGAGTGGTTCTGGTACGAAGGAAACTTCGAGAGCTATGAGAAGAACAAGATTGAACGACTTGGTCTTGAGGCAGCTCGTCCGCATCGTGCGACCTACCGCAAACTCACCAGAGGCTAAATATGACTGTTGTAAGAATGATGATGCAGCGACGGATTGCTGATCTTGATGGCCAAGGTCATGTCAACAATGTGAAGTACAGCGAATACATTCAAGAAGCACGAATAAAGTTGAAGAATGCGGTCTTGGGTGAATTAGCACCGACGTTTTCTCAGGTCGTTGCCAAGATGGAAATCAATTACAAAGTTTCCTTATTGCACGGCTATGAAGCAGTGCCACTGGATGCTTGGGTTTCTCGAATCGGGAACAAGTCCTACGACATTTCATATGTGTTGTATGACGAACAGGGTCGTGTTTCACTTACGGCAATCGGCACGATGGTTGCAACGAGTGGTGGCAATTCGCAAGTTATCCCAGCGGATGTTCGGGCTGCGCTTGAATCGCATTTGGAAATTCCGGCCGGTTAACGTTGTAACTTCCGACAGAAGTTTGTGTTTTAGCTTTCGAACGGTGACGGACGATCGTCATAAATATTTTGCATGCCAAAAGCAGAACTAGCGAAATACTGCCAAAGTTCATCGCCGAGTTCTTGGGACAAGTCTTGTTCCTCCATTGACGCATGCATCAACACAAGCCATCGGTCGCGCGCGACTGAATCAATTTCGAAGGGCGCATGGCGCATACGAAGCCGTGGATGCCCTCGTACTTCGCCGTAGGTCGTCGGCCCGCCCCAATATTGCTCGAGGAACCAACGGAGTCGATCTTCGGCTGGACCAAGATCTTCTTCTGGATACATCGGCCGAAGGATGGGATCCGTGGCTATTCGTTGGTAGAACGAGTGCACAAGTGCACGGAAAAATACCTCGCCACCAAATTTTTCGTACAGGCTTGGTTCAGTGGTCATGAAGAGATTGTGTCGGATAGCTCGGTGAAGGCTTGAGCCTGCTTCACGATGCCGCGCGCCATCGGAGGAAATACAAAGGCGTGGAACGGGGCAACCATCCACCAATAACTGTGACCAGCAAGTCCACGTGGCCAAAACACGGCACGTTGGCGAAGAATTGAGCCGCCGTCTGGGCCTGGTTCCACCCGAAACTCCAGCCAAGCTTTGCCAGGCATTTTCATTTCTGCTCGTAGTCGAAGTACCTCCGGGTAAGTGCGTTCCTCCACCCGCCAGAAATCCAACGGTTCACCGGCGAAGACGAAGTTGGGGTCGCGTCGGCCACGGCGTAGTCCGACGCCACCAATTGCCTTGTCGAAGGCGCCGCGCACCCACCACAACAAATTGGCTGCGTACCAGCCGTTGTCGCCACCAATGCGTTCGACGGCTTTCCAGAGGTCTTCTGGTGTTGAGGTAGATTCCACAACTCGAATATCGTTGTAGAGCGTTCCGCCTGACCACGATGGATCGGTAGGCAGTGGCTCGCTGGGGGCACCTCTCATGCTTGCCCCACTCCAGCGCGTAGTGACTTTCATATCGCGAATACGGGTAAGCGCACGTGCAACGGCGTCAGCAAACGTGAGTAACCCGCCCGGAGGATCTGCGATGTACTGCTTGATGTCATCGTTTTGACACACAGACGGGTGTCGAAGTGAACGCACTAGTGGTCGAGCGATCGAGCGAGGTACGGGAGTCACTAAGTTCACCCAGTGGCTGGATAGCTGAGGCGAGAGCAAGTTAATTGGCAAAATAATGCGGCGGCGCAGTCCAGCAACTTTGGCATAAGTCTGCATCATGCCTTGGTATGTAAGGACATCTGGGCCACCGATATCAAATGATCGGCTGACTTCACGAGGCAGCGCAGCGCATTCAGTGAGGTAACGCAGCACATCGCGGATCGCAATTGGTTGTGTTTTCATTCGTACCCAACGCGGAGCAATCATCGCGGGCAAGCGTTCAGTGAGGTAACGCAGCATTTCAAACGACGCTGAACCCGAACCGATGATCACAGCGGCACGAAGCTCAATGGTTGGTATGCCACTCTTCCGTAGAGCTTGCCCAACGTGCACTCGCGAGCGCATGTGTGGAGACATTGATTCTTCGTTGAGCTCGGGAGCTAGGCCACCTAAGTAAATGATTTTTCCAACTTGTTGCTGAGCGGCAGCAAGCGAGAAGGTTTCAGCCATTTCAATTTCGGCTTCTTCAAGGTGTGGACCTTGCTGCAAAGAGTGCAGCAGGTAGTAGGCCACATCAACATCACTGAGTGCACCAGCGACAGCGGCGGCATCTGTTGCATCACCGGAGACGATCTCGACCTGGCTACTCCACGGAACGTCACGGAGTTTCTCCGGCGATCGAACCAAAACTCGAACGTCGTATCCCTTTGCCAACAGTTCGGGGATCAGTCGCCCGCCAACATATCCGGTAGCGCCAGTTACAAGGCAGCGTGTCATGACTAAAGACTAAGCCCGATCGTTCGACGCCCCATACACCCGATCAGTGAAACTTTCTCATCCCCAACGTTGAGGTAATCAGGCCAGCTGGATTGCTAGGACTTGGGTTTTGAATCTGCGTCCATCCCAGTCCACTTGGCCATGAATGCCAAGGTCTCGGCTGATTCCTCAATCGACTTACTCATTGACCGGGCTCCATGGCCAACGTTGCTTTCGGTGCGAAGCAAAATCGGGCGAGACCCGCTACTAGCGTGCTGCAAAGCGGCTGCCATTTTGCGCCCGTGCATCGGATCGGTGCGGGTGTCATTGTCGAATACCGCAATCATCGTGGCCGGGTAGTCAGTGCCCTCTTGGACACAGTGGTACGGGGAATAGTTGATCAACCAATTGAACTGCTCGGGATCAGCTGGGTCGCCATATTCAACAGTCCACGTCGGTCCAAGTTCTGAGGTGACATAGCGAACCATGTCGAGCAGTGGCGCCACGCAGACCACAGCATTGAAGAGCTGCGGTTGCTGTGTTATTGCGGCGCCAACAAGCAGCCCGCCGTTTGAACCACCATAAATAGCGAGTTGCTCTGGTGTGGTCCAACCCTGATCCGCAAGGTATTGCGCTGCCGCGTGGAAGTCGTCATACACATGTTGCTTCTTGTCCAGCATGCCATCGCGATGCCAATCTTCGCCTTCTTCGCCACCGCCGCGCAGACAAGCAACAGCCCAAACTCCGCCGGCTTCAACCCAAGCCAGAGTTGCTGCGGAGTAGCCAGGTGTCATGGAGATGCCGAAACCGCCATAGCCGTACAGAACTGTTGGTCGTGGGCGATCTGGCTTTGCGGTTGGGGAAATGATGAACATCCGCACTTCAGTTCCATCGCTGGATGTGTAGGTAACAAGGGAGGACTGAACCGCGGGAACTTCAACAGCTCCGGGAGGCGAGGCAAATAAGCTCACCTCGCGAGTGCGTGCGTCGTATTGGTACACGTGGGGCACTGTGACGTGATCGGTGTAAACAAACCAGATCACTGGGCCGCCATCGATGTGTTCGATTGGTCCGCTCGTGGAGCCAGCACCAGGAAGTGGCACCTCTTCGATGAAACTTCCGTCGTCAGCGCGATGGATCGCAAGTTCGCTCACACCATGACGAGTCTTAGCCACCATAACTAGCGGGATTTCAAGTTCATCGCCGTCAAGGACTGCGAAAGAGTCAAAAACCGCGTCGGGATCTTGTGCAATGAAATCAGTCCACTGCGAAAGGTCATTGGGGTTTGCAATTGCTAGGCGCGCTCGAGGTGCATCCAAGTCGGTAGTAACAAAAATGCGGCCATCGCGAGCAAAGGACAATGACGTTTGCGCGTCAACATCGCCCTGAATCAAAGTGAATGCCGGACGCTCTGCGCTACAGGTGCGCAGGTCTGCGACCCACAAGTCATTGCGAGGCTCTGTGCCTTCAGCGGCAGATACTTCAAGCCAACGGCCATCCAAACTCACATGAACGCCGTAGTAATTCGTCATGTTCATGCCGGCGCCGAACACGAGTATGTCTTCATCGCTGCCCACGTAGTGCAGGTACACCCGGCGATGGAAGTTCTGCTCTGACTCCGGTAGAAGTTCAGGCGCGATGCGACGTACGTAATAAAAAGCTTCGCCACCAACCAGCCAGGCGATAGGGGAGAAGCGGCAGCGATCAAGCGGGCCGTCGATCGTTTCTCCGGTGGCTACATCCATCACGTAGAGCACCGACTCTTCTGTGCCACCTTCAGAGATTTGATACGTGATGCGATCGCCTTCTTTTGACGGCTGCCAGCCGTCAAGAGTGGTCAGGCCGGCTGGATCGAGCACCATCGGATCGATGAGTACTCGTTCAACCCCGTTTTCGCTTACCAAGAGCGATGCAAATTGTTCGCCAGGGCTGCGGCGCATGAAGAAGGTTCGTTCGCCGCGGTAGTAAGGCGGCGAAATGGTGCCCGCGCCCAAGAGTTGCTGCATGCGTTCAGCAAACCCATCACGCGATTGCCACGTTGAGCGCTCCGCGTCCATCAGCTCACCCTGCCCGGCAACCCAACTGGAGGTCTGGGGACTGTCAGCAGTTTCTAGCCAGCGGTAGGGGTCAGGTACGACCGTGCCGTGGTAGTTATCGGCTACATCTGATCGAGCGGCGCTTGGGTACGTAGGAGTCGTCACTGACTCACCATAGGCTGAACCCGTGGCTTCCTTGCATGACCTCTCGGCTCTTGAGCAGGCGCGGGCAATTGCCCGACGCGAGGTTTCCTCTCTGGAACTGGCAAATCACTACCTTGAGCGCTCTGATCAGCTCGATGCCACTGTTGGCGCCTTTGCGATTCGCACTCCTGATCAGGCGCGAGCACAGGCGGCGCAGGCTGATGATCAGCGAGATCGAGTGGGCCTTTCCCCCTTGCACGGAGTCGTGATTCCACCCAAAGATCTGGACGCGTGGGCTGGTGTGGAATGTCGTTTGGGGTCAGCGGCCTTCCACTTCATCCCAGAATTTGATGATTATGTGGTGACCCGCATGAAAGAAGCAGCTTTCGTATTTACGGGTAAAACCAACACCCCAGAATTTGGTCTGCCGTCCTATACCGAACCCGATGTGGCGCCGCCGGCTAGAACACCCTTTGATTTATCCCGCACTGCGGGCGGTTCAAGCGGAGGTGCGGCAACAGCAGTCGCCTCCGGATTAGCTGCAGCGGCTGTGGGATCAGACGGTGGCGGATCCATCCGGATCCCAGCGAGTTGTTGTGGGTTAGTCGGTCTCAAGCCCAGCCGCGGGCGCGTCTCCAACGGCCCGGCCGGCGAGGGTCT
>WLNQ01000030.1 GCA_009699705.1 Actinomycetota bacterium | reverse complement strand
TCGCGCACGAAACTCAGCGCACGATTGATCAGGCTGTCGAACTCTGGGCCATGATTGATCGCCCTAATCTCCTCATCAAAATCCCGGCCACCCTTGCCGGACTCGAGGCAATCACCGAAACGATCAGCCACGGCATCAGCGTCAACGTCACTCTTATATTTTCGATCGAACGCTATGCGCTAGTCATCCAGGCTTATGAAGACGGTCTGCGCAAAGCAGCTCATCGAGGAATCGATCTTTCGCAGATTCATTCCGTCGCATCGTTTTTCGTTAGCCGGGTTGACACCGATGTCGACAAGAAGCTCGACGCCCTAGGTACAGAACAAGCCGCCGGTTTACGTGGCAAAGCAGCACTTGCCAATGCGCGCATGGCTTGGAATGTGTATCAAGATCGCATCGCTCGTGACGAATGGGCATCTCTACTTGCGCTTGGGGCAAACGCCCAGCGTCCGCTCTGGGCTTCCACCGGAGTCAAGGATCCTGCTTATGACGACACAAGATATGTCATGGATCTCGCAGTTCGGGGATGCGTCAACACCATGCCTGAGGGAACCCTCAACGCTGTTGCAGACCATGGGGTTTTTCAAGGCGACACGGTTACCGGAACAGGTGCGTCCTCCGCAGCAATTTGGCAGTCGCTATCCGAATTGGGCATCGAACAAGCCGCCGTTTGTGAATATCTCGAGCAAGACGGAGTAAAGAAATTCATTGATGCGTGGGAAAACCTTCGCGCAACAGTGCAAACCGCCATGGATCAGATCTCCTAACCCCGGACAGTGATGACAAATCCCCTTCGCAATTCAATAGATCAACGACTTCCTCGCATCGCTGGCCCATGCGGATTAGTACTTTTCGGCGTCACTGGCGACCTCGCCCGAAAAAAGGTGATGCCCGCAATCTACGACCTTGCAAACCGAGGCTTTTTGCCTCCCGGATTCTCACTCGTTGGGTTCGCTCGCCGAGATTGGGCGGATGAGGATTTCGCCCAGGTTGTGCATGACGCAGTTCGAGAGCATTCCCGCACCCCGTTTCGCGAGGAAACATGGCAACAACTATGCGAAGGCATTCGTTTTGTCACCGGTGATTTAGACGATCCAGCAGCTTACGACGAACTATCGCGTGTCGTAGCCGACCTAGATGAGAAGCGCGGTACCGGTGGAAATCATGCGTTCTACCTATCAATTCCGCCCGGACTCTTTCCAGTGGTACTCGAACATCTAAAAAGCTCAGGGCTAGCTCAAGATAAACCTGAGTCTTGGCGCAGAGTGGTTATCGAAAAACCATTTGGCCACGATCTTAAGAGTGCCCAAGAATTAAATGATCTGGTTGGCACAGTTTTCGACACAGGTTCAGTGTTTCGCATTGATCATTACCTTGGAAAAGAGACCGTTCAAAACATCATGGCTGTTCGGTTTGCCAATGCAATGTTTGAGCCTCTATGGAACAGCAACTACGTCGATAATGTGCAGATTACGATGGCTGAAGATATCGGCATTGCGGGGCGAGCCGGTTATTACGACGGTATAGGTGCAGCCAGGGACGTCATCCAAAATCACTTACTACAGCTCTTGGCACTCACTGCTATGGAGGAGCCACTCAACTTCAACGCAGCGGAAGTTCGAGCAGAGAAAGAGAAGGTCCTTTCTGCCGTTCGCCTTCCAAAGGATTTGGCGCTACACACCACACGAGGCCAATACGCCCAAGGATGGCAAGGTGGAATTCCTGTCTCCGGTTACTTACAAGAAGACGGCATTGATCCCAATTCAATAACGGAAACATTCGCAGCGATGCGAGTTGATATTGATAACAGGCGTTGGGCTGGCGTGCCGTTTTACCTGCGCACCGGCAAGCGGCTCGGTCGTCGGGTTACCGAAGTAGCCGTTATCTTTAAGCGCGCGCCACACCTGCCCTTCTCTGTTGATGCAGTGCAGGAACTAGGCAACAACGCATTAGTGTTCAGAATTCAGCCAGACGAGGGGATTACGGTTCGCTTTGGTTCCAAGGTTCCCGACACTTCACAAATTGAAGTGCGTGATGTAACGATGGACTTCCAATACGGCGAAACCTTCGTCGAGTCGAGCCCAGAAGCCTATGAACGTTTGATCCTTGACGTACTCATCGGCGATCCACCGCTATTCCCTCGACACGTTGAAGTGGAATTGGGCTGGAAAATTCTTGATCCAGTTCTGGACTTCTGGGCCACCCAGGGTCAGCCCGAGCAATACGTCTCTGGTGGCTGGGGACCTCATAGTCAATACGACATGTTGGCAAGAGATGGCAGAACTTGGAGGCGACCATGATTCGGCTAGAAGACACAAGCGGTGGCGCAGTTGCGGCAGCCATCAATGCGGAGCGTCATCGGTTGGGATCACCTGCCACAGGGATGGTGTTGACTTTGCTGATTTTGGCGGACGAGGACACCCAAGCTGATGCCACAGACGCAGCAGTAGCTACTGCTCGCCAGCACCCGATGCGCATTATTACTTTGATCCCTCGTCCCGATGCCCGCGTCACCCAACTCGATGCTGAAATCCGCGTGGGTGGCGACGATGGGCCGGGGGAAGTTGCCATTCTTCGACTGCGTGGTGAACTTTCGAACTACCCAAACTCCGTTGCAGTGCCACTCCTTTTGCCTGACACCCCCGTTGTCGCGTATTGGCCCGGTGATTCCCCTGATGTTCCCCTTGAAAGTTTGATCGGTCGTCACGCTCAGCGTCGGATAACGGATGCTTCAAGCTTTTCGGATCCCTATGACGGCCTGCGCATCCGAAAAGCAGGTTATATACCTGGCGATACTGACCTTGCTTGGGCTCGGTGCACACAATGGCGTTCCGTTGTGGCAGCGATTTTTGATGCTCCTATGTCAAATGTTCATCACATTAGGGTTTCGGGTGAACGAAATAATCCAAGCGTGATTCTCATGGGAGCTTGGCTCAGCCAAAGCCTGGGTGCCTCAGTAGAAACTGTCTGGGATGACACGATTGCCATTTCTGGGATTGAATTAGACATGGACGATGGCATGCTCTCGGTAACCCGAGTCGATCAAAAAACTGCGAACATCAAACGGCCGAACTTGGCTGATCAGCTGGTGAGTTTGCCGCGTCGTTCAACTTCAGCCTTACTCGCCGAAGAGTTGCGACGCCTAGATCCCGATGACATGTACGGGCAGGTCATCTCGAAGTTGGAATTATGACAAGCCCAGAACTCGTTCGTTATTTCGATGCTGATGAATTAGCGGAAGCCACCGCGGGTCGATTAGTTGCAGCGATCGTTGAAGCACAGGAACAACGTGAATGTGCGCATGTTGTACTGACGGGCGGCGGTATTGGTATTGCTGTTCTTGCTGCACTCAGCGCTAGCCCTGCAGTCTTAGCAATTGACTGGCATCGCATTCACCTTTGGTGGGGTGACGAGCGATACTTGCCGACAGGAAACGTGGAACGTAACGACACATCTGCCCATCATGTTCTCATTGATCAACTTGCGATTCCCCGCGATCACGTGCACTCCATCAATGGACCTGACCGTAGTGAATCACCAGAGTTATCTGCTCAACATTATGAAGATGCATTGCTCGACGTGGGCAACGGATTTGTACCAACCTTTGATGTTGTTTTGCTCGGCATCGGGCCTGATGCGCATGTAGCTTCACTATTTCCTGAACATCCGCAAACGCATGATGATCGCATTGCCGTCGCCGTTCATAATTCACCTAAGCCACCTGCGACCCGAGTCACTATGACTTTTCCAACACTGAATAACTCGCGTCAGGCGTGGATATTGGCTTCTGGCGAAAGTAAAGCGACGGCAGTTCGTTTAGCTCTTGACCCAGTTGCTGGTCCCCGCCAAATTCCTGCAAGCGGTATCAAAGCCCAGCACACGCTGTTCCTCGTGGACGGCGATGCAACAAAAGAACTCCCGGCCGACTTTGGTCGACCGGGAGCGTAAAGATTGTGGTTTAAACTTAAATAACTTTTCCACGAAGTTTGCTGAGTGCTTCATCGAGGATCGCAGCGCCATCCACATCTGAGCGACGTTCTTTCACATAAGCCAAGTGTGTCTTGTAAGGCTCCACCTTTGGTGGTGCAGGTGGGTTTTCCTTGTCCTTGCCCGCAGGCAATCCGCAACGTGGGCAGTCCCATTCTTCTGGGATTGCCGCATCCGAAGCGAAACTTGGCTTTGATTCATGCTTACGCGAGCACCAAAAAGAAACCCAAATACGCGGCGCAGCTTCACCACGCTCTGCTTCGCCCATTGGACCTGCGCCTACGCGACTGCCACGAATAGCACTTCCACCAGCCATGTTTATCCTCCTACTAGATTCGCGACGGCTTTAGACGCCGGTGCGAATGAGCAGACCAACGCCAACGATTGACGCAGCCCAAATAAGTCCAATTGCCACAGTGATGCGGTCCAGATTCCGCTCAGCTACTGACGAACCGCCAACTGAGGAACCCACTCCGCCACCGAAAAGGTTGGAAAGTCCGCCACCTTTGCCTCGGTGCAGCAAAATAAGCACGATCAGCAGCAGGCTGCAAATGATCAGCACAACAGCAAGTGCAATCGTGACAATGGTGAGCAAGGCAGACTCCGTATCAGTGTGAAAAAATCAGTATAGATCAGGCGAGCAACTCAGTGAGCAAGTTCAGCTGGGTGCAGCCGATAACGGACGATTCCGACGAAATCATCGGGATCCAAGCTAGCCCCACCCACGAGCACTCCATCAACATCAATCTGAGCCATAATTCCGGCGATATTGGAACTCTTGACCGACCCGCCATAGAGGATTCGGGTTCCTGCAGCCGTTCCGGCGCCATGAATCTCGCCAATGCGCACTCTGATCGCACGGCAGACTTCTTGAGCATCGCCTGGTGTCGCAACCTCACCTGTGCCAATGGCCCAGACGGGTTCATAAGCAACTACAAGTCCGGCCACCTCTTCGGCGGTCAAATCGGCTAATGAACCTTCGAGTTGGGCTAGTACATATGGCACCTGCTCCCCTGCCTTGCGAATGTCTAGGCCTTCGCCAATACACACAATCGGGGTGATCTCATCGCGTAACGCTGCACGCGCCTTCGCGTTCACTAATGCGTCAGTTTCAGCGTGGTATTCGCGGCGCTCGCTATGACCCACAGTGACGTAGGCGCACCCCAACTTGGCGAGCATCAATGAAGAGATCTCGCCCGTGTAAGCCCCTGATACGTGCGCAGAAATATCCTGGGCTCCATATTCAATGTCGTACTTATCGCCTTCAATGAGGGTCTGCACTGAGCGAATATCAGTGAAAGGTGGCAAAACGACAACATCAACTGCAGCAAAATCCGCCTCGTTGAGCGTGAATGCCAGCTTTTGCACTAAAGAGAGCGCCTCAAAATGATTGAGGTTCATCTTCCAGTTACCAGCGATCAGCGGTTTGCGCTCGTTCTTTGCCATGGCTATTTCCCTTCCAGGACGGTAAGACCGGGGAGTTCTTTACCCTCCAGGAATTCCAAACTTGCGCCACCACCAGTGCTGATGTGTGAAAACGCAGCTTCATCAAGATGCAGCAACCGAATAGCTGCGGCCGAGTCGCCGCCACCAACCACCGTCATCGCGTTACTTGCAATCATCGCCTCGGCAACTCCTCGAGTTCCGCCGGCAAACGGTGCCATTTCGAAAACGCCCATAGGTCCATTCCAGACCACGGTGCCCGCCTCGGCGATCCGACTAGCAAACAGTGCAGTTGTTCCTGGCCCGATATCAAGACCCTTCCAACCGTCAGGAATCTTGTCTGCTGCAACGACCTGAGTATTTGCGGTTGCCGAGAAATCATCGGCCACAACAACGTCAACCGGAATCATGAGTTCGACTCCTGCAGCTTTCGCCTGCTCGATGAAGCCTTGGACTGTTGAAATTTGATCCGCTTCAAGAAGTGAATCGCCCACACCATGCCCCAGAGCTGCCAAGAAAGTGAAAGCCATCCCGCCACCAATGAGTAGGCGATCGACGCGACCAATCAGATTCCCGATAACGCCCAACTTATCGCTCACCTTTGAACCACCAAGGATGACGACATATGGACGAGCAGGTTCTGCAAGCAAAGCGCCAAAGACTGATGCTTCCTTGTGCACCAAGCGTCCGGCAGCATTTGGCAGCAGCTTTGCGACATCGGTTACAGACGCTTGCTCACGATGAACAACGCCGAAACCTTCCGACACATACACATCTGCGAGCGAGGCGAGTTCACTAGCAAGTGCTGCGCGTTCGGCGACAATCTTGCTTGTTTCACGCGCATCGAAGCGGATATTTTCCAGCAGCAAAACTTCACCTGGTTGCAGATTTGCTGCAGCAACTGTTGCTTGTGGTCCGGTGATATCTGCACCTAAGACAACGGGTGTTCCCAACAGTTCGCCAAGACGCACAGCCACAGGCGCCAGGCTTAAGCCAGCAACTGCTTCACCTTTGGGTCGTCCAAGGTGCGCGACAACCACGATTTTTGCGCCTTGTTCGCGCAGATACATCAGCGTGGGAATCGCTGCCTTGATGCGGCCATCGTCAGTAATCACCTTGCCATTAACACCATCAGCCAAAGGCACATTGAAATCGGTGCGAACCAACACGGTTCGCCCGGCGACCTCTAGGTCGTCGAGTGACTTCATCGCGAGCGCCTAGAGCTTTGAACCGACGAGCGACGTAATGTCGATAAGGCGATTTGAGTAGCCCCACTCGTTGTCGTACCAGCCAACAACCTTGACCATGTTGCCGTTGGCGTAAGTCAGGCCAGAGTCAAAGATGCAAGAAGCTGGATCCGTGACGATGTCAGTAGAAACGATTGGATCTTCGGTGTACTTGAGGTAACCCTTAAGTTCGCCCTCTGCTGCTGCCTTGACTACGGCATTGATCTCTTCTTTTGTTGCTGGGGTGCGCAATTCAACGGTGAGGTCTGTTGCTGAACCTGTTGGCACTGGTACGCGCATTGCGAATCCATCGAGCTTGCCCTTGAGGTGCGGCATGACCAAACCAATCGCCTTAGCAGCACCTGTCGTTGTGGGAATCATGTTCAGTGCTGCAGCACGTGCGCGACGAAGATCGCTGTGTGGGAAATCAAGAATCTTCTGATCGTTCGTGTAGGCGTGAATCGTGGTCATCAAGCCACGCTCAATGCCGAAAGCATCATCAATCGCTTTAGCCATTGGCGCTAGGCAGTTGGTTGTGCAAGAAGCGTTAGAAATGATGTTGTGCTTTGCTGGGTCGTATTCCTTGTCATTCACACCCATCACGATCGTGATGTCTTCGCCCGTTGCAGGTGCGGAAATGATGACTTTCTTTGCACCAGCAGTGATGTGCTTGCCTGCATCTGCAGCGTTGGTGAAGAAACCTGTGGATTCGATCACGATGTCTGCGCCGACCTTGCCCCAAGGCAAGTCAGCGGGATCGCGCTCAGCAAAGATTGGAACGACCTTGCCGCCAACGGTGATCTGTCCTTCGCCAGCTTCAACTGGGATGCCTATGCGGCCCAGGATGCTGTCGTACTTCATCAAGTGAGCAAGTGTCTTGGTGTCGGTGAGATCGTTGATGCCAACAATCTCGATGTTCGCATCACTCTCAAGCAACGCGCGAAAGAAGTTGCGGCCAATGCGGCCAAATCCGTTGATGCCAACCTTGATCGTCACGTGTTTCTCCCAGATGTCGTCGCCCAATGTAAGCGTTTCCGAGGAAATCCTACCGAACTGCGCCAGCGAAAGAGACCCCGTGGTCCCTAGCTGCTGAACTCAGATCCCAAAGCAGACTCTGTGTCCGGAATGCCCAATTCTTGAGCACGCTTGTCGGCCAAGGCGAGGAGACGGCGAATCCGTCCGGCAATCGCGTCCTTGGTCATCGGCGGCTCAGCAAGTGCTCCGAGTTCTTCTAGGCTTGCTTGGCTGTGCTCGAGGCGCAGCCGGCCAGCGACCACCAAGTGATCAGGCACTTCATCGCCAAGAATCTCCATTGCACGCTGAACCCGTGCCCCGGCGGCAACTGCAGCTCGGGCCGAGCGGCGCAAGTTGGCGTCGTCGAAGTTTGCTAGTCGGTTGGCAGTGGCGCGCACCTCACGTCGCATCCGGCGTTCTTCCCAGGCCATCACTGATTCGTGCGCTCCGAGCCTGGTCAACATGGCACCGATGGCATCACCATCGCGAATGACTACCCGGTCTACGCCTCGTACTTCGCGTGATTTCGACGCAATATTTAAACGACGTGCGGCTCCAACGAGCGCTAGTGCTGCTTCAGGGCCCGGGCAGGTGATTTCAAGTGACGACGAGCGACCTGGCTCGGTGAGGGAACCATGCGCCAAGAAAGCGCCGCGCCAAGCTGCTTCACAGTCACACAAGGCCCCCGCAACGATTGCTGGTGGTAAGCCACGCACTGGGCGTCCTGCTCCATCAACCATGCCCGTTTGCCGAGCAAGTGCTTCGCCACCTTGCACGACGCGAACAACATAACGCGTCCCTTTTCGAATGCCGCTTGCTTGAACCACGGCGATTTCGCTCTCATGGCCGTAAATCTCCATGATGTCTTTTCTCAGGCGTCGAGCCGTTTGGCCGGCGTCCATTTCAGCTTCAATGACGATCTGGCCAGACACGATGTGAATGCCGCCACCAAACCGCAGCAGCGTGGAAACTTCGGCCTTTCGGCAACAAATTTTCGTGACTTCAACCCGGCTCAGTTCGTCTTTTACCGCCGCTGTCATTGCCATAAGGAAGCATCTTGCCATGAAACGCAGTCGGGCGTGTTGCCTACCCCAGAAGTGCAGTTCTAAAAGCCACGGCCAACCTGTCTGGGTCATGGGAGCCAGGATGCTCGCCTTTGCCGTATGCCACTTTCTCTAGAATGAGTTCCGCACCCAAATCCTTGCAAGCTCGACTCAAAGCAGCCAAGTCGTCTATGTGCCGCGGATCAGCAATAACGGCATCAAGACGAATTGCTGGGGCAACCGCTCGCAGGAAATCCAAATGTTCTGCCACGGGAATACCCGCTGTTTCAATGTCGTCATGCGGGGCCAGGTTCATTACCAAGATGCGCTTCGCTGGTGATTCAGTGATCGCCTTGGCAAGTTCTGGGATTAATAAATGAGGCAAGACCGAGGTAAACCACGAGCCTGGTCCCAAAATCACGACATCAGCTTCCCGAACAGCCTCGACTGCCTGCGGGCAAGCACCCGGTCGGCTCGGTTCAAGGCTGATGCTGACGACACTGCCTGGCGTGGATGCCACTTCGACCTGACCACGAACTTCGGTGATCACGTCAGGTGAGTGCGGGGTCACCCCACGTACTTGGGCCACGATTTCTAACGGCTCCAAACTGCACGGCAACACTCGTCCCTGTGCTTCAAGTAGCGCCCCGACCCATTCCAATCCAGCAACGGGGTCTCCGGTTTCTTCCCAGAGTGCCGTGATGAGCAGGTTTCCAAGCGAGTGCCCACTCAGTTCACCAACTCCACCGAAGCGATGCTGAATCACTCGTTGCCAGGTGCGACCCCATGTGTCGTCACCACACAGCGCGGCAAGCGCCATCCGCAAGTCACCAGGTGGCAGGATCCCGAATTCACCACGAAGCCGGCCACTTGAGCCACCATCGTCGGCAACCCCGACAACAGCGGTGATCTGGTCAGTCATGCGTCGAAGAGCAGTCAATGTTGCCGCTAATCCATGCCCTCCGCCGAGAGCAACAACCCTGGGTCCGGGTAGCGAAGGTCCGCCAAGTGCTACAGGTAACCGTTTCATTCTTTGCCTAAATCTCGGTGCACAACCAGAGTTTGGATGCCGGTGGCGCGCAGACGCCTAGCGATTTCAACTGCGGTTGCAACGCTTCGATGCTTACCGCCTGTACAGCCAATTGCAATAGTCACGTAACGCTTACCTTCGGATAGATAGCCAGGCCTCATCGTGTTCAAGAGTTCTTCATAGATTCGGAAAAACTCTTGTGCCGCTGGATTTTCAAGTACAACATCGGCAACGGCTGCATCAAGCCCCGACAGAGCGCGCAAATCCGGATTCCAATGTGGGTTGTCCAAAAATCGCATGTCGGCAACAAGATCAGCGTCAACTGGAATCCCATATTTGAACCCGAAAGACAAAACTGTTGCACGAAGTTCTGCTGGTGTCTCTGGCGCAAAAGCCGCCTCTACCTTGCGTCGCAGATCGTGCACGTTGAGATGGGAAGTGTCGACAACGACATCTGCTTCGGCACGAAGTTCGCCGAGCAAAATTCTCTCAGCTTGCAATCCATCAACGATGCGACTTTCACCCTGCAGTGGATGTGGTCGGCGCGAACTCTCAAACCGACGAACAAGAGATTCATCCGACGCCTCAAGAAACAGGGTGCGCAGTAGCACTTTCTTTGATTCAAGATCATCGAGCGCTGCTGCCAGAGCTTTAAACATCGAGCCACTTCGAACGTCTACTACCACTGCAACGCGATCGAGATCATTCGTTGTCGTGGCAATTTCAATAGCTTGCGCAAGTAACGATGGCGGCAGGTTGTCCATCACAAACCAGCCCAGGTCTTCGAGCGCACGAGCGGCTGTCGAACGACCAGCACCAGACATACCTGTCACGAGTGCAACCTCTAAGGGACGATCGGTCATGATGCCTCATTTCTAGGGTGCAGTCCGTCATGAATTTTGGCAGCAAGAGCCGGGCCAATGCCAGCGACCTGGGTGAGTTCAACTTCAGACGCAACTCTCAGCGCCTTCATCGTGCCGAAATGCTTCAGCAGCGCCTTTGCTTTTGCCTCGCCCAGCCCGGAGATATTGTCCAGAGCGCTGGTCTTCATCGCTTTACCCCTGCGTTTGCGATGGAAAGTGATTGCGAATCGATGAGACTCATCGCGCACCCGCTGCAATAAGTACAACCCCTCACTTGATCTTGGCAGAATCAAAGGATCGGGGTCATCAGGCAACCACACCTCTTCGAGCCGTTTAGCCAAACCGATCACAGGCACATCAGTCACACCAAGGGCCATCAAGGCATCCTGTGCTGCGCGGACTTGAGGTTGCCCGCCATCGATGACCAGTAAACCTGGTGGATACGCGAACTTCTTCTTCTCGCCAATGTGTTCGGTCGCAAGCGTGTCGTCTGCCGCACTCTCGCTAGTTTTAGAAAACCTGCGCGTCACCACTTCTGCAACTGAGGCAGTGTCATCTGCATGTGGGGTCTTGATAATGAAACTTCTGTAGTCGCTCTTCTTCGCCATACCATCTTCAAACACTACGAGTGAGGCAACCGTGTTTTCTCCCATCAAGGTGGAAATATCGATGCACTCAATGCGAAGTGGGGCCTCCGCCAGATTCAATGCTTCGCGGATCTCTTCGAGCGCGATTGACCGAGTCGTTAAATCGCTTGAGCGTTTCATTCGATGCGATTGCAAAGTGTGCGAGGCGTTTTTGAGCGCTGTCTCCATCAATGACTTTTTATCCCCACGAGCCGGCACGCGCAGATGCACAGGACCTTCGCGAACTTCACTCAGCCAGGCTTCAAGTGCGCTAGCTTCTTCAACTGATGCCGAGACCAAAATTTCGCGGGGAATATCTGTGATACCGGGCTCTGAATAAATGCGTTGAATGGCGCGGCCTACTACCTCCCCTGAAGTCAACTCTTCTGCCTTTTCAATAACAAAGCCACGTTCACCACGGATACGTCCACCGCGCACGTGGAATACCTGAACCCCTGCTTCCAGCGGATCTTCGGTCACTGCAATTAAGTCGGCATCAGTATCATCATTAAAAGCGACCGCGTTGCGTTCGGTTGATCTGCGCAGAGCACCGATGCGATCGCGAAGCCGTCCGGCTTCCTCGTAGCGCTCCCCCGATGCCGCATCACTCATTTGCAGTTCGAGTTGCTTAACAAAGCCCTCACCGTTGCCGGCCATAAAGGTGCAGAAATCTAGAACAATGCCGCGATGCTCGTCTTCTGAGACTTTGCCAACACAAGGTGCGCTGCATTTATCGATGTAGCCCAAAAGACATGGTCGACCGACTTGCTTGGCTCGACGAAAGACGCCATCACGGCACGAGCGCACTGGGAAAACTTTCAGCAGCTCATCAACCATTTCGCGTAGCGCCCAAGCATGCGCGTACGGACCAAAGTAACGCGTTCCTACTTTTTTCGCCTCACGCACAATCGCAACCCTTGGAAATGGATCCGAAAGGTTGAAAGATAAATACGGATAGGTTTTATCGTCACGGAACTTGACATTGAATCGTGGGTCGAATTCTTTGATCCACGCGTATTCAAGGGTGAGCGCTTCAACTTCAGTTCCTACTACGACCCAATCAACCTCTCGTGCGGTGGCAACCATGCTCGCCGTTCGCGGGTGCAATGTTGCAGGATCCTGAAAGTAGTTAGCCAGCCTAGATCGCAAGTTGAGCGCCTTGCCCACATAAATAATCCGACCGGTGGAATCACGAAATCGGTACACGCCTGGCTCAGTGGGGATCGTTCCCGTTGGCGGGCGTAGTGGCGATTCGTTTCCCATGCGAGTTAGACCAAAACGACGTTCGTACCCTGAACCGAAACGGCAGCCGCTGCCAAACCTTGTTCAGCTGGGCCAGCAATAACTGAGCCATCAACCGCTGAGAATCTGGAACCATGGCAAGGGCAGATGATTTCGTCTTTGGTCACAGAACCGACGAGACATCCAGCATGCGGACAAATCGCAGTGAAACCTTTGACCTCCCCAGCCTTGGGCTGAGTCACAACAACCGGTGGGTCGCTGATAACCACACCGCCACCAACAGGCACGTCGGCTACTGCCGCCAAGACTGTGCCAGTAGCGCCCACTGATGTGCCCCCGATCGCTGAATCAGCAGTTGCGGACGGTGCCACATCAGCCGATGATGAACATGCTGCGACCACTACTCCGACTGCCACGATGCCAGTTCCAGCCAAGACATTGCGACGATTTACTACACCGAATTCAGACATGTGATCTCCTTGAACGAAAGCCTAGGACTTACGACGCTTGGTGGGTGGCAGACTCGCGCTCGGCAACATTTGAGCCAAGAACGAACCTGTGTGACTAGCTTTGACCCCTGCGACGTCTTCGGGTGTGCCCTGGGCAACGACCGTGCCGCCGCCAGAACCACCTTCGGGTCCCATATCGATAACCCAGTCAGCAGTTTTGATCACATCAAGGTTGTGTTCAATTACGATGACAGAGTTGCCCTTGTCAACAAGTGAGTGCAAAACCCCAAGCAATTTACGAATATCTTCAAAGTGCAATCCAGTAGTCGGTTCATCAAGCACATAAATCGTGCGACCTGTTGAACGCTTTTGAAGTTCAGCCGCCAACTTGACTCGTTGAGCTTCACCGCCCGAAAGAGTGGGCGCAGATTGGCCGAGACGCACGTATCCCAGACCAACTTCAACCAACGTGGTGAGATGCCGTGAAATCGCGGGTACGGCTGCAAAGAATTCTTTCGCCTGTTCAATTGGCATATCCAACACATCGGCGATGCTCTTGCCCTTGAAATGAACTTCGAGAGTCTCGCGGTTGTAGCGATCTCCGTTACACACTTCGCAGGGTACGTAAACGTCAGGCAGGAAGTTCATCTCAATCTTGATCGTTCCATCACCAGAGCACGATTCGCAGCGCCCGCCCTTGACGTTAAATGAGAACCGCCCTTGAAGATATCCCCGAACCTTTGCCTCGGGAGTGTCAGCGAACAACTTGCGCACATGATCAAAGACGCCGGTGTATGTCGCTGGGTTACTTCGAGGGGTGCGACCAATTGGTGACTGATCGACGTGAACAACCTTGTCAACGTTTTCTAAGCCCGTGACTTTCTTATGCCGGCCAGGCACATGCCGTGACCCATTGAGATCACGAGCCAATACCGAATACAGCACGTCATTCACGAGTGTCGATTTTCCTGAACCACTGACACCCGTAACCGCCACGAGTTGACCAAGTGGGAAGTCAACCGTGACATTTTGGAGGTTATGTTCAGTGGCTCCATGTACGGTGATTTTGCGATCAGTGGATGGGCGACGCGTTTCAGGTATTTCAACCTTGCGCTTGCCCGTCAGGTACTGCCCGGTGATCGATTCCGGACTAGCAAGAAGATCTTCGACGGTCCCGCTGACCACAACTTGGCCGCCATGCTCGCCAGCACCTGGGCCAATATCGACCACCCAATCGGCCATCCGGATCGTGTCTTCATCGTGTTCGACGACGATCAAAGTGTTACCCAGATCGCGTAACCGAATGAGCGTGTCAATGAGTCGCCGGTTATCACGTTGATGCAATCCGATGCTTGGCTCATCCAGCACATACAGCACGCCTACGAGACCCGAACCAATTTGCGTGGCAAGGCGAATACGTTGAGCCTCACCACCTGCAAGTGTTCCAGCTGCGCGATCAAGGGATAAGTAGTGCAGTCCAACATCCACTAAGAATTGAAGGCGCTCATTTACTTCCTTCAGCACTCGCGTTGCGATTTTGGAATCTCTGGCCGACAACTTCAGACCCAAAAGCATCGATGCAGTTTCACCAATCGGCAAGGCTGCGACATCGGCAATTGAATGCCCGTTCACTGTTACACCAAGCGACAGGGGCTTGAGCCGGGAGCCATTACATGCGTGGCAAGGGACTTCGCGCATAAAACCTTCGAATCGTTCACGCGCGGAATCACTTTCCGTTTCCGAATGCCGACGAGCAACATAAGCAAGGGCGCCTTCAAAGCCAGTCGTGTACGAACGGGTTCTGCCGTAGCGATTGCGATATTTCACATGGACTTCAGCTTCGTGGCCATTCATAATTGCCTTGCGCGCCTTAGCCGGCAATTTTTCCCAAGGAGTGTCCATATCAATCGCGAGTTCTTCGCAAAGTGATTCAAGAAGGCGACGGAAATAATCAGAAACCAATCCCCCAGCCCACGGAGCAATCGCGCCCTCATTCAGCGTTGCACTTGGATCAGGCACGACAAGTTCAGCATCAACTTCGCGACGCGTGCCAAGCCCGGTGCACTCAGGGCAGGCACCAAAGGGAGAGTTAAATGAAAAGGATCGCGGTTCTAACTCTTCGAATGACAGTTCGTCTTTCGCGCAGGCAAGATGCTCACTGAAAATGCGTTCGCGATGTGGATCATCTTCCGCGAGATCAACAAAATCGAGAATCACCAAACCTGAAGCAAGCTTGAGCGCCGTTTCAACAGAGTCAGTGAGTCGACGACGCGAATCCGCCTTCACCGCTAGCCGGTCAACCACAACTTCAATCGAGTGCTTCTCTTGTTTCTTGAGTGTGGGAAGTTCATCCATCCCATAGACAATGCCGTCGACTCGAACTCGTGAGTAGCCCTGGGTTTGCAGGGTTCTGAATAGTTCGGAGTATTCGCCTTTTCGCTCGCGGATGACTGGAGCCAGCACCTGGAAGCGGGCGCCTTCGGTCAAACCCAGAACTTGATCAACAATCTGCTGAGGGCTTTGTCGCGAGATTTCATCTCCACACACCGGGCAATGGGGCTTGCCAATGCGCGCATAGAGCAAGCGCAGGTAGTCATAAACCTCAGTGATTGTGCCAACCGTCGAACGAGGGTTCTTGGAAGTTGATTTCTGATCAATCGAAACTGCGGGTGATAGACCTTCGATGAAATCAACATCGGGCTTGTCCATCTGCCCAAGAAACTGGCGGGCATAAGCAGACAGGCTCTCCACATAGCGTCGTTGGCCTTCAGCAAAAATCGTGTCAAAAGCTAGGCTGGATTTACCCGAACCAGATAGGCCAGTGAACACAATTAGTGCGTCACGCGGTAAATCTAGGGATACGTCCTTAAGGTTGTGCTCGCGGGCTCCGCGAATGACCAGACGGTCGTGCACGACGCCTCATCTCATTTTGTGGTGCAACGGACTTCTGAAGGGACAGAAAGAATGTAT